>JACQGM010000410.1 GCA_016199585.1 Armatimonadota bacterium
AATGGCAAAGAGGAAGTGCACTACCCGCGGCTTCGGCCGGTGCAACAGCAGATCCGGGAGATCATGGAGTTCGCGGCTCTCTCTAACGCATGAGGGGAGAAAGGCGGTTCTCTGTCTCAAGCAAGCGCTGGCTCCACGCCGCCCTGGAGCAGATAGCGGCTGAGTTGCACCTCTTGAAGCGGTGTGGTGTGGGCCTGGCATGGTGTAGCGAGCATCATCGGCAATACTTGTCTTGGCCCGGGCCGTCGGCAGGAGCGCCGAGAGGCGAAACCGCTCCACCAGACAGCCTGCCGCCCCGCCGAAGCCAGAGGGCGCAGGGCCAGCGGCGAGACCCCGCGCCGTTGGAAGCGCTCTGACGGCGGGGGAGCGGAAAATGGGTAACCAACCCATCGGCACTTTCCCCTCACAGACGCAACAAGGGATGCAAGCCGCAACCCACCGACCGTCGCACGCCCTTCCCCGTTCACGCCACTCGCTGACATGAAGCGCGGCGCCGTGAACGGGGAAGAGCGGCGAACAGACATACACTACGCCACGTAACGAACGTCTGTTCCGGGGGGAAAGTGACACCCAAATTGGACATAGCATCATAGGGCGTCAAGGCAGCGGGCGGCAGGGCGGCAGGAGCCCGGTGGGGCGCCCCCGTGTGGCCCCATCCTTCGGAGTCGCAGAGATGATCAGATTATTTCATTAATCACTTGACATCACTGAGGAATAGATGTATAATATCAAGCGATTGGAGGGCCAGCGTGCGCAAGATACTCGAAGAATGCCCCACGTGCGGCGGCTCGCTGATGATCACGGAGGTGGCGTGCGGGGCGTGCGGGACGCAGGTGCGCAGCCGCTACCGCCCCTGCGCGTTCTGTGCCTTGACGGCGGAGCAGCTCGTCTTCGCGCAGCTCTTCGTCGAGAAGCGCGGGAACCTGCGGGAGATGGAGAAGTCGCTCGGTGTCTCCTACCCGACGGTGCGCGGGAAGCTGGAGGAGATTGCCGAGCGCCTGGCAGGCGCCCCGGTGCCCTCCGAGCCGGAGCCGCGCGGGGGCGCGGGGGCGGAGGCGGAGGCACGCCGCGAGGTGCTCCGCCTGATCGCCGAAGGGCGTCTCTCCCCGAAGCAGGGGCTCGCACGCCTGCGCGCGCGGGCCGCTGGCCCCACGGGGGAGGAGACCCCGCCGACGGAGGATTGAGGCGGCGAGCGACCCTCCGGGAGGTGCAGCATGGTGGCGATCTGGCTTGTGCCGGCTATCCTCGGCGTCCTTGCGCCGACCGGTCCTCAGAAAGGATGCAGTACCATGGCAGCTTATAGCCTGCGCGAGCTCCTGGAGCTCATCACGGCGAATGGGGGTCCGCGCGGCCTCGACCTGAGCCGGGCGGACCTTCGCGGTCTGGACGCCGGCCCCGAGGCCCTCGCGGCCGAGCGCGCGCGTCTCGGGGAGGCCGGCTCGGTCGAGACGCCGGTGTGGCTGGTGGCGGAGACGGGCGGCCTCGACTTGAGCGAGGCCAGTCTCGATAGGGCCACGCTCGCAGGGGCGCGTCTGACGGGGGCACGTCTGGTGGGTGCCTATCTGGGGCGTGCCGACCTGAGTGGTAGCCGATGTGAGGGTGCGGACTTCTCCCAGGCGGACCTGGAGCGCGCCCAGCTCGGTGGCGCCAACCTGGAGGGCGCCAACCTGGAGGGAGCCAGCCTGGACCGCGCCCAGCTCGCCGGCGCCAATCTGCGGCGGGCGCGACTGGAGGGCGCTTCCTTGGAGAGGTCTCACCTGGCGGACGCCGACCTCCGGGAGGCGGATTTACGCGGCGCTTGCCTGGAGCGCGCCAACCTGGAAGGTGCCGACCTGCGCGGCGCCAACACCGAGGGCGCCGACTTCTCCCGCGCGAACCTGAAGGGCGTGACCGGGGAAGATGTCTTCGCGGAGCTGAACCGTGGCCTGTCCACCGGGCTGCCCCTTGGCGTAGTCCTGCCGCAGATCTCCGGTGACCTCGCTAAGCACGGGGCCCGTCTCGCCGAGATGGCTGGCCAGTTGGCTAGCCAGGCCCGGCCAGGAGCGGTCTACGCTAGGGACGCCGCTAGGGCCGCTAGGGACGCCGTAAGGGCCGCCAGGGACGCCGCAAGGACCGCCAGGGACGCGGAGACCGTTCCTGCTGAGTTCACGCGGGAGATCCCCCTCGAAGGTGCCACGGCGCTGCGCGTGTTGCTGAAGGTGGGCAACCTCCGCGTTGTTCCGGGAGAGGCGGATGCGGTACTCCTGCAGGGCCGGGCGATTGACCCCGACACGCTCACCATCGCTCGCGAGGGGGAAGTCCTCTCCGTGCGCCAGGAAGGCCCCGATGTCCCGCGCCGCCATGCCGCGCTCGCGCTGACGGTCCCGGCATCGCTGGCTCGCCTGGATGCAGGCACGGGGGTCGGCAACGTCCACCTGGCGGCGGCGGCCCGCTCCGTGCGGGCACACACCGGCTGTGGCAATCTCAAGATCGAGGCGCCGGAGGCGGAGAGTCTGGACGCGAACACGGGCGTCGGGAACATCCATCTCCGGGGCACGCGGCTCCAGCATCTGAGCGTCCATACGGGCGCCGGGAACATCGATGCCGATGCGGCCCTGGCGGAGGGCGAGCACGGCTTGCAGTCCGGCGTCGGCAACGTGACGCTGGCGCTCCCCGGCGACGCCGCGGCCCAGGTGGAGGCGGTGACCGGCATCGGGGCGGTGAAGAGCGACTGGCCGCTGGTGCAGGTGGGCCGGCACGGGCCCCGAGCGGTCGGGAGCCAGCGCATGGTGGGGGGCTTCGGCGAGGAGAGCCGGCGGGCACGAGTGAAGCTGGGCACCGGCGCCGGCGAAGTGCGGCTGCGGCGCGCCGCGCCGGGCGCCCGGGAGGAGTCTGTGCCCGATGAGGCCAGTGCCGGCGCCCCCGAGGAGCGATGTCCTGAGTCGGCCCCGCCGGAGGCGGCGGAGACGACCTCGCCCACTGGCGGCGAGACCCCGCCGGATGCGCGCCTGAAGATCCTCGAAGGGCTTGCCCGCGGCGAGATCACGGCCGAGGAGGTGGAGGAGTTGCTGTTTGCCGATCGGTAGGTGGTGCATCCGGGGGGTGGGCGGACACGCGATCCGCCCCTACACGGAAGCAGCTCCAGCGGGCCGCCTAGAGCGTGCGGGCGAGCGCCAGATCGTCCCCGGAAGGAAACCGCCCCTCCTGCGAGAACCATACGCCCGGCCACCGTCCGCAACCGGTGGACGCGCGAGGCGGGCCGGGCGACCGTGACCGAAGGCGAAGCCCGGGCGACCGGGCAGGAGGCGGCTGACGCGGTTCCGGAGCAGGTCGTGATCCCGCCCCGCGGGCGGTTGAGCGCGTGCTGGCCGCGGCGGCTGCCCTGAGCCTGAGAAGGAGAGAGTATCCATGTCCGTCCCGATGGAGGAATATGACCGCCGCGCCGTGGTCGTGCGGCACCTGAACCTGCACTACCCCGCCCCGAGCTGCGAGTCGCTGGCCGCCTGGCGAGAGCGGGGGCGCGACCTCCGCGAGCACGTGCTCGCCTGCTGCGGCCTGCTCCCGATGCCGGAGCGCACGCCCCTGAACGCGCGCATCTTCGGGCGCGTGGAGGGCGACGACTACACCATCGAAAAGGTGGCGCTGGAGACGCTGCCGGGCTTCTACCTCGGCGGGAACCTCTACCGCCCGAAGGGGAAGGAAGGCCCCTTCCCGGCCATCGCGAACCCGCACGGCCACTCCACCGAGGGCCGTCTCTCGCACCGCGAGACCGGCTCCACCCCGCTGCGCTGCGTCGCCTTCGCTCGCATGGGCTGCGTCGCCTTCGCCTACGACATGATCGGCTACAATGATACCGATCCGGTCTCGCACCGGGAGTACGACGACGCCCTCAACGCGCTCTGGGGGATCAGCGTGGGGGGGCTCCAGCTCTGGAACAGCATCCGCGTGCTCGACTTCCTGGAGTCCCTTCCTGATGTTGACCCCCGGCGTCTCGCCTGCACCGGCGCCTCCGGCGGGGGCACCCAGACCTACTTCCTCTCCGCCGTGGACGAGCGCGTCGCCGTGGCGGCGCCGGTCTGCATGCTCTCGCTCCAGATGCAGGGCGGCTGCACCTGCGAGAACCCCCCCAACCTGCGCGTGGACGCCACCAACGTGGACATCGGCGCCCTGACCGCGCCGCGCCCCCTCATCCTCGTGGCGGCCACCGGGGACTGGACCAAGGACACCCTGGAGGAGGAGTATCCCGCTCTCCGGCAGGTCTACCGGCTCATGGGCGCCGAGGAGAGGGTGAGCGCCGTGCGCTACGAGGCGCCCCACAACTACAACGCGGCGAGCCGCGCCGCCGTCTATGCGTGGTTCGGACGCTGGCTCCTCGGCACCGAGGACCCCGAGCTTCGCCGGGAGCGCCCGGCGGACCTGGGCGACATCCAGGCCCTGCGCGTCTTCGCCGGCGACGAGCGTCCGCCGGATCGCCTGGATGGTCCGGGCCTGACGCGCTCGCTCATCGCCCGCAGCGAGGCGCAGCTCGAGGCCCACTGGCCCACCACACCGGAGAGCCTGGGCCGCTTCCGCAGCGTCTACGGGCCCGCGCTGCGCCACAGCCTCGGTGCCGCGCCACCGCCGGCATCGCAGGGGGTTGCGCGCTCGGTGGACGCGGGCCCCGCCGCGCCGGCAGGCGTGGATGTGGAGCGCCTCCTGCTGGAGCGCGAGGGCCGGGGCGACCGAGTGCCCGCCCTCTTTCTCTCGCGCCGTGGCGTTGGCCGACCCGCGGCCGCCACGCTGGTGGCGCACCCGGAGGGCACCCGCGCCCTGTATGACGAAGCGGCGGGGCGACTGTCACCCCTGGTCGAGGCTCTCCTGAGGCAAGGGGGCGCCGTGCTGCTCATAGACGCCTTTCTCACCGGGCGGTCGGTCGCGCCCGCGTCGCGCAAGGCGGAGCTGAGCGAGATCCGCTACCCCGCCACCTATAACATCACGGACACGGGTCACCGCGTGCAGGACATCCTGACGGCGCTCCAGTTCCTTCGCTCCCGGCCCGAGGTGTCGCAGACGCGCCTGGTCGGCATCGGCACGGCCGGTGTCTGGGGCCTCCTGGCGTGCGCGCTGGACGGGAGGGTGGAGGCCGCCGCGCTCGACCTGGATGCCTTCGACCCGGGCGACGACGCGCGCTTCCTGGCCGACCTGAACGTTCCCTGCCTGCGGCGCGCCGGGGACCTGCGGGCCGCCGCGGTCCTCGCCGCGCCGGCCCGACTCCTGCTCCACCGCGCGCACCCGGCCTTCCCGGTCGAGCGGGTATCCGCCGCCTACCAGGCCGCGGGCGCGCCGGACCACCTGCGCGTCTCGCGCGAGGTGGCCCCCGACTCGCAGGTGCTGGCGTGGCTGGGGCAAGGCAGATGAGGTTCGACTTCGACAGGATCATAGACCGCACCGGAACCGGCTCCCTCAAGTGGGACCGGTTGGACGCCCGCTTCGGCGCGACCGGCATCCTCCCCCTCTGGGTGGCGGACATGGACTTCGAGTCGCCGCCGGAAGTGGTGGCGGCGCTGGTGCGAAGGGCGCAGCACGGCGTCTACGGGTACACGACCCCGATGCCGGAGTACTACCAGGCGGTGACCGACTGGTTCGCCCGGCGCCACTTCTGGCGCATCGCCCCCGAATGGATCGTCACGGCCACGGGGATCGTGCCGGCGCTGAACCTCCTCATCCAAACCTTCACCAAGCCGGGAGAGGGCGTCATCGTCCAGAAGCCGGTCTACCACCCCTTCATGAGCGCCATCGAGAGGAACGGGCGGAGGGTGGTCAACAATCCCCTGAGGTCCGAGGGGAACGTCTATCGCATGGATTACGCGGACCTGGAGCGGAAGGCCGCGGAGCCGGGCACGCGCCTCCTGATCCTCTGCAGCCCCCACAACCCGGTGGGGAGGCTCTGGACCGCGGAGGAATTGGAGCGCGTCGGCGACATCTGCTTCGCACACGACATCCTGGTCATTTCGGATGAGATCCACTGCGACCTCGTCTACGAGGGGCGCCGCCACGTTCCCTTCGGCTCCCTCAGCGAGGAGTTCCTGTTGCGGTCCATCACCTGCACCGCCCCCAGCAAGACCTTCAACCTGGCGGGACTGCAAGCGGCCAACCTGGTGATCGCGAGCCCGGAGCTGAGGGATCGGTACAGGCGCACCATCGCTTGCCTCGGACTCGGGGCACCCAACCTCTTCGGGATAGAGGCGCTCATCGCCGCCTACCGCCACGGCGAGGAATGGCTGGACGAGTTGATGGCGCACCTCGCCGGCAACCTGGCGTTCCTGAAGGAGTTCATCGCCGCGAACGTGCCCCGGGTGAAGGTGGTCGAGCCCGAGGCCACCTACCTGGTGTGGCTCGACTTCAGGGATTACGGGCTGGACGCGGAAGCCCTCCAGCGCCTGGTGCGGGAACGGGCGCGTCTCGCCCTGGTGGAGGGTCATCTCTTCGGGTCTCCAGAGGGAGACGGATTCGAGCGGGTCAACATCGCCTGCCCGCGGGCGACGCTGGAAGATGCCCTCAAGAGGATGCAGGACGCCCTGGCGTCCGTCTGAGAGAGAAGGGATGTCAGTGACATGAAGAACGTGGACTACGCCGGGATGTTCGTGAAGGAGTTCCACGAAGTCCTGGAGGAGAACCCCACCGCCTGGGTCCCGATCGGGCTTCTGGAGTGGCACGGCGAGCACATCGCGCTGGGGTGTGACTTCGTGATCGGCCAGGAGATCTGCCGGCTGCTGGCGAGAACGTACGGAGGGATCGTCCTCCCGCCGACCTACTTCAGCAGCCCCGGGTTCAGCGGCTACGAGGGCACCATTGACTTCCCCCGGGAGGTCGCCAGCCCGATCCTCACCGCTCTCCTGAAGCAGTTGGAGAAGGTCGGGTTCAAGACCGTTGTCCTGCTCTCGTCCCACGGGGGATCGGTCCAGGAGAAGATGGTCGCCAAGGCCGCCGACGACTACCGGCAGGAGGGCTCGGTGCGCGTTCTCGTCGTCTTTCCGGGCGCGCTCTTCGGGACGATGGAGTCACCTCCGCACGCCACCGTCCGGGAGGCCGCCGTCCTCCAGCACTTGCACCCGGAGGCCGTGGATGTCTCCCGGTTCACTCCCGGGAAGGAGTATGAGGCGGCCTACCTGGACTTGCCGAGGTACAGGGATCACCCGCCCCGCCCCTGGCGCATCGGGACGGTGGATGTGCGTGAGGCGCCCCTCGCCGACATTGCAGACCAGTTCCTGGAGAAAGTGGTCAAGGGCGTGGGAGATCTCCTGAAGGCGTGACCCGCTTCTCCGGGTCGGGCGCCGCAGCGACGCTCGCCCCTACCGCAAACCGGATCGGAAGGGACACAATCCGTATCACGGGTGGCGCGGCGGCCCGTAGAACGAGAAGGCAGGATCGCGGCAACCCGCGTCCTGCCTTGCTCTTTGGCGCCTCACCGGATGGAGCCGACGCGGGGAGTCGAACCCTTGACCCGCGCATTACGAATGCGAGCGGGCGCTCTGGATAGACACGCACCGAGACGCACAAACCTAGTAATGACGCCATTCTTGGCGCCTCCCATCCTGCCGGTTTTGGATAGTTTGGACTGTCTTGCTCCCCGGTTGCTTGACCGGTTGCTTGACCGGTTGCTTGACTTTCAGCAAGCAGGGACGCGCGTCTGAGCGCGTTCGGCACCCCCTGTTGCTTGACTCCGACGACGGCGGGAAGCCCCCCTGCGGGTGTGGAATAGGTGGAAGAGAGAACGCCCCCGGCGGCAACCGGGGGCGGGAAGAACGGAGAAGCCGCCATGCCAACCCCGTCCTCCGACCAGTTCGCCGGTGAACCGGCGCCTTCCTTCAGCCAGCGCGCCTGCGCCCTCGCGGATACCGACGCGCCCCCCTGCGACCGCTGGCTCTCGGGTTACAGCAACGTGCCCCCCGCGCACCTCCCTTGCCAACGCGCCCTCCGCCTCAGCACCGAAGCGTTCGCCCGCGAATACATCCTCCCCACCTGCGCCAAGGACTTCTACCTGCGGGATGCCTGGCCCCTGCCCGCCGGCCAGCAGGCACTTGTCGGCTGGTCCAATGCTCTCATGGGCGATCAGGCCCGCCTCCGTGAAGACCCCTTCCTGCTGCAGACGCGCACCGACCTGCGCCCGCTGGTGCCCGAAGACCAGTTCCACGACACTGCGCGACCCCGAGGCGCAACTCCTCCTCGCAATCCCCCTGCACCTGGACGGCGGCCCGGCGCTGGCCGAACCCCGGGGAGACTGGATGCCGCAGGACGCCCAACGGTGGCGGGCGAAGCTGGCCCGCGCCCTGGGCATGGAGATCCACGAGCGCACGACCGCCGCCCCCGGCTGGCTCCTGGGCACCGTCGCGCGCGTGGAGCACGAGAGGCAGCCGGGGCGCGCCGATACCCGCACCCTCTACCACGCGGGCGACTGCATCATGGTTGCCGAGGGCGACATCGATGCGGCGCTCGCCAGGCAAGCGCAGGCCCTGAAGCGGTGGTACCGAAAGCGGGTGCTCGGGCAGCGCGTTTACGGACCCAAGCCGGGCACGGGAGGCCGCCCGCGTTTCATCAAGGACGCCGATGAGCTGATCGCACTCACGCTGCAGGCTCGAAAAGGCCATGCGGGCGTGCCCACCGAGGCTGATCTTGAGGAATGGATCTTCGGCAATGAGAACTTCGGGCGCGAAATCCGCAGGCACCTGACCCTCTTCGGCATCACCTGGGAAGAGCTTCTGGATCGCACGGGCGGTCGGTAACTTACGTCCTATTATGTCCGCGACGGCTCTGAGCATCCTCGCCTACAATGTAATGCGAGGAGGCTTTTTCTATGCGACTGAGATTCGACGTTGACGAAGAGACCGCCCGGCGGCTTATCGCCGAGGCGGTGCGCGAGCGCCGGACGGCACACCTCCAGGCAGAGGTAGTGCTGAGACGCGCGCTCAACACTTGGCCCCTTGATGAGGGCGCCTGTGCCCGGCAATGCGCCGACGAGCCGGAGGCGCCCGCCCAACGCGAGGAGGACAGCGAGCGATGACTGATCGACTGCTCCTCCGACCCGACGCCGTGGCCGCGCTGCTCGACGTGTCTCCCTCGCTCGTTTACCGTTGGTGCCGACGCGGCATCATCCCCACCGTCCGCATCCCTGGGTGCCGAAGTGTGCGCGTTCCCGCCTACGCGCTCGAAACCTGGCTCCGCGAGCACGTTCACCTGTCGGAGGAGAGCGGAACACCCGCCCGGCGCGACAGGAGGTGCGCGTGAGACGCATCCACAACAGCACACAGGCGCTGGAAGCTGAGAAGGCCGTCGTCAGCGCGATGCTGCATGAGCCGGACACGGCAATCCCGAAGGCCACTGCGATCCTGCGCCCCGACGATTTCACCCACACTTACCCCAAAGTGCTCTTCACCGTCATGGCGGCGCTTCACGAGGCCGGGCAGATGGTTGACGAGCAAATTACCTGGGCGGAGATTGACCGCCGGCGGCTTGGCGAAGCGGTCGGCGGGTTCCCCGGCGTCATGGCGGCGCTGGACTTCGTTCCCACGGCGGAGAACGTAGGGTTCCACGCGCGGATCGTTGCCGATAGGGCCGCTTGCCGAACCCTTCACGAGTTGGGGCAGAGCATCCCCGACCAGATCGCCGGAGGCGCATCGGCTGCCACCGTGCTTGCGGAGGCACAGAGGCGGCTTGGCGACGTTGGCGCCCGGTTGCGTTCCGGCACGCTGCCTCAGACCTTCACGGCTGCTCAGTTGGCAGGCATGGTCTTTCCCGAGCCGGTGTGCATCGTCCACAACCTCCTGTATGAAGGGCTGAACCTGCTCGTGGGTTCGCCGAAGGTTGGCAAGAGCTGGCTTGCACTGGCTATCGGGATCGCCGTCGCTTCTGGCGGGAGGGTCCTGGGCAGCATAGATGTGGCACAGGGGGGAGAGGTGCTGTGCCTGGCGTTGGAGGACAGCCTGCATCGGGTTCGCAACCGGCTTCAGCAGATTGACGACGCGGCGTTGGGCCTGGAAACCCTACACATTCGGACTGAATGGAGCCGTCTCGACGCGGGCGGCCTGGTGGAGTTGGGCGGCTGGCTGTCTGAACACCCCGCAGCGCGAATGGTTGTGATCGACACATGGGCGCGTGTCCGGCCAAAGGTGAACGGGCGGGCGAACGTCTACCAGGAAGACACCGAGCACATGGCGCCACTCCAGACCCTCGCCCTGAGTCACCACGTCGCGCTTGTTGTCCTTCACCACCGGCGAAAGGCTACCTCGGGCGACTTCCTGGATGAAGTGTCGGGAAGCACCGGGTTGACCGGCGTTGCCGACGCGGTGCTTGTCCTGAAGAAGCGGAGCCGCATGGAACGGGATGCAACACTCCACGTCACCGGACGCGACATTGACGACCAGGAGCTTGCGCTGCGCTTCGACCAAGGGATCTGGACCTACCTCGGGGATGCGAGGGAATACACGCAATCGGAGGAACGCCAGGAGATCCTGAATCTGTTGCAGGGAGCAACCTCTCCGATGTCTCAGAGCCGGATCGCCGAAGCCCTTGGCACGCCGAGGGGAACCATCGGTCGTCTATGTTCGTGTCTAGTGCAGAACGGACTGCTGAGGAGTAGTTCCTCCGGCTATTACCGTAATCCAAGCGAATACCCCGAATACCCCGAATACCCCGAATAGCAGTAATTCGTCCGGGTATTCGCCCTATTCGCTTCCGGGGGCGAATACCCCGAGCGCCCAAGATCCTAGTAGTCATGCGGTTTCTGACGAGGGGTATTCGGGGTATTCGGGGTATTCGCCCTCTTCGCAGGAACATACCGGAAACGCCGAAGGCCAGGGCGCGCCGGCGGAGGAGGTGACTTGGTGACACCCTCGGAGTTCCTCACCCAGCTTCGCGCACGCGGCGCGGTCGTGACAGCCGAGGGTGCCGAACTGCGCTGCCAGGCACCTGCCGGCGTCCTCTCCGAGCGCGTGAACGCCTACGCCCGCGCGCACCGGGAGGAACTGCTGGCGCTGGTGCGTGCCGAGGTGCCAACGTGCGGCCTGTGCCCGCAACCCCTCTTCGCCTTCACCAGGCACGGGGAACCCCGGTGCGAAACCCACACCCGGACGGACGGCCGGTGCCCGGCGTGTCTGGGCCTGGCCCACGCCGAACCCGGCCCCGAGTGCGACGAGCGCCCGGTCGTGTCCGCGCGCATCCACGAACCGCCCGCCCTGTGGCGCGGAACGCTGGAGGAATGGCGGCGAGGCGCCCCGGTGCCGGGGTTCCCGGCGCCCTGGCTGGCGGCGGCGAGCACGCCCACAGCGGCGCCCGGCCCGGCAGGTGAGACGGCGCCCGTGCTGGTGGCCGCCACGCACACGGGCGAGAGCGGCCCGGCACTGTTCGACGTGCCGGCGGAGAGGACTTGGGCGAGGTGAACATCCTGGCACTGTTCGCTGACGAAGACGACCTGCGGCGGGCGGCCCGGCGCCGGCAGGAGATCGCGGCGCGTGCGGTGGACCGCGCGGCGCAGGCGGCAGCAGCGCGAGACGCCGAGCGCACCCGGCGCGAGCGAGAGGCGGCGGCCCACCACCTGGCCGAGGGCATGGCGCTGCTCGTGGGCCTGGAGGGGTGCCAGGAGCATGGCGACCTGCTGGCGCTGCGCGAGCGCATGGACGGCGCGCGCCCGGTGGCATCCTCGCAAACACCCGCAAACGGCCCGGAGGTGGCAGCGTGAGCACGAGGGGCAACGGCTACACCCACCCCCGCGCGAAGGGGTACTGTGACTGGCGCCCACACATGAAGACGCGAGAGGTGCTGTCCACCGTGGAGGCTGTCCTTGCCGAATACCGGGAGCACTGGCCGCTCACGCTCCGCCAGGTCTTCTATCGGCTTGTCGGCAACCACGGTTACGAGAAGACGGAGGCGGCCTATAAACGGTTGCAGGAGTACCTGGTGCGCGCCCGGCGTGCCCGGATGATACCGTGGGAGGCCCTCCGTGACGACGGACGAACCGACCGGCGCCCGAACCGTTTCACCGGCAAGGCGGCGTTCCGGGAGGCTGTGAGAGACGCGGCAGCATCCTACCGGCGAGACAAGCGCCAGGATCAGCCCTGGCGTGCCGCCGTGCTGGTGGAGGCTGCCAGCATGGTGCCCCAGGCGGTGCGCGTGGCACACCCGCTTGACGTGCCCGTGTTCTCCAGTGGCGGCTTCGATTCCCTCACCGTGAAGCACGACCTTGTTGACCTGGCCGTTGACCTGGCGCCGGTTGTCTTCCTGCACGTGGGCGACCTGGACCCTTCGGGCGTGTGCATCTTCGACGCCGTGCGTGCCGACGTGGAGGCGTTCCTTGCGGTAGATGCGCCTTCGGTTCGGGCTGGCGTGCGGTTCCATCGCGTGGCCCTCACGCCGGAGCAGGTGGATGCCTACAACCTCCCGACCGCGCCTGCGAAGGAGACGGACGCTCGGAACAACGGCGTTCGGGAGACCTGCCAAGCGGAGGCCCTG
This sequence comes from Armatimonadota bacterium, assembly GCA_016199585.1. Classification (GTDB taxonomy): domain Bacteria; phylum Armatimonadota; class JAAZEB01; order JAAZEB01; family JAAZEB01; genus JACQGM01. The sequence goes on from JACQGM010000410.1 coordinate 12,463, forward strand.
CCCCCCGATGTTCTGGCAGCCCTGGTGCGCGAAGCGATCCTGGATTATACCGACATGCCGCTATTTGCGGCGGCTGAACGTGTGGAGGCGCAGGAGCGCGCCGAACTGGTGCAAGCCGTAGGGGGTTGACATGGTGAGCACGATCCCGAAGACCCCCGATTGGGGTGCGCTTCACCAATGGTTGTGCAGGTATTAGTAAAGTGATATACCCTTCACAGCGCATGTCACAGGCAGGAAGACGGGCGAAACGCATTACCCACCCCGTCCTGCCGGGAGGTCTATACCATGCGACCGAAGTTGAGCACCGAGGTGGCCGAGGCCATTCGCAACGCCCCCGCGACGGAGAGCCACACTGACTTGTCCGCGCGGTTGGGGATTGCCGAGAGCACCGTCCGAAAGTATCGCGCCGAGGCCCGCGCCGAAGCCGAGGAAGCCGCCCGGCGTCTCCGCGCGGAGCACATCCGGCAGCACGTCCGTTCCGCCCTGGACGACCTTTCCGACGCCAGACGCCTGGCACGGCAAGACTACCTGAAGGACCGTACTCCGGCGCGCGCCCGTGTCTGGTTGGAGAGCATCAGGATCGAGTTGGCCGAGGTGACACCCGACCCCGGCAGCCTGTCGGACGAGGAAATCCGCGAACAGCTCCGGGAAATGGGCGGGCGCCTGGGCGTCTGGGAGTACAGCGAGCCGGATCCCGTCGAGGAACCTCCCGAGCGAGCGGGTATCGGCCCGGATCCTGATCGCAAGCGTCTCTGACCACCGGTGCGCGTGTGCGCCAGGAAGCCCCCCACCTTGGGGGGGATCCCCGCGACCTACGCAGCCCACCGCATCCTGACCCTGTCGCGCCGGAGCGGTGCCGCGTGCTGAAGGCACGCTATCCACCAGCACTCTCCCCTTGCTCAACGCGTCCGCACTCGCGGCCACTTTCTTCGGTAGCGCG
>JACQGM010000416.1 GCA_016199585.1 Armatimonadota bacterium
CCACACCCCCATACTTCCCGCCCCCAGCACCCGCAGGCGTGTAGTCGAAAGGCTCCCGCACCGGCGGTTCCGCGCCCAGGTTCAGCTCCAGCACGAACGGGTCGCGCTTCAGGTAGTGGTAGCGGAAGTAGGCCGAGTAGATGACATCGATGATGGTCGACTCCGAGATGGTGTAGGAGACGCTCGGGTCGAGGGTGCGCGGATCATCGGCCAGGGAGCGGTAGAGGACCGGCTGCGCGGTCTGCCCCGGGGGATAGGGGTTGTTGCTGCACCCGGCGAGGGCGACGAGCGCCAGGGCGACGAGCGCCAGGGCGACGTGGCGCTCGCCCGGCGCGGGACGGAACCCACCCGGCGCGGGGCGGAACCCGCGCCCTACGGGGGCGCTGTGGAGGGTGATCATGCGGCCGACGGGTGACCTCCCGCCCGCCCCCCGTGATCCGGCTCGCCCCTCACCGGGCAAGGATGCGCCGTCCGCCGATCTTCGGTTTCTGCCAAAGCCAAGTCGCTCCATCCAATGTACCGCTGCCCGGGGTCCTGCGCGGGCACCAATCGTGCCATCGCAGCACCAACATCCGTTCACGACCCACCGCTTTTCAGGACCCCCGCCGCCGGCCGGAGGTTCGCCCTCGCCTGCGATGGCGCCGCCGATCCACCCGCACCCTTGTACACCCACGCCGCCACGCCCATCCGCCAACGCCTGCCCAAAGGCGCCCCCTGGCGGCTGGCACGCTACTGCCGCATCCTGCCCGCGCCGTAGGGGTGTGCCCTCCGTAGTAGTGGGGTTACTCCCGGGACGAAAGGAACTCCAGTCGGCTGCGCATCTTGTCTGCGGGGCGGGACTCGACGACGCGAAGCACGCGGCGCAGTTGCTCCCCGATGGAGAACTGCCACTGGCGGGCGACGATGATCCCGCCGTGGCGGCGGCCCTCACCGCAGCATTCCCGGTGGAGCTGGCAGAAGTCACCGACGTTGTAGGTGTAGAGGACACTGCCCGAAGTTGTGGCGTGGTCCAGTTGCGCGCGGTCGGTGGCGCCGTTCATCCCGGCATCCGTCGATGTGACGACGTCCAGACCGCGCGACCGGAAAGCCCGAACAAGGTCGTGGTCCTGGCTGTCCTCATCAATGTAGAGGCGGACTCTCACCGCTGACCGCGCTCTGCTTCATACCACTCTTGCTCGAGGCGATCGGCTTCTTCGTCCTCGCCGGCCATATCCGCCTCGACCGCCTCGCGATTGGCATGGTAGTAGGTCAGCGCCGCGTAGATCTGCGCGATAGAGACGTGGCCGATGCGCCGGCCGATCTCCTCCGGGGCGATTCCCTGCTTGTGCCAGCGAACGATGCGGTTCACGCTGACGCTGGTACCCGCGAGGATCGGTCGGCCTCGCCGGATGCCCGGCTGCCGCGCGATCATCTCCCCGATGTCAGTGATAGTACCCACGCGCGCTCCTTCCCGCCCTTCGTTACGACTCCGCACAGCCGCATGCCCGACCTGTCACCATTATAGACACCGTGACGGCTTGCGTCAACGGGGCTCTGCTGCACGTCATCCGCTAGAGAGCACCCCCGCCATCCTGTACCGCTCAGGACCGTCAGCGCCCTCCTCGGGTTCAGTGTGCGCGTTTCCGCCCGGGCGCCTCACCGGGGCCAGGTTTGCCTGGCGCCCGTGGGCGGTAAGAGGGGATCAGGAGGAACCGGATGATGATCCGCTCGTGGTGGCCCGCGCTCCTGATCGGCGCGGCGCTCCTGATGCCCGGCGCCGGATACGGTGCCCCACCGCAGGTGGTGGTGAACGGAGAGACGATCGACTTCGTGGATGCGGCGCCGGTCATCGAGGAGGGACGGGTGATGGTGCCGCTGCGCGTCGTGGCCGCGCACCTCGGGGCGGAGGACGTCGCCTGGCAACCGGCGAGCCGCTCGGTCTCTATCGTGCACCAGGGCCAGACGGTCCGCCTGGAGGTGGGCCGCCCCTGGGCGACCGTGGGCCGGACGGCGATCCCGCTGGACGTGCCCCCGGTTCTGCGCGATGGGCGCGTGCTGGTGCCGCTCCGCTTCGTGGGCGAGACCCTGGGAGCCCGCGTAACCTGGCGGGCCGAGTCACGCACGGTGGTGATCCTCACCCCGGAGCAGGGCGCGGTGGCCGGCGCGCGCGAGGAGCCGGGAACGACACCCGAGCGCCTGGCCGAGGAGCGGGCGGAGCAGGTGCGCGAGCGACTGCGCGCCCTCCCCACCCGCTGAAAGCGCGGTGAGCAACGGGAGACCGGGGACCGGCGGGCGCCGGCCGCTCTCCGGTCTCCCGTCTCCGGTCTTCTGAGCGTGCGCCCGCTCCCGGCGCACCGTCACTTCACGGCCGTCGCCTTCATCAGGAGGCTGTCGCCGACACGCACGGACTCGAAGGGGGGCGCCGGCTTCACCCCGACTCGCTCCGCGGTGCAAATCGTCAGGCGAAAGGCGCGGGCGAGGCCGGACGGCTTGTCCTCCGCCCGCTGCACGGCCAGGAGGATCGGCAGGCCGTGCATCGTCGGCTGCCCGAGGATGTTGCGCTCCTGCACGTTCCACGGCCCGGTGACGGCAACCGCGAGGATGGTGTAGGGGTGCTTGGCATTCCTCCCCCAGTCGGGGCTGCCGCGGAACCACGCCAGGATGGTCGCGCCCAGCGCCTTCGCATCGGGGGGCGCCGACGCCGCGTTCCCGGGCCATTTCTGTGAGGCGATCTTCACATCCAGCTTCTTCAGGTCCTCCGCCAGGGCCTTCTCTATCGCCGGCAGCGCCTCCCGGACCACCGGGATCTCGGCATCGAACTTCTGAGCGAGGGCGAGGTACTGGCGGATGGTTGCGTGGCTGTCGATTCGGAAGAAGTCATGCTGGCTGTCGAGGCTATCTACCATGCCGCGCGCCCTCGCCACCAGGTCGGCCGCCATCGCGGTTCGGGTCTTGGCGACGTTCTCGATGCCTTTCGTGAGCGTCTCCAGGGCGTAGACGCGCTCCCCGGTCTTCTGCTCGATCTCATCGAGGGTTGTGCCGTACTTCCCCCGGAACTCGTCCACGAGCTTCTGCGCCCCTGCGCGGTCGCTCCGCTCGAACTCCTCGATGGTGGCGAGGAGCTCGGTGACGGGCGCGAGGTCGTTGTAGTGGATCGCGGCCCCCGGCGCCTTGTCGAAAACCTTGGCGCGGAGCCGCTCGGCTTCCGCCTTGAGGGCGGCGATGTCGGCTTCGGCCTGCCTGTCGGCCGTCTGCTGCCGGGCCGCGGCGGCCGCCGCTTCGCTCTTTGCCTTGCGTACCGTCTCCGGCAGTGACGTCGCCATCCTCTCCGCCTCGACGATGGTGGGGTGGGTACCGACACCCGCCTTCGCAGCTTCCTCCTTCAGGGCCTCGAAGGCCGCCTGAAGCCGGGGCAGGAGCGCCTCGGCCTCTTCCGCATGCTGGAGGGGAGTCTTCGAGGCGCCCCCCTCCTTCGCCGTCTCCACCCAGCGGAGCCTGGACTGGAGGGCGCGGACGGCCTCATCGAACTCCCTCGCCTTCTCCCGGACCGAGCGCGGCAGCGGCGCCGACGGCCTCGTCCCACCGTCTCCTCCGGCGGGCGGCGCCGCCGGGCCGGCGGACCCCGCGCGCCGGTCGAGATCCCTCCGCTGCCGCTCCAGCCGCTCCTTGAGGCCCCTGAGCTGGACGTTGTCCGGCTCCGCCTGCTCGATCTGCTGGATGAGGGCGGCAGCCCGGTCGAGGGCCGCGCGGCACTCCGCCTGTTTTCCGTTGAACAACGCCGACTGCGCCGCGCGCAGCTCGCTGTTCGCCCGCGCGGCGAGGTCCCGGACGCTCTCCGGAGCGCCGGCCGTGCCGAAGAGAAGGCACTGAGCCGTGAGGGCGAGTGGGAGCACAACGAACCGTGACGTTCTCATGGCGGTCTCCTGGCACCGCCTGCGCACGGCCCGGCCATCGCGGCGGGGGCAGCCGCGCGACCCCCGGGAGCCGCACGGGAGCAACTCCGGGGACCCGGGCGGGCACACGCGATGCCGAACGCGATCATCCTTCCCCGAACCGGGCGCCTCTGCGGACCCGGAGCCGCGAACCGATCCGCAGGCCGCTGATCCGGCGGCCGAGTGCGCACGCGCGGCCCGCGCCGCTGCCGGGAGCGCCAAGACGCCTCAGGGATCCTATTCGCAGTCGCAGCCGCCGCTCCTGCCCGGCGGGAAGGCGTCGAGGAGCCGCTGGTGGACGTCGGCTACGATGCCCTCGGGGGTGGAGAGGCCCGAGGCGATCCCCACCGTCTCCGCGCCGGTGAAGCGGCCCGGGTCGAGCCCCTCGGCGTTCTCGATCTGGAGAGTGTTGGGGTTGTGCCGGCGCATGAGATTCGTCAGCTCGCGGGTGTTGGCGCTCTTGGCGCTCCCGACCACGAGCATGACATCCACCTGTGAGGCGAGGCGCGCCGCATCGAGCTGGCGGTGGCGCACCGGGCGGCAGATCGTGTTGATGATCTGCACCTCACGCGCCACCTCCATCAACTCCGCGATGATGTCGCGGCACTGCTCCACGGAGTGCGTCGTCTGGAACACCACGCCCACGCGCCGCGAGAGCCGGCGCTCGCGGCGGGCCTCCCGCACCTCCTCGGGCGAGTCCACCACCAGGTGGCACCCGGGGTCCTTCAGGTTCCCCAGGATCCCCTTGATCTCCGGGTGGTTGGCATCCCCGACGACGACGACCTGGCAGCCGCGCGCCTCCAACTTCTGCGCGGCCTCCTGCGCCTTGCGCACGATGGGACAGGTGGCATCCACCACGGCCAGGCCCGCTTCCCGGGCAGCCTGAAGCTGCTCGGCGGGGAGGCCGTGGGCGCGCACGACCATCGGGGCGCCCGGCCGGCACTCGCTCAGGTGCTCCACCTTCCGTAGGCCCCGGGCCTCCAGGCCACTCGTGGCCGCCTTGTTGTGTATCAGATCGCCGAGGATGAAGGCTTCATCGTTCTCCGTGAGTACCTGCTGGGTCAGGTGGATCGCCCGCTTTACGCCGAAGCAGAAGCCCACCTCCCGGGCTGTCACGACTCTCATGATCGATGCTCGCTCCCGGGGGCACGGCGCTCCGGCGGGACGGCAGCCCGGGAGGCAGCAGCCGAGCGGTCGGGTCGCGCACGATGCCCTCACCACCCGTTTCGGCCCGCACGCCGCCGAGTCCTGCCGGCGGCACGGCGCCCGGTCTACCAGCGCGACACGAGCGCCAGGTTCACCTTGCCGTACGCCGGGTACTCGTCGCCCTTCACCGTCACTCTTTTGGTGGACCACTGGGCCGCGACATCGAGCTGCACCCGCTTCACGCCGAAGCCGAGACCGGCGGTGAAGATGTTGCCGTGGTAGCTGTCGGCGAGGTTGCGGGCGAGGCCGCCGCGCAGCGAGAACCAACTCGCGGGTTGGTAGTCGAGGCCGAGGCCGAGGTAGCGCGATCCGCGGCCGTCGGCGGTATCGTTCTCGGTCAGGTCCAGGTCGCCGGCAAGGTTCAGCTTCCCGAGGGAGAAGGCGGCGCCCGCGCGCGCCATCGGCTTCACCTCCAGCTTCTCGGTGCCCCCTGCGGCGGTGGCGATATCGAAGCTGGGGGAGTTCAGGTTCTTGATCACCAGGCCGGCGGAGAGCTGACTCACGAGGGGCGGCTGGTAGAGCGCGCCGACGTCCACCCCGAAGGCGCTGGACGTGCGTCCGTTTTGGTCGAAGGCATCGGCCAGGTCGGAGTCCGGGCTGTCAATGTTGAGCCGCTGGTAGTAGGTGATGCCGCGCATGTACTTCAGCGACGCACCGACCGCCAGGTTTCCGGCCAGGAAGGGGAGGCGGCGCGCGTAGCTCACGGGCACCTCCACCAGGCCGATCCCTCGCACCTCCACGCCCGTCGTGTCCGGGTTCTCGATGGCGTACTGGAGCGAGGTGTTCTGATAGACCTGCGGCGTGAGGCTCGCGTCGTAGGAGAAGGAGCCGACATACCCCTGATCGCCCATCGAGTTGTTAGTGCCCGCGTAGTAGGCGTTGTAGGTGTACCGCTCCGGCCGCGTGGGGTCGCCGGGAATGCCCGGGTCATACTGGAAGTAGATGTCGGCGGCCGTGCCCCGGATGTTCTCCTGGTCGTAGAAGAGGAGCTGGTTGTGCGTGGGCGAGACGACCGCGCGCCCGGCGACGTCGGTGAGGGCGAAGGCCCCGATGCTGACGCCGCCGATCTGTAGGCCGAGCGACCCCGAGGGGCCCATCCAGAAGCCGTTGTCGGTGCCCAGGCCGGTGATGATCTGCTGCATCTCGCGGATGTTCTGCCGGTCCTGAGCGGAATTGGGCGATGCCTGCCCGGTGCTGAAGTTGACGTTGTCCCCCATCCGGTCGAACGTCCGGTCCAGGTCCATCTCGGAGAGCCGGTTGACCGGATCCACCAGGTTGTACTCCTTGATCGCCACGCCGAGGCCCAGGTTGGCCTCCGCAGCGTGGGGGCTCTTCGCCAGGAGCGCCGGGTTGTAGTAGGCGGCCATTGAGCCGCGGGCGCTGGCCACGCCGGCGCCCCCCATGCTGATGCTCTCGAACCCGAGTGGCTGGAACTCCAGCGCAGCCGCCGGCCCGACGACCGACAGCAACAGGAACAGGCTGCGCAACAGGTGTCTCGCACTCATGGATGGTCTCCCTTCTTCTGCAGACCAGTGTGACGGCGATGGGTGCGACGGCGGGGGGGCGCGCCCCCGCGGGTGGGCGGAAGAGCGGATGCCTCCTCGCGCCATCGCGCCGGTATGTTAGCAGACGGGGAGAGGGTGTGTCAAGCAGGCAATCGCCCCGACGCCCCCGGCGAGGGGCCGCCGGTTGCTTGACAGCCCCGCGTCCGGCTGGTATAATCCGGCACGTAGGGCGGAACACCCGCCCCGCAGTTGAGGCGACCCGTGTTCATCGGCGGCTACTTCCATACCCTGGATGACAAAGGACGGGTGGTGATCCCCCCGCGTTTCCGCAACCTGCTGGGGGAGCGCTTCATCATCACCAAGGGCCTGCACGGGTGCCTCTGGGTCCTCAAAGAAGACCGCTGGGCGGTGATCCAGCAGCGCCTCCAGAGCGAGAGCATGCGCAAGGAGCAGGTGATCCTCCAGCGGTTCCTCTCCGGCGGTGCCGCCGAGTGCTCCCCCGATTCCCAGGGCCGCGTCCTCATTCCCCCCGTCCTCCGCGACTTCGCCCGGATCGAGCGCGATGTGGTGAGCATCGGTGCCGTCAACCGCGTTGAAATCTGGGGCAGGGAGCGCTGGGACGAATACAACGCCGCCCTCGACGATGAGTCGATCGAGGCGTCGCTGGAGCGGGTGGATCTGCTGTAGGCTCGCGGGCGCCCCGCGGGACCGCCCGGCGCCTGCTGGCGGAGGGGCGGCGCCTTGCGGAAGGCGAATCCTGCGTTCGGCGGCGTGATCTCCGCGTCAAGAGCGATACCCTCGTATCCCGGTGCCGTCGGGTGCGCTACAATGTACCGAGGAGGTGAGAGGGATGTCGGTGACAATCGAAGCCGTCTACGAACGCGGTCTATTCCGCCCTCTGCAGCCTGTGGCGCTCCCGGAGGGGCAGCGGGTGTCCGTCACAGTCCCCGCCGGGGCCATGTCCCTGGCGGAGGCGCAAGCGCACCTGGCGAAGTGGCATCGCGTCTACGAGGGCCTGTCGGATGAGGAGGTCGCCGAGGTGGAGAGCATCGCCCTCGACCGGGCCAACTTCAGCCGGATGCCGACCTGATCATCGCAGCCACCGCGCCCATGCACGGCCTGACCCTGCTCACCAGCAACACCGCCCACTTCGGGCGCATTCCCGGACTGACACTCGACTGCTGGACCGAGGAGTGACCGAGCGCTGGCGGCCAATGAGGTGCTCCGGGAGGCCGACCGGCGCAAGGACGAGTTCCTGGCGATGCTGGCGCACGAGCTGC
>JACQGM010000411.1 GCA_016199585.1 Armatimonadota bacterium
GACCACTGCGGCGGACGTCTGCGCGCCCCGCGTGCCGACCTCCTCCATGACGGTCGCCGCGCCGTAAAGGATGTTGGGATGAGGGGCGCGCGCGAAGTGGCGCGCGGTGTCAATCAGCAGCGCCACGCCCACCCGGTCGTCGAAGGCCTTGGCGAGGTAGGTCTTGCCGGTGCCCAGGACGCGGAACTCGGCCGCGGGGACCACCGGGTCTCCGAGGCGCACGCCCAGCGTCTCCACCTCCTCCTTGGAGGTGGCGCCGACGTCAATGTACATCGCTTTCCGGTCGGCCGGTTTCCCCCAGTCGCTGCCGAGGAGGTGGGGAGGCTTGGCGCCGAAGACGCCGAAGACATCGCCCTTGTGGGTCTTGACGAGCACGCGCTGGCCGAGGAGCACCTGCTCCCACCAGCCGCCCAGGGGCAGGAACTTGAGGAAGCCCTCGGCGGTGATGTAGTTGATCATGAAGCCGATCTCGTCCATGTGTCCGGCGAGCATCACGCGCGGGCCGGCCTCGCCCTGGCGGCAGATCACGCTGCCGATGCGGTCGCGCTCGAGGGCGCCGAGCGGCGCCAGATGGCGGCGGACCACGGCGCGGATCTCGGCCTCGTGGCCGGGGATGCCGTGGGCCTCGGTGAGCTCCTTCAGCAGTTGCGCGGTCGCATCCATCACGGTTCGCCGTCCTTCCTCTCTCCCGGGGGCAATGGCGCGCACGCACCCATCCCCGAGACGCTCCCCGCCCGCCCGGCTCCCTACGCCACTGAGACGCCGCGGGTCCTCAGGTAATCCTTCAGCTCCGGGATGCGGATCATCCCGAAATGGAATACCGACGCCGCCAGGAGGATCGTCGCGCCCGCATCCACCGCCTCGCGGAAGTGCTCCAGCGTGCCTGCGCCGCCCGAGGCGACCACCGGCGCCGAGACGGCCTGCGCGATCCCCTGGATGAGCGGCAGGTCGTAGCCGGTCTTGGCGCCGTCGCCCGCCTTGCTCGTGGGGAGGATACATCCGACGCCGTACCCATCCGCGCGCTTCGCCCACTCGATGGCATCCACGCCGGTGGGAGTACGTCCGCCATCAATGTAGACCTCGTAGCCGGAGGGCAGGGATCGGTTCACGTCCACGTCAATCGCCACCGTCACGCGGTCGAAGCCGAACTCCTTCACCAGGTCGGCGATGAGTTGGGGCTTCCGGAAGGCGGCGCTGCTGGTGGAGACCTTGTCGGCGCCGGCATCGAGCACCGCCCGCGCGGAGGCGACGTCGGAGATGCCGCCGCCCACGGTGAAAGGCACGGTGGTGACCTCGGCGACCCGCTTCACCACATCCACGAGGGTGCGTCGGCCCTCTACCGTGGCCGTGATGTCGAGGAGGGCCAGCTCATCGGCGCCCGCCTCGCAATAGGCGCGAGCGCAGGCCACGGGATCGCCGGCGTCGCGGATGTCCACGAAGTGAACGCCCTTGACGACGCGCCCCTTCTGCATGTCGAGACACGGCATGATCTTCACGGTGCGGCTCATGTGTGCTTCCCTTCATCGCTCGGCCCGTGGCCGGCACACGCTTCTTCCGCCAAGACACAGCACCCGGGCTGCCAGCGGCGGCCGTCGCGCGCCAGGAGGGCTTCGGCGCCCGCCGGCCCCCGGGAGCCCGGCTCGTACAACTCCAAAGACGGCGCCTCCCCCGTCTCCCATCCCTGGACCACCGGGTCCATCAGCTTCCACGCCAGCTCGATCTCATCCGCCCGCGTGAAGAGCGAGGCGTCTCCGGTCAGCGCGTCCATCAGCAGGCGCTCGTAGGCGCTGGGCAGCCGCCGGCCGGTGAATGCCGACCGGTAGTGGAACTCCATGTTCGCCGCCTGCATCTCCTGCCCCGACCCGGGCAGCTTCGCCATGAAGCGGAGGTGGATCCCCTCGTTCGGCTGGATGCAGAGCGTCAGAAGGTTGGACATCAACCGGCAGCTTGGCGCATCCCGGAACATCAGATGCGGCGGGCAGAGGAACTCGATGCCGATCTGGCTGCTGCGCGCCGCCAGCGCCTTGCCGGAGCGCAGGTAGAACGGCACCCCCTGCCAGCGCCAGTTGTCCACGTACAGCTTCAGTGCGCCGTAGGTGGCGGTCGCCGACCCGGGCGGCACGTCGGCGTGCTCGCGGTAGCCGCGGTACTGGCCGCGGGCGGTGTCACCGAGGCTGGCGGGGCGGACGGCGCTGAGCACCTTCGCCTTCTCGTTGCGCACGGCGTCGGCGTTGAAGGAGTTGGTCGGCTCCATCGCCACGAGCGCCAGGAGCTGGAGGAGGTGGTTCTGGAACATGTCGCGGAGCACGCCAGCCTGGTCGTAGTAGCGGGCGCGGTGGCCAACGTCCACGCTCTCCGCCACGGTGATCTGCACGTTATCCACGTAGCGGCGGTTCCACATCGGCTCGAAGATGGCGTTGGCGAAGCGGAAGAAGAGGATGTTCTGCGCCGTCTCCTTGCCGAGGTAGTGATCGATGCGGTAGACCTGGCGCTCGTCGAAGACGGTGTGGAGCGCGCGGTTGAGCGCGCGCGCCGAAGCCAGGTCGCGCCCGAACGGCTTCTCCACCACGATCCGGCGCCAGCGGGGCGAACACGCTGGTTCGCCCCTGCCGAACACGCGGGCCATCCCCGCCGCGCCCAGGGCCTCCACCGTCGGCGCGTACAGCTCCGGCGGTGTTGCCAGGTAGTAGAGGCGGTTGTCGGCGCGCCCGCCATCGTCGCGCAGGAAGGCATCCAGGCGCTCGTAGTCGGCCAACACCCCGGCGTCGCCGCGCACGTAGCGCAGGCGAGGCGCGAACGCCTGCCAGCCGGCTTCATCGAAGCGGGTCTCCGGGGAGCGGCGGGCGCCCTCACGCAGGCGGGCGCGGAAGTCGTCGTCGCTGTAGGGACGGCGGGCAACACCGACGACGCGCGTTTCCGACGGCAGACGTCCATCGCAGAAGAGATCGAAGAGCGCCGGCACCAGCTTGCGCTCGGTGAGATCCCCCGAGGCGCCGAAGATGATGATGCTCACCGGGTCCGAACCCACGCCCGTATTGCTCATCCGTGCTCCTGCCCCCGCGTCCGTCACGCGTCCTCTGTCTCCAGGTTCGCGGTGGAAGACGAATGCCCCTGCCCGGGTCCCTCGCCCGGTGATGAATCGCCCCTCGCCCGGCGATCAACGGGCGGGCACTCACCCCTCGCCCGGCGATCAATCGCCGGGCTGCCAAACGGCGCCCCATGAATGGGGCTGAGGTACGGGCGCCTGGACACCGCGGGTGCCTCAAGCCGGATTCATCCGGCGCTGTTTCTCCGCCCGGCGATTCATCGCCGGGCGGACAGCGGGCGCTTGTTCAGCGCCAATCCTGGTGGTTCCCGAACCCTCACGGTCGTCGCCGGGCGGACAGCGGGCGCCGGCAGACCGCCGATCCCGGCGGTCTGCCGGCGCCAGCCATCATCGCCGGGCGCACGGGCGCTCACCTGGCACTCTCTCTACGGTCAAACCGGAGCGGTATTCTCCCCATCACCGCCCCAGCGTGCGGATGTAGTGAACGATGCGCCACCGGCGCTCGGGCGGCACGGTGCTCTTCATCACCGGCTCGTGGCCCTTGCCGATCACCATCGCGCGGTACAGCTCGCCGTCGGTGGCGGCTTGGACGCGCGGCGAGTCAAGCCGCGTGGGCATCGGGAGGTAACTGTCGCCCACGGGCGTGCGCGAGTCGCCCCTCTCGCCGTGGCAGTGCCGGCAGTAGTAGCCGTAGAAGGTGCGGCCGGCATCCACGGCCGCTGCCGAGACCTTCACCGGGTTGGCGAGCGTCCGCGCCTTCGCGGCGTCGGGGATCACCTCGCCGCCGGTGGTGGGCACCAGGTTGGCGGGCATGGCGGGCATATCGCGCTCGTACGGCTTGCTGGAGGGTTGACTTCGCATGCGCGGCAGGAAGTCACACCCCCCCGCAAGGATGGCGGCGAACGCCAGCGCCATCCCGAAGCGGCGGCGACCGGTCATGGCACTCCTCCAGGGAATCTGGGCAGCTCGACCTGGTTGGGCACCGGCCCGCGGCCCGGGCTCTCGGTGGCGTAGAAGGACTGGCCGGGCACGTAGGGCACGTTGGTGTAGGACCAGGCGCGGGGCTTGCTGCCGATCGCCGCCAGCAGGAGCTGCCCCCAGGCGATGATCGCCAGGGAGATGCCCACCGGCACCAGCCAGCCGGGATCCCTTCGAGAACGTCTCATGCATCTTCCCCGTTCAACGTCGCGCGTTTGGAGTTCAACGTTCGGAGTTCCGGCACCGGCGGCCGGCAGCTTCGCAAGCCCTGGCTTTGCCCGCACGCGGAACGTTGAACGTTGAACTCGGAACTCAAAACGCCCCCACTCCATACCGTATCCAGAGCACGTAGCCGATGGCGAAGAGCGCCATCCAGACGAAGAAGAGGAGGAGCGCCGGGGGCACCGGCAGATCCGTCTCCCGGACGCCCTCGGGGAACTCGTGCCCCACTGCGTCTTCCGCGCCTTCGCCGGCGTCCGGCTCCGGCGCGCCGTAGTGGGCCAGGTACACCCACCAGGTCAGGAGCACGCCCCCAAGGAGCATCGCCCACATCCAGTGCTGACGCACCAACTCCAGAGCTACCACCTCGCCTCCTTCCGCGGCAGTCACCTCACCACGAAGGACACGACGAGCACGAAGCCGAGTAAGACTTCTCTTCACCACGAAGCCCGCGAAGAACCCGAAGAGGGGATGCCCCGTGCGGCATCTTCAGCTTTCCCTTCTTGCCCTTCGTCTCCTTCGCGCTCATCGTGCCCTTCGTGGTGAGAAACCGCCACCCCACCCCGAACCGTCGCCAGCGGGAGGTAGCGGGCGCGGTCCTGGTCGGCGAATTGGCCCGCGCGCACGGCCCAGAGGAAGAAGGCGGAGAAGAGGGCCGTCGCCAGCAGGGCATACAGCGTCCAGCAGAGGATCAGTGTCATGGCGCGTCCACCTGCCCTTCGTCACTCCACTTCCCGCTCGCAGGCCGCTCGCCGCGCATCGGCTCGTAGGAGGCGTCAATGCCGGCGGGCTCGGTGTTCGAATCATCAAAGCCGATGAAGTTGACGGCGATGAAGTTCGACACGTCCCAGATCTTCGCCGATTCCAGCTCGTGCTTGAAGTAGGGCATCGCCGTGCCGGTGATGCCGTTCATGATCTGGTAGTAGAGGATCCCCCCGATGTACTTCCCCTCCACCAGGTTCCGCCGCAGCGTGGTGAAGTTGAGCGGCGGGGGGTCCATGAACGCCTCCGAGGGTCCCTGACCATCACCCACCGGCCCGTGGCAGCCGGTGCAGAAGTCCTGGTAGACCTTCTCGCCGCGCGCCAGGGAGCCGGCCGTCGCGGGGTAGGGATTCGGCATGGCGCGCCAGGGCTCGGGCACGTGGTCGTGCAGCCAGCGGATGTTCGCGTCGGCGCCGGCGCGGTAGGCGGCGACCGCCTTCGCCTTCCACTCCTTCTGGCGTGCGACGCGCTTGTCCGCCTGCCTGCCGCCCAGGCTCTGCACGTAGGCGATGAGCTGGCGCGTTTCCTCCGGCTTCAGCCACCCGAACTTCGGCATCAGCGATTGCGGTCGCGTGTTGCGCGGGTTGGCGAAGTGGGCCAGGTGCCAGTCGTCCGGGTGCTCGCCCCCTTCCTGCGCCAGGTCCGGCCCCGTGCGCGAGGTGCCGAGCAGGTGCGGGCTCTGAGCGACGTAGTCGCCCTCTTGCGACACCCGCTCCATGCCGAGGTCCCAATCCTGGGTGCGCACGAACTGCGAGTGGCAGTAGGTGCAGCCGTTGCTGGCGTAGAGGCGGCGACCGGCCTCCTCCTCGGGCTTCAGCTCTCGCCAGATGCCGGAGGGGGCCTGCTCTCGCAGGCCGAGCCAGGGCACTACGATCACGGCGAACGTGGAGGCCGAGAAGACCATCACGCTGCCGACCAGGACCAATCCGGGCGTCATCCTCATCGCTCGATGCGCTTCCCCTTGTAGATCGTCATCAGGACGTTGTAGAGGCCCAGGTAGGCCGCCAGCAGGATCGTCACGCCGAAGAGCGCGCGAAGCTGCATGTAGGGGGCGATCATCGGCACGGTGCGATAGACGGTCTCGCCGTTGATCCAGGCGTTCCCCTGCACCACCCCGCCCGCCGTGAGGATCAGCATGAAGGCCCACACCCCCACGAAGACCAGCCAGAACTGCAAGTTCGCCAGCTTCTCGCTCCAGAGCAGGCGCCCGCAGACGCGCGGGAGCGTGTACCAAAGCGCCCCCAGCCCGATCATCCCCGCGAACCCGAGCACCGCCAGGTGCGCGTGCGCCACGGTCCAATTGGTGAAGTGCGTCACCCGCTGCACCGACGGCAGCGACTGCAGCGGCCCCTGGATGCCCACCACCAGGTAGTTGACGGTTCCGAGGAAGATGAACCTGCCGCTCAGGTCGGTGAGCAGCTCGCCGTAGCGCCCGCGCGCCGTCAGCCACAGGTTGATGAGCACCACCAGCACCGGGATCATCATCATCACGCTGTCAATGACGGAGATCACCTTCAGCCAGGCGGGGATCGGCGCCTGGAGGAGGTGGTGCCCGCCGATGTGGGTGTAGAACCCGAGCAGCGTCCAGAACCCGACGAGCGAGAGCGTGTGGCTGTAGAGCGGCCTCTTCGTGATCACCGGCACCAGGTAGTAGGCGGCGGCGATCGCCAGGGGCGTCAGCAGCAGGCCCACGACATTGTGCCCGTAGAACCAGAGGAGAATCGCGTCCATCACCCCTGACATCGCCCCGTTCCAGTTCCACATCGCGTTGCCCAGCGGGAAGAGGGAGCCGGTGACCACGACGGCGGCGGCGAAGTACCACACCGAGACGTACATCAGCGGCTCCTGCCGCCGCGCCATCGTCATGCCCAGATCGTAGAGCAACAAGACGAAGGCGAGGACGATCAGGGCATCCACCGGCCAGATGTAGTCGGCGTACTCCCGCGCCTGCGAGTGGCCGAGGAGGAGGGTGATGGTGCCAAGGAGCAGGGCGGCGTTCCAGACCCACATCGCCCCGTTGGCCATGCGCTCGCTGTAGAGCCGGGTGCGGAGGAGCGCCGGCACGAAGTGGAGGCCGGCACCCAACAGCGCCATCGGCACGAAGCCGACCACCACCAGGTTGATGTGCGCCGCGCGCACCCGCCCGAAGGTGAGCCACGGCACGTTTCCGAAGACCTCGGGCGCCGCCAGGGCCATGCCACCGAGAAGGCCGAAGGTGGCGCCCACGGCCATCCAGACCATGCCCGAGACGAGGAAGGCCCGCGCCGCGCTCTGTTGCTCGTTGCTGATCAGCTTCATCTTAGCGGTGGCACACCCAGCAATCCGTCGAGGCGCCATTCTGCTGGTGGCAGTTGACGCAGAACGCCATGTCCATCCGGTTCACCTTGTGGATGCGGTCCATCTGCTTCACGTCGCCGTGGCACCGGCCGCAGTCGAAGCCGCGCGCCAGGTGGATCTGGTGGTTGAAGTAGACGAAATCCGGCACCACGTTGACGCGCACCCACGGCACGCCTTTGCCCGCGAGCCGGGCTTCGCGCAGGGGCTGGATCGGCCCGAAATCCGGGATGATCACCTGGTGGCAGAGGAGGCACTTCTCCACGGCCGGCATCCCGGCGTGCGAGGAGCGGTCGGCATCGGAGTGGCAGAAGAAGCAACTGATGTCCTTCTTCCCCGCGTGCAGCCGGTGGCTGAAAGGGATCGGCTGTGCCGGCCCAGGGTTCATGCGGGCGGCCGCGTAGGTGCCCACCCCGGCAACCACCAGGACGATGCTCGCCATCCCCGCAAAACGCTTGAACCGCGGCAGCAGCCGCCTGATGAGTTCCGGGTCCACGTTACAACGCCACTCCTTCCGAGAGTTCCAGCGACGTATCCAGCGGCGAGGCCTTCGGCCGGCGCTGCAGCGAGCGCGTCATCACCAGCACGAGGAGCCCCCCGAACGCCAGCGCCTGGAATGTGACGTGCTTCAATATATTATCAAATAATATATTGATATTCTGGTTTGGCGCCAGCGTCGGCGCCACGAGCATCCAGCGCTCGACTGCCATGCCGAAGCAGACCAGCGCCGCGACGGGCACCAGCCGGCGCGCGCTCGCCTTGATCTGCGGGAAGCAGAGGAGGAGAAACGGCCCCAGGTAGGCAGCAAAGAGCACCACGTAGCCTACATTGGCCCAGGGCTGCGCGTAGGCGCGCCGGATGAGGAAGGAGGTCTCTTCCGGCAGGTTGCCGTACCAGATCGTGAGGTACTGGGCGAAGAAGAACCCGGTGGTGAGCAGGCCGAAGCCGAGCATCAGGTTCCCCATGTCGCGGAACTGGCGCGGCCCCAGCAGGTCGGCCAGGCCGAGCGGGACCCCGAACAGCGCGCCGGCGATGATCAGCGCCCCCATCGAGAGGTAGAGGTTCCCCACGAAGAAGTAGGCGCCCAGGAGGCTGCTGAACCAGTGCGGGTCGAGCGACATGACCAGGTCGAATGCCAGGACCGTGTAGAGGAATGCGTAGGCGATCACCAGGGCGATGGCGGTCCGGTTGAGGCGCGCGTGCGCCGCCTCGGTCGCCGGCAGACCGTCCCCCTCCGCCCGGCGGTACTCGTGGACCAGCCAGGCGCTCAGCCCGGCCATGACCGCCAGGATGCCCAACTCGCGCCAGAAGAAGAATGTCGGGTTGAGCCACGCCTCCTTCCCGTGGGGCGGCTCGCGCAGCCACGGCAGCCAGTGCTCCCGGCCCCCGAACCACAGCAGGAGGAAGACGGCCACCGACCAGGGCAGGAACCACACCGCGGCCCGGCCGAGGCGACTGACCCCGGGCGCCCAGGTCGCCTGCGTCGCGCGGAGGATGGCGCTCCAGACCACCATCCCCTGCGCGATGCCGGTCCAATAAAGGAAGTGGACCAGCAGCATCGTCCAGGCGTCCGTGCCGCCCCGCAGCAGGCCGGCCGCCGTGCCGACGACCCCCAGGACAACGGCGACCACCGCCCCCTGGATGACCCCCGAGGGGAGCTTCACTACGGTATCTTCCTCTACTTGCACTCCGTGCGCTCCTACTATGGAAGTATGGAAATACGGAAATATGGAAATATTGAAACATGAAAATATGGAAACAGTCTGTCACGTGGACGACCGGCTGACCCTCCGAGCGCCGCTATTTCCATATTTCCATGCTTCAATAATTCAATACCTCACTCCACCGCCACTGCCCCCGCCTCCCGCAGCAGCCCGGCGATCTCCTCCCGGCGCTCCGGCTCGCACGGCACGAAGAGGCCGAAGCGGTCGTCGCTGAAGCGCAGGTCATACTCCGGCGGCGGCGCGAACGGGTTCAGGCGCGCGAAGAACACCAGCGACGCCACGGCGGCCAGGGCGGCGAAGAGGATGGTCATCTCGAACATCACCACTACGAACGGCACCAGCGCCACCGGGGGCTTGCCGCCGGTGATCAGGCCGTAGAGCAGCGAGCTCTGGCGGGTCATCAGGTAAGCCAACGCCAGGCCGGCGACACCCCCGACCGCCGCGATGGCGCGCACCGGACTCCCCTTGCGCGGCATGTGCTGCTCCATCTCCTCGTGGTGCAGCATCGGCGTGTACATCTCGTACTCGCCGATGCCGGCGGCCTTCAGCCGCGCCACCGCGTGGTGGACTGCCTCCGCGCTCTCAAACCGCCCCCGAACCTGGCACGTCTCGCTCACTGCAGCTCCACTCACGCCTGTTCCTTCATCTCGCTGATCGCCACCGCGGGGAGGTGCTTGGCGAAGAGCAGGAACAGGAAGAAGAACCAGGCAAACGACGCCGCGGTGATCGTGATCTCCACCCACGTCGGGCGGTAGAACCCCCACGACCCGGGCAGGAAGTCGTGCGCCGTGGCAGTGATGATCAGCACGAACCGCTCCAGCCACATCCCCACGTTGATCAGGATGCTGCCAATCCCCAGCACCCACAGATTCGTGCGCAGCCGTTTCACGAAGAAGAGCATCGGCACGACGCAGTTGAAGAGCACCATCGCCCAGAAGAGGATACCGTAGGGCTGGCCGAGGCTGGCGCGCCAGAACATGAAGGAACGCTCGAACTCGTTGCCGCTGTACCACGCGGTGAACGACTCCGTGGCGTAGGAGTAGGTCATGATCAGCCCGGTGAAGACGAGCATCTGCGCCATCCCCTCGAAGTGGCGGATGGTGACCAGGCCCTCCAGGCGCAGCCATCTCCGCAGCGGGATGAGGATGGCGATCACCATCGCCAGGCCGGAGTGGATCGCCCCCGCCACGAAGTAGGGAGCAAAGATCGTCGTGTGCCACCCCGGCAGGATGGACATGGCGAAGTCCCAGGAGACAACGCTATGGACCGAGATCACCAGCGGCGTTGCCAGGCAGGCGAGGGCCACGTAGGCGCGCGCGTAGTGCCGCCACTGCTCGTAGCGGTTCTGCCACCCCAGCGAGAGGATGCCATAGATGGTGCGCCGGATCCCGGTGGAGCGGTCGCGCACGGCGGCGATGTCGGGAATGAGACCGAGCAGGAAGAAGAGGGCGCTCACCGTGAAGTAGGTGGAGACCGCCACCACGTCCCACACCAGCGGCGACTTGAAGTTGGGCCAGAGGTGCCGGGTGTTCGGGTAGGGCATCAGCCAGTAGAAGACCCACACGCGCCCTAGATGGACCAGCGGGAAGAGGCCGGCGGTCATCACGGCGAAGACGGTCATCGCCTCGGCGGTGCGGTAGATGGCCGTGCGCCAGCGCACCCGGAAGAGGAAGAGCACCGCTGAGATGAGCGTGCCCGAGTGCGCGATGCCGACCCAGAAGACGAAGTTGACGATGTAGACCCCCCACCCCACCGGGTGATTGATGCCCGCCACGCCCATGCCGACGAGGAGCTGGTAGGCGTAAGCCACCAGGCCGACGCCCATCACGGCCATCAGCCCGAGGATGAGCAGCCAGTAGCGCCGCGTCGGCGGCGAGAGGCTCTGGATAACCTCCTCGTTGATCTTCGCGTACAGCCGGGTCTCAGTCGCCATCCACGATCCTCTTCCGGTAGAACACCGCCGGCTTGGTGTTCAGCTCGCGCAGGACCTGGTAGCGCCGGGGGTCTTCGGCGACGATGCGGGCGATGCGCGAGCCGTGGTCCATCAGGTCGCCGAAAACGATCGCCTCAGCCGGGCAGGTCTGCGCGCACGCGGGCGTGATCTCGCCATCCTTCACCGGGCGGGCCTCTGCCTTCGCCCGGATGGTGACCTCCTTGATCCGCTGCACGCAAAACGTACACTTCTCCATCACCCCGCGGGAGCGCACGGTCACGTCGGGGTTGAGCTGCAGAGGGAGCGGCTCCGGCCACTCCGGATTGAACCAGTTGAAGCGGCGCGCCTTGTAGGGGCAGTTGTTGGCGCAGTAGCGGGTGCCCACGCAGCGGTTGTAGACCTGCTCGTTCAGGCCCTCGGGGCTGTGAACGGTGGCGTAGGCCGGGCAGACCGTCTCGCACGGGGCGCTGTCGCAGTGCTGGCACAGCATCGGCTGGAAGGCGCTCCGCGTCTGCGCGCCCTCGCCCTCGTCGTAGCGGTCGATGCGGATCCACGGCTGCTCGTGCCGCCGGCCAACCTCCTTCTTGCCCACCACCGGGATATTGTTCTCGGCGTAGCAGGCCACCACGCAGGCGTTGCAGCCGTTGCAGCGGTCCAGGTCCACGGCCATCGCCCAGCGGTGCGCCGGGTGGTCGTGCCCCTTGTAGACATCGTGCTCGTGCTCGTAGCCCTGCGGCAGCGGCAGGTGTACCTTATCTGGACGGGCAATTGCCAGGCTGGAGAGGGCGATGGTCTGGACGATCTCCCGCCCGTGCTGGCGCTGCTCGCCGTGGGCGCGCACCAGCTCACCCGCGCCCGCCACCTTCTCGATCTTCACCGGCAGCGAGGGCTTCGCGTCCGGCGTGGTTTCCGGCGCGCTGAGCAGGGCGAAGGCGTTCACGCCCACGCCGCGCGCGGTCCGTCCGCCCGCGGTGTGCCCCTGGCCCGTCGCCAGCGCCGCCGTCTCCTTCGCCACGCCGTCCCACACGAAGGCGGCGGTCTCGCAGCTCCCGGCGGCGGTGGTCAGGCGCACGCGGTCGCCGGTCTGGACGCCCAGCGCGCGGGCGGTCTCCGGGTGCAGCTCCACCCAGGAGTCCCAGACGGCGCGCGTCATCGGGTCGGGCATCTCTTGCAGCCAGCTCCGGTTGGCCGAGCGCCCGTCGTAGAAGGCGAGCGAAGGGTGGACGTGCAGCTTCAGGCCAGGCGCTGGCGGCGTGGGGAGGCCAAGGGCAGTCGAGTCTCCCGGCCTCCTGAAGACATCTGCGAACCGCGCCGGGCTGCCGGGAAGCGTCAGGCCACCCTCCTGCACGCTCTTGCGCCAGAAGGTCTCGAAGTCGTCAGGGTACCGGGCATTGGAAATACCCGTCTCGGGGGCCATCGGCCGACCGCCCTCGCGGGCGGAGAGAGTATCTGCGTCCGGGAGGACGCTCAGCGGCGCCGCGCCGC
>JACQGM010000412.1 GCA_016199585.1 Armatimonadota bacterium
ATGCGCGGGCCGCCCGGCGCATCGAAGGGTGCCAGGAGGGGCTCCACCTCCGCCGCGGCCTGCACCGCCACCAGCGCCCGCGGGCGCACCGCCTGGATCTTGTGGAACTTCAGCGCCTCCGCCAGCCGGCCCGACACCATCCCGGTCGTATCCACCACGATCAGATCGCAGCCGCGGGCGCGCGCGACGTGCGCCAGGCGGGAGGTGCCGACGACGGCGGGCAGCAGATGCCCGGCCGGGGATGTATCGCCGACGAAGTAGAGGCGCTCGGCGGCGATCTCCGCCAGGCTCCCCGCCGGCGCCCCGGGGAAGCCAAGACCGATCGTCGCCGGCGGGCCGACGTCCGACTGGCCCACGTCCGCGTCCACCACAGCGACGCGCCGCCCGGCGGCCAGCCCCCGGTTGACCAGCTCGGCCGCCAGCGTGGATTTGCCCGTGTCCACGCCGCCCAGGAGCAACACCGTGCCGCCGCCGCGCGCCAGGCGCTCCAGCGCCCACCGGGTCGGCTCGGGCCATGTGGGCGCGGGGCTAGCCATCGCCGGTCCCCTGGCGTGGCCGTCGCGCCGCCATCACCAGCGTGGCCGGCAGCCCCAGGATCTTGGCCAACTCCCCCACCTCCAGGAAGCGCGTCACCACCAGGCCGGCCGCCGGCATCGCGCCGAAGTGGGCGGCGGGGATGCGCAGCCAGTTCGGCACCACAGGCCGGTCGCCGTGCCGACGGATTGGCGCGAGGCACTCGCTCAGCGCCCGCTGCGCCAGACGGCGACGGGGACCTTCTTCCATAGGCACCTCCCCGGGGTCCGGGCCTTGGGCGCGGCGTTCCAGGCGGCCGACGCGCCGCAGGGTCTCCCTGCGCTCTTCCGCCCCGGCGTCTTCCCTCCGGGTGATTCCACGTCCCCAACGGTCCCTCCTGCCGAACGCCGGCACGGTTGCGCACCGCCCCTGAAGGGTGTATGATAGCTATGGGGAGGCCGCGCGGATGGAGGCCAAGAAACGAACAGCGCATTTGTGCATTCGTAGTAGCCGGGTTCAGCCGGCTGAAGTCAGCCACTACGAACAGGGAGGCGAACGCGCTATTCATCTCTCGAAGTCCGTAGCCGCGGGAGCGCGCCGGGGACCGGGCGTGGCCGGAATGCCTGGCAGCGGCGCAGCGGCCGAAGGGAGCGAAGGAGGCGCGGGAATGCGGGGAAGAGAGCCGGGACTTCCGGGAATCAGCTTGGGGCGCCGGACGCGCTCGTACTTCCCGTTCCGCGCTCTCGGGTTCCACTGCAACCCCTTCCGGGCGCTGACGCGCGAGGAGTGGATGGCGCTGGCGCTCCTGCCCGAGCCCATTCGGGCTGCCGGTGAGCAAGGCGGCGCGCACGTGCAGGTGATCGGCGACAAGGGACGAGGGAAGACCTCGGCACTCCTGGCCCTCACGGCGAGCCTCCGGCGCCGGGGGCTGCGCGCGTCCTACGAGTACCTGGCGGAAGGGGAGCGGCGGTTCCGGACGGAAGCAAGGGACCTGGATGTCTTCCTCCTCGACGAAGCGTGGCGCCTCAGCCGGAGGGAGCGCCACCGCCTGGTGTCGCTCGCGCGCCGCGGAGTGCGCCTCGTGCTCAGCAGCCACCCGGACCTGGCGCCGTGGCTCGCGCGGCGAGGCGTGCCGGCGCTCACCGTCAACCTGAACGGACCGGACGAGGCGCACTTCGAGGCCGTGCTCGCCGCCCGGCTGGCGCACTTCGCCCTGGACGGCGAGGGGCGCGTCGGCCTCTCCCCCGGTGCCGTGCGCTGGCTGAGGGAGGTGTTCGGCACCGACCTGCGCGCCGCCGAGGAGCTCCTCTACGAGGTGTTCCAGCGACTGCCGCCGCCCGGCCCGCTCACCGCCAATCGCCTGCGCCAGGAGCGCACGCTCATCGCCGCCGAAGCGGCGCCATCACCAACGGCTGGCTGTGGCGCGGGTTGACGGACCAGGGCACGTCCAGGTCCACCGCGATCTCCCAGACGATGTTGATGTAGCGGCCGCTGTAGCTCCACGGCTCGTCGGGGAGCTGGGCGCGGAAGTCGAACGTGCGCGGCAGGCCCGCCGAGAGGGTGCCCTGGAACACGTCCACCTCTGCGATCTTATCCGTCGCGGGGTTGCCTCGGCCCTCCGTGCGCCACTGCAGGCGCACGCGCAGATGGCTGCAGTGTACGTCGCCATCGGGCGTCACGCACACTTCCCCTTGCACCTCGGCGCCCGGGGCGTAGCACGGCAGTCCCCCCCACCATCTCGGCCGTATCGAGAGCCACCTGGATGTCCGCTCTTGCCATGGCCGCCTCACCCTCCTGCCTCCGGGAGCACGTAGACATCCCACTCGCCCTCGGAATCGGGCCAGTTGGCGATCTCCACTCTGACCTTGACGAACCACTGCAGGTCGCTGCCCCCCGCGCGAAAGGTGTGCATGGCCCAGTCCGGCACCCGGAGCGTCAGGCTCTCCGAGATGGCCTGGCCCGCCTGGTAGCGACGGCCCTCGACGCGGCGCTCCTGGATGACCTCTTCGTGCGTCACCGTGCTCCTGTTGGTGCCCGATCCGCTCGTGGCCGTCTCGCGATGCACCCATCGGAAGGTGACGGCCTTGACGCGCAGGGGCTTCTTCACCTTCTGCTGGTAGCCGACGGTGAACTCCTGGCCGGGGACGACGGACCCGGGAGTGAGGAACACCTCCGGCTCGCCGATCTTCAACGAGCGCATCAGGTGGTGCAGCGCTACGCCGATCATCGCGATGCCGATGG
Organism: Armatimonadota bacterium; assembly: GCA_016199585.1. Taxonomy (GTDB): domain Bacteria; phylum Armatimonadota; class JAAZEB01; order JAAZEB01; family JAAZEB01; genus JACQGM01. The sequence continues at coordinate 2,755 of JACQGM010000412.1, forward strand.
CGACCGACACCAGGGGGTCCAGGGGGAGCGAGCCGCGGGGGCCTCCCGGCCATATTCGGTATGCCGTGTTGAGCGAGTAGAGGTCCACGCGAGGCCGGAGACGAGAAGACACCCGGGCGGCCCCCCGTGGGGGTTTGTGACTGGCCGGCGGGGAACTTGCATCTCTGGCCCTCCTTCCCGGGCAGCCGCGGCGCGCGCGCCGCGGCTGCCGGCCCGGCGGGCACCCGGCGCGAACCCGTGGCTGCGGATCGAGAGTTACTTCTGTGCTCGGGGGCTGGCTCCTGCAACGGGGCATCCCATACCCCCATGCGCTCCGCCCCCCGATGGCCCGGGCTGTCGCCGCCGAGGCCTTCCCATCGGCGGCGTTCTCCCGTATAATAGGGGTGCCGCTACGAGTGGGAGGACTCCGACATGGCGAGACGTGCCTGGTGGTTCTACATTCCGCACCTGGTGCTGGCGCTGGCGGGCCTGTGGCTGGTCTACCGGCTGCGCTCCGCCCTGGCGCCGTTCTTCATCGCCTATATTCTAGCGGCGCTCCTCGACCCGCAGGTGCGCCGCATGGAGGCCCGCGGGTGGCGGCGCGGCCGGGCGGTGGCCGCCATCTTCGGCATCTTCCTGCTGGTCTTCTTGAGCATCCTCTTCACGGTCGTGCCCGTGGCCGTCGGTGAGATCCGGCAGATCTCCAGGCAGATATCCACCTATGTGGGCGACGTGCAGATGCGTGCGGGTCAGGCAGAGCGGGCGCGCGACATCTTGGGGATGCCGCCGCGCGAACCGCTGCCCGGAGTCGGCACGGGGGGTGGGCTGCCCGGCAGGACGCCCACGCCGGAGGCGCCCGCCGAAACTCCCGCCGGCCCGCTGCTGCTGGCGAAGCTGCAGGAGATCATCCACCGCTTCCAGGTGCCGCTCTACCTTCAGGACCTCGTGGCGCGGCACGCCGGCGACGTCTACGCCGCCCTGGCGCGGCGCGTCGGCGCCTGGGTCCAGGCGGCACTGGGATCGGCGGGCTTCCTCCTCTGGCTCGTCATCATTCCGGTCGCCACCTTCTACCTGCTGAACGACATCCAGCGGGTCCGCGGGCGCCTGCTGCTCCTGGTTCCCGAGAAACACCGGACGGCGGCGCAGGCGATCGCGCAGGACGTGGCGGAGGTGTTTCTGAGCTATCTGCGCGGGCTCACGCTCGTCAGTGCGCTCTACGGGCTGGCGATGCTCCTGGCGCTGGTGCTGATCGGGGTGCCGTATGCCGTGGCGCTGGCGCTACTGGCGGGGGCTCTCTACCCGGTGCCGATCCTCGGCCCGCTGATCACGGTGGTGACCATCTTCATCGTCGCCTCCCTCGGCATGGGGTGGGGAGTGGGCGCCCTCGGCGGGGGGGTGGCGCTGGCGGCCAACCAGGTGTTCGACCAACTGGTGACGCCGCGCATCGTCGGGAAGTCGGTCGGCCTGCACCCGGTGTTGAGCATGATCGCCCTGCTGGCGGGGGCGGATCTGCTCGGCCTGTTGGGGATGGTACTGGCCGTGCCGGTGGCCGGCGCGATCCAGGTGGTGGTGCTGCGCCTGCTGCCGTGGCTGCGGAGCGAGGGGGCGCCGGCGCCGGCCGCGGAGGAGATCCCGAAGCGGATCCGGCCGCCGCGACCCGGCCGGCACTGAGCGCCGGCGGATAGGGAAGGATGGGGGCAAAGCGGATGAAGTTCCTGGTATCGCGTCTTTCCGAGGAAGAGATGGCGGCGCTGCGCCGCGCGGCGCCCGGCGTCGAGATCCTGACGGCCCGAACGCGCGAGGAGGCGCTCGCGCTCGTGCCCGAGGCGGATGCGCTCTACGGGCACATCCAGCCGGAGATCATCCGCGCCGGGCGGAAGCTGCGCTGGGCGCAGGCCGGCAGCGCCGGGGTGGAGCGATTCCTCTTCCCCGAGATCCGCGAGAGCGACATTACCCTCACCAACGCCCGCAATGTGTATGGCCCCGCCATGGCCGACCACACGATGGCCTTCATCCTGGCGTTCGCGCGCGGCCTCCCGACCTACGTCCGCCGGCAGGTGGAGGGCCGGTGGGAGAAAAGCCCGGCCGTCCCCTCCTTCGACCTGGAGGGCCGCACGCTGCTGATCGCCGGCCTGGGGAGCATCGGGCGGGAGCTGGCGCCGCGCGCCGCCGCCTTCGGCGTGCGTGTGATCGCCACCCGGAAGCGCGCGGAAGACCCGACCCCGGGCGTGGAAGCCGTTCACCCGCCCTCGGAGCTGCGCCGGCTCCTGCCGGAGGCCGACTTCGTGGCGGTGTGCGTCGCCCTCACGCCGGAGACGCGCCACCTCTTCGGCGCCGAGGAGTTCCGGCTGATGAAGCCGACGGCCTACCTTACCAACGTCACCCGTGGCGCCGTGCTGGACCAGGAGGCGCTCGTGGCCGCCCTCCAGGCGGGCGAGATCGCCGGCGCCGGCCTCGACGTGACGGACCCGGAGCCGCTGCCGCCGGGGCACGTCCTCTGGAGCATGGAGAACGTCATCCTCACCCCGCACACATCCGGGCGCGGCCCCGGCTCGCGCCGCCGCATGTGGGAGGTGGTCTGCGAGAACCTGCGCCGCTTCGCCGCCGGGGAGCCGCTGCTGAACGTGGTGGACAAGGAGGCGGGGTACTGATAACGATTTCAGATTGCAGATTTCAGATTGCAGATTGGCGGATCGGCGCCACCCCACCGCCAGAGCAGTGGCAGTGGGGTGGTTCCCAGTTGGCAGCAACGACCCTCGGGGCGCGCGCACGCGCGCCCGGGGCTACAGGTTGCGGAGGAACTGCTTGAGGGGGTGGAAGGCGGGGCTGTCCCAGGGGATGTAGCCCGCCCGAGCCGCCTGCCCAAGCAAGAGATGCGACCTCAGACGCGAAGCCAGGAACGCCCGAACGCGGGCCTTGTCCAGGTTCGCCGGGGGGTCTGCAAGCCTGTCTTGCAGACATCCGATGAAGGCATCCACACACGGCATGGCGGCGTCAGCCGCCACGGCCTGAACGCAGAGCGTCTCGAGCATCCCGGCGCTCGCGCAATCCGGCAGGATGAACACGCCGACCCGGGGAGGCCCGTCTACCGCCTGGAAGGGAGCCGCCGGCACAGGCAACCCGGCGCGCCTCAGCACGGCACACACGGATTGCACGGCGGACGCGCTGCCCGCTTCTGCATCACGTATCAGGCCCAGCGACTGGAGTTGGTCGAAGCCGGTTGCGCCCCGGATTCCCTGAAGCCTGACCGTCCACTCGTCGATGCCACCGGCATCTGTGATCTGGATGTCACCACCCAGCCCAAGATGACCCAGGAGAGCACCCAGGAAATGACGCGCGTCCTGTCCTTCGACCACCAGGAGCTTTGGCCGCGTGATCGGCTCCGGTGACACGGCCCGTGCCGTGCCCGGGCGGCGCATCAGCGCACCTCCCAGCCCGACGCAAGCACACCTTCCAGCATCTCCTGATCCAGCGTCACCGACCGGATCTCGTCGTCTACTCGTTCGAGGCGATGCACGCGCAGGTCATACGGCTCGCTGTCACCGAACGCCTCATGGGCTGCGGCAATGCACTCGTAGCTATGGGTGGTGGCGAAGACCTGGGTGTCGTTGCGGCGCGCCGCCTCACCGATGGCGCGCCAGACATCCTGCATCACCGAGTAGTGAATGCCGTTCTCGATCTCATCAACGAGGACAGCACCTCCCGCGGCCCTGGCGATGGTCAGGAGGGTGGCGAGCAAGCGCATCATGCCCTCACCCATGAAGGCGAGGGGAAGGAGCCGACCCATCCCAACGTCGCCCCACACCATCGGCACTCCTGCAGAGACGAGCACAGACAGGCGCTGGAGGCGCGGCTCCAGGAGGCGAAGTGCGCCCAGGATCGCGCCCACCTCTCCCCGCTCCTCCAGCCGGCTGAACATGTCGATCTCATCATGGGCCGAGGGATCCCGTGTGCTGCGGAAGATTGCCACCGGCAAGGGTCCGAGACGCGCCTGCTGCAGCTTCACCTCGTTCGCTGCCACGAAGGCCCGTGATGTGCCTTTTCCCCCGGCCGTATCCTCGTACTCCAGCAGCAGATCGCGGGCACCCAGAGCTGTGGTAGCTGGACCGGCACCTTGCGTCTGGAGTGCGCCGCCATTCGACGGAACGGTGGTCTCCGAAGCGGGCACCGCACGCACGGTCTCCGACTCCGTCAGCCGCAGGCGCAGTGTCCGGACCACACCTACGACATCGGTGCTGGAGAGTTCAACCGACGCGTCCGTCTCCTTTCCCCGGAACAGCGCCCCCCAGATGCGATCCGGATCGGCACTCACCTGATGAACCCCCCTGAGGGCGTTGATAACTAGCGGCAACTGCGGGTTGCTCGGCCCCAGGTGCAGGAAGATCGCCTCCAGCAGCGCGGTCTTCCCCGCGTTGTTCTTCCCCGCGATCAGGTTCACCCGCGCCAGCGGCTCCACGGTCAGGTCGCGGAAGCAGCGGAAGTTCCTGGCCGTGAAAGACTTGAGCATCCCCGCCTCCTCAACTCGCAGGCACAGCCGGCCCCGGCACCGTCTCCACCCCCCCATACCGCCGGAACAGATCCCCCCACCCGGTCGCCATGATCTCCGCCACGCGCTTCCGCCCGACGAACGGGTACCAGTAGCCGTCGTGGTAGGCGCGCGAGGCGAGGTAGGACCAGGGCACCAGCCAGGTGCGCAGCAGCAGGCGCTCCAGCGGCTTCAGGGGGCCGTGGTAGATCAGTTTCTGCCCGCGGCTGGCGAACGTCTCGCGACGGTGGTTGAAGCGCCAGTTCACTTCGGAAATGTCGTCACCGACGATTTCGATCTCGCGCGGGTCGCCCACGCCGAGGCCGTCCTCGTGCGCCAGGCGGATGAAGTCGAAGGAGAGGGGATCGAAGCCCATCAGCTTCGCCTCGATGGCATCGATCGCCACCTGGTCGGCGCTGGCGAGGAGGGTGTTCTTCACGTGGGGCAACATGGCGCGCGGCCCGGAGCCGTCGCCGGCGATGGTGCCGTCCATCACGGCGAAGAGGCCGGGGTGGATCTCCTTCTGGATGGCGAGCAGGTCGGCGAGCGTCTCGTGGATGACGGCATGCGTCCAGTGCCGGTTGTCGCGGAGGAGGCCGCCGAAGGCGTTCTTCATGGCGCCGGTGATCCCGGTGAAGACGTGCGTCTTGGTGGTGGGCAGGTGGATGGCGTTCCTGCCGATGAAGAGCGCGGGGATCAGGATGCCGTCGGGGAAGACCCGGTGCAGCACGCGCATGCGCGCCCGGGGCTGGTAGTTCACCCACTCGACGCCCGGCTCGTACAGGTAGGTGAAGTCGATCCCGTGCCGCTGAACCACCGGCGCGAGATGGTTCCGCTCGGCGCCCACCTTCGGGTCCACCACCACGGTGCGGTTCTGAGCGGGGATGAGATTCGCGTAGCCCTCGCGCCGCAGCGTGCGGATGACCCCGTCGAGCTGCCAGGGAGTGGTGGAGCACGCCGGGAAGTAGTGGTGCCACGAGATATTGATCTTCAGGATGGTATCATATTGCGTCGGCACGTGCTCGCGCAGCCCTGCCAGATCCATCAGGCGTCCATAGTCCTCCAGCACGCTCTCGGGCGTGGTCGTCAATACGGCAACCGTTGCTCTCGCCATCTCCCCCACCCCATTTCAGATTTCAGATTTCAGATTTCGGCTCCGCGCTGCGCAGACCAGCGAGGTGCCGAACGGAAGGTTCAGCCAGGGCAGCACCACCGCCTCGCAGCGCATGTAGACCGCCAGCAGGGCGTTCACCGGGCCCGCGACCATCCCCAGGTCCGCCTCGGGCACCTTTCGGCGGGAACCGAGGCGCAGCAGCCGCCGCACCACCAGCGCCGGCAGGAAGAACGCCGCGTAGGCGTGCGACAGCCGGACGACCTCCAGGCCGGCCGCCTCCATCTGTTGGCGCAGCAGGCGCGGCGTATAACGCCGGCGGTGCTCCAGGGCGACGTCATGGTCACTCCAGAGGAGTGAGTAGGCCGGAACCGTCACCAGCACGACGCCCCCGGGGGCGCACACCCGCCCCATCTCCCGCAGGGCCCGCACCGGGTGATCCAAGTGCTCCACCACGTCCAGCGCGGTCACGGCGGCGAAGACGCCGTCGGCGAAGGCCAGGCGCTCCGCGTCCGCCGCGCAGAGGTGGCCGACGCGCCGCTCGGCAGCCAGGCGCAGCGCGGCGGGCGCCCGGTCAATCCCGACCGGGTCGGCCAGGCGCGCCAGCATCGCCAGGGTGGCGCCGGTGCCGCAACCCACGTCCAGCACGCGCCCGAGCCGCCCCGCACCCAGCGCCTGCCGCAGCAGTTCCTCGACGAGCATCCGCTTGCCCGCGAACCACCAGTTGCCGTCCTCGACGGCCCGCATGCGCCGGTGCTCCTGCTCTCTCATCTCCAGGACACATTATACAGGCAGGATGTGGGGACGTCAAAGGGACCCTGAATCTCAGGGCGCCACAAGGCCCCCACCCCGGGTCGCGGTCACGGTAAGAGCTCAGGATGCATGAGTGCGGGGTGCGCAGCGGTCGCGGACAGAGCAGCGACCCTACGCACCACACGCATTTCGTAGGGGCCGCGCTCCGTCTCGGCCCGTCTGACGTGTCCGTACTCATCAAGCCTGGGCAGTTACCGGCCGCGACGGCGCTTGACAGGGGAATCTCTCCATGCTACGATTCGGATGTCTATCGTCTATGGGGTGATTTACCTACTCCAGGGAGAGCCAGGCGTTGAATCTGACATCAAAGGGACAATACGCGAGCCGGGCCATTCTCGATCTGAGCGTACACTACGCCGACGGGCCGGTCACCATCGAAGAGATCGCCGAGCGCCAGGGCGTCCCGAGGAAGTACCTCGGGCAGGTGCTGTTGATGCTCAAGCGAGCCGGGCTGGTACACAGCGTGCGCGGGCGGCGGGGAGGCTACCGGCTGTCGCGGCCGCCGGACCAGGTCACGCTCGGGGAGGTGATCCGGGCAACGGACGGGCCGTTGGCGCCGATATCGTGCGTCAGCGAGACGACCTATCGGCCCTGCACCTGTCCTAGCCAGGAGACCTGCGGGCTGCGCACGGTCTGGAGGGAAGTGAGCGAAGCGATCGCCGATGTGTTGGATCGGACCAGCATGGAGACGATCCGCGAGCGCACCGAACAACTGCAGCGGGCTCGTCCGGATGCGCTGATGTACCACATCTGACGGCGGCCCGACGGGGTTCCCTACCGGGCCGGCGCCGCTTCGGCGTAGAACGCCTCCAGACGCCGGACGACCCCCGCCCAGTCGTAGTCACGCTCAACCAGCAGCCGGCCGCGGCGCCCCAGGCTCTCGCGGAGCGCGGCGTCGTCCATCAGCCGGAGCGTGGCCTGCGCGAAGGCGTCGGGATCCTCGGCGACGAGGAGGTGCTCGCCGTGGCGCACGTCAATCCCCTCGCAGCCGAGCGGCGTCGAGACCATCGCTTTGCCCATCGCCAGGCCCTCCAGCACCTTCAGGCGCGTGCCGCCCCCCATGCGCAGCGGCACCACGAAGACCGAGGCGCGCGCCACGTAGGGCCGCACGTCCGGCACTCCGCCCGTGACCACCACGTTGGGCCCCGCCAGCCGCTTCACGTCGTCCGTCGGCGCCCGCCCCACCAGGGTGAGGATCGTGTCGGGACGCACGCGCCGGATGCGCGGCAGGATGTCGCGCACGAAGTGGGCGGCGGCGTCGGCGTTGGGGCGATAGCGCATCAGCCCGGAGAAGACGAGGTGGTTCGGGTCGGGGGCCGAGGGGCCGGGACGGAAGTAGTCGGTATCCACTCCATTCGGCGCCACGAGCGTTGGCCGGCCGGACACCCGGGCGGCCACAATCCTTTCCTCGCGCTCCGAAGTGAGGATGAGGCCGGAGGCGCGACGCCACGCGCGCTGCTCCTCGCGCCGGAACTTGAGGTACTCCAGCCAGTTGAAGACCCGGCGCGCGGGGGATCGCTCGCTGCGGCACATGCGGTGGAGCAGCTCGTACTCGATGTTGTGCTCGTCGAGCAGCACCGGGGCGCGGCGGCCGAAGTCGAAGCCCGCCATCTGGCTGGACTCCACCTGGATGATGTCCACCTCGCGCTCGGCCAACAGCCGGTCGAGGGCTGCCTGCATCTGCGGGGTGCGCAGGCGGCGGCGCTGGAAGGACGCGGGGGAGAGGATCGACCTCGCTTGCCAGAGCCGCTTCCCCGCGGAGCCGGCGCACGGCAGAGGGACGGCGCGCACGTCGGCGCACACGGAGCGGAGCGCCTCCACGTGCGCCTCATCTTCGGGCGCCACGTAAGTGAGCAGCGTGACCTCGTGGCGGCGTGATAGGTGGCGCAGAAACTGGTAGACGCGAATCCCGAACCCCCAGCTCGGGGGATAGGGCAGCGTCGGCGACACGACCAGGACGCGGAATCCCGCGGAGCTGCTCATCAATGACACCCTTTCCAGTGAGCTCGCACCCCTGGCGGCGAGGGTGCAAGCCGGGTGCCAGAGGACGCTGCCGCGCCCATCGTCGCTGTTCCCGAAAGAAGAGGATTGACGGCCTATAGCGGGCTGTGCTACAATCCCGCGCAGGGAGCGGCGAGGCCGCGATTCCAGAGGAGGATTGCCACATGGCCCTGGAGGCACCTGAAGTCCTGACTGCCAAACAAGCCAAGGCGTTTCTGCAGATCAGCGACAGCACCCTGCGCCGCTACATCCGCAAGGGGAAGCTGAAGGCGTACCGCCTGGCGGGCGAGCGCGATCTTCGCTTCCGGCGGGAGGACCTGCTGGCTCTTCTGGAGCCGGCGAACGGATTCACGGTGCTGGACGCAGCATTGACGAACCGGGAGTGATCGGCCTTGGGATTCTGAGTCCGCGATGCCGACGGCTCCTGGAAAGACCCACGTGGGTTCTCCACCACATCCGGCCGCTGCTGTGGGCGCAGGCTCGGCGCAGGTTGCCGTCGGGATGCTACGCGCCGCGCTCCGACTTCAGCCGCCGGGTCACCGCTCGCACCACCATGTGCAGCGTGCGCACGTCGCGCGGCTCCAGGCCGACGCGGCTGAAGGCGCGGCGCAGCGAGTCGAGCACCTGCTGCGGGGAGCGGGAGAGGGCATCGGCGCCCAGGAGGGCGAAGAGCTCCGCGAAGCGCCGGAGGAGCGCCTCGACTTCGGGGAGGGCTGCCGGCTTCAGGGGCGGGGGCGGCGGCTCGCCCAGCGCCGCCACGAAGACCTCGTGGGATACCACTTGCACGGCGTGTGAGAGGTTGAGCGGGGGCATGCCGGCCGCGACGGGGATGGCCGCCGCCAGGTTGCACCGGGCCAGATCGGCGGAGGAGAGACCGAAGTCCTCTCTTCCGAAGAGGATGCCCACGCGTCGCGTCTGCGCCAGAGACGCGATCCGCTGCGCCGCCTCGCGCACCGGGATCGGCTGGTCCAGCACGCCGCCGCGCCGCCGGTTCGTGGTGCCGACCAGCCAGTGCAGCCCGCCGATGGCGTCATCCAGGCGCTCCACCACGCGCGCGCCCTCGAGCACGTCGCGGGCGCCGCTGGCGAAGTTGCGCGCCTCCTCGGAGCCGCGGAAGGGCTGCGGGCGCACCAGCACCAGGTCGCGGATCCCCGCGGTCTTCATCGCCCGCGCCGACGCCCCGATGTTGCCGGGGTACTGCGGCTCCACCAGGATGATGCGGATGCGCGCCATCGCCTCGGGGGCGGGGTACTCCACGGCGCGGTGGCTCTCAACGGGCGTCTCCATCCAGGGCTTCCTCCACTGCTGGATTCCGCGCCGCGGTGGGGGGATCCTGTTCTCCAGCCTCTTCAGGCGCGGGAGGATCCACCGGCGTCGCGGGCGAACTTCCCATTGGCCGCGGCTTCGGCTTCGCGCCGCAGCCGGGAAGCGCCGTCGCCCCCGCGCGCGAAGCCGCGAAGCGACCCGGCGCAGAGAGGGGATCACTCCCGTGCAGCTCTTCGAAACGGTCGTCGCCAACCTTGGATCGCGCTTCACGCTCCGGCTGCTGCCCCACCGCGGCCGGCTCTTCCTCTCGCCGCTCGGCCACCCTCTCGACCTTCCCGTGGACCTGGCGGTCGGCGTTCAGATCGGCGAGGACTACCGCATTCTCCCCTTCTCCGACCGCTACAAGGCGTTCCCGTCGCTGGAGCAGGAGCTGCTGCCGAGCGGGGTCGCGTATCGCTGCCGCGATGCCGATCTGGGGGTGCTCGTTACCATCCGGTTCCGCTCGGCCTTCTACCCGCGAGACATCATCGTCTCCACCGCGCCCTTCTGCTACGTCTCCCTGGAGATCGCCCGGCTGCCCGGGAGCAGCGCGAAGCCGGCGGCGCTGGAGGGCAAGGTCTTCCTCGCCGTGAAGCCCGGCTCGGAGTTCACCCTGCGGAGGATTGACGGGGGCTTTGCGTTCAGCGGCACCTTTCGGCCCGGCGCCGCGGGGCACGACCTGCGCCTTCCCCGGGAGCTCCGAGACGGGGTGCCCGGCGAGTTCGGGGTCGCCGCGGTCGAGCCGGAGCCGGAGCTGGGCGACCGCCGCGTGGCGCTGCCGTTCGCCCTCGCCCTCGACCAGGAGAGCGTGCGGCACGAGTTCGCGCTGGCCGGCTACTGCGGCGCCGACTTCTTCCGAGTGGGTAGGGAGCGCTATCGCTTCAAGTACGCGGGCTTCTTCGCCTCCCTCGAGGAAGTGCTCGCCTTCGCCGCCTCCGAAAGGGGTGAGATCGGGCAGAAGATGGATCGCTTCGATGGCGTGATCGGGGGCGGCGCCCTTCCGCGCGATACGGAGCAGCTCATCGCCCTCGCGCTGCAGACCTACCTGGCGAATACCTTCTGGATGACCCGCCGCGGGCGCGACTGGTTCTCGGTGTGGGAGGGCACCCGCCGCCGCAACTCCCCGGTGTCCGTCGAGTACCACGCCGCTCAACTCACCTTCGCCCTCTGGCCCGAGCTGCTGGAGATGCTGCTGGAGGAGTGGGCCGACCACGAGCAGCGCAGCCTCTACGGGAGCTACCTGCCCCGCGACATGGGCACGGGAATGACCGCCGACGGGCGGCCCGCCCCGCACCCCACGGAAGTGGACTGAACGCACCGGGAGGGGGAGCCGATGGAGTGGGTGCGGGAGGTGCAGGCGGAGATCCGGGACCGGGTGATCCCGGCGCTGCAGCGCGACGGGCTGGAGCGCGTCAGCACGCCCCGGGCGCTCCGGGGGCGTGTTTGCAAGCCCCCGGATGCGTGGCGGCCGATTCTGTTCCCTCACGTGCAGCCGGAGATCTGCTGCTTCCTCCGAGGGAACTCCGCCGTCTGGGTAGAGGACCAACCCGTGGAGTTCGTCGCGCCCCACGTCCTGCTGATCCCTCCCAACACGACCCACGGCGACGGGTGGCGGGTGATGGAGAAGCGATCGTCGCTGCGGCTCGCCGAAGGTCCCACCCGCGCCTGGGTGGCCTTCTACCCCTTCGGCGTGATCGTCGGCCTCTCCCAGCCGATGGGGAAGGTGACCCGGGCGACGCGGGGCTGCATCCTTGCCGACCGGCGCGTGCTCAAAGCGATGCACGACCTCGCGGAGGAGCTGGCGCAACGGCCCCCGTGTCACGAGACCGTCGCCTACGCCCTGGTGCTGGAGATCCTCGGCCGGCTGGCGCGCGCCCCCCTCCTGCCGGGCCTGGAGCTGCATCGGACGGCCACGCAGCTCCTCTCGAACCCGGCGACGCCGCCCGCGCTCATCTCCCGGGTTGAGGAGTACCTGCTGCACCACTACCAGGAGCCCCTCACCCTCGCGGAGATCGCCGCCGCGCTCCAGGTGAGCACCTCCAGCCTGAGGCACCAGTTCAAGGCGGCCACCGGTCGCAGCGTGATGGCGTACCTGACCGAGATGCGGGTGTCCGCCGCGAGAAGCCTCCTGCAGCTTTCCCTGCCGGTGGCCGACGTATCGTCGCTGGTGGGGTTCAGCGATCCGGCGTACTTCGGCCGGATTTTCCGCCGTCACGTGGGCGTGTCGCCCAGCGAGTTCCGCGCGCCGCGCTGATCCCCGGCGTTCCTGTCCATCCGCGCCGGGTGGAGACGGACTACGGGGCGGACGACGATCCCTGCGTGCGACATGGCATACGCAGGGGCGCCGCTCTGCCGGTGCCCGTACTCCTTGCCAGATTCTCTGGATTCTTGCCATATTCTCTCTTCACTTTCCGATTCTGCGTCGCTATACTATCGTCAAAGCTGCGGCTCCCCGCCGAGCCGCCTGCCAGCCGCCGCCCGTTGAGCGTCCGTGGACGGCGGGCGGGTGTACGCCAGAAGGAGGATTCACGTGTTCGCCAATCAACCATCCACCGTCCGTTCCCGAAGAGGCAGAGGCTTCACCCTCATCGAATTGCTCGTCGTGATAGCCATCATAGCTATTCTGGCGGCGATTCTCTTTCCGGTCTTCTCCCGGGCAAGGGAGAGAGCGCGGGCTGCGACCTGCATGAACAACATGAAGCAGATCGGCACCGCGTTCACCATGTACATGCAGGACTATGAGGCGGTGATCTGCGAGCAGCACGGGGTGCCCGGTGTCTGGACCAACCGCACGTATTGGCCCTACTTCGCGCAGCCCTACGTGAAGACCTACGACGTGTTCAAGTGCCCCTCGTGGTCCAGCCTGATGATCATCGCCCGTGGCCCCGAACCCCCCTACCTGCGGATCCCATTCAGCTACATCTACAACAAGATGAACCCCAGCTACTGGGCGCTCAACCCGTCATACGCGGGTAAGCAGGGCTTCAACACCGACCTCTACGCGCCTGCCCTCCCTGACTCGAAGATCGAGGACCCCTCCGGCACCATCTGGCTGGTGGAGGGCGGCTCCAGGAGTGCGGGGCCCATCGAGGACCGCATCGCCTTCGGCGGCCAGCAGGCGGTGTATGAGTGGCACCTCGACTACCACATGAATACCTACCAGAACGGCGCCTCCGGCTACTGGCGCCGGGTAGGCAACCCCCACTTCGACGGCTTCAATGCCATCTACGGTGATGGGCACGTCAAGTGGGTGAAGTGGAAGAGCACCACGCCGCGCATGTGGACCATCGAAGCGGACTGAGCGCGGGTGCGCCACGGGGTCCGCGCCGCGATCCCTTCGCCCGGCGCGGACCCCTGGCCCTGGCGCGCGAATACCGCGCGCCCCCACCTGTGCCGCTAACGGGCAGAACCTGCGAGCGCCGCGCGAAGTGCCGGGCATTGGAAAGACCCGTCTCGTGGGCCTGCGGCCGACCGTCCTCGCGGACGGAGAATCTATCTGCGTCCGGGAGGACGCTCAGCGGCGCCGCGCCGCTCGCCAGACGGGTATTTCCAATGCCCGGCCTTTGGTTGCGGCCCTG
>JACQGM010000424.1 GCA_016199585.1 Armatimonadota bacterium
GGGCGGACACGCGATCCGCCCCTACACGCGGCGCGATCTCTCACCCGCCGCCCCCGGGTGTGACGCGCTCTCGTAGTAGGTACGTGCGTGCTGTGGGCAAGGGAGGGCCGCATGACTGAGCGCGACGCGTTGGCCGTCTCCGTGAGAGTTCGCGGCGCCCATGGACCTCCTGCTGGAGCAGCGGCGGGAGCCGGAGAGGCTGCTGGCCCGGGCGATGGGCCATGACTCCCATGAGGAGATATCGCCGTGAAACGGGGAGAACCGCGAGCTTCGTCTCGATGGCGGATGGTGGGCAAGGGAGTGCTCGTCCTGGTCGTGCTGGCGGCCATCGCCCACAGCGCGGCCGCAGTGATGCTGGGGCGGCGGGTGGAGGCGCGTCTGGAGGCCATCCGCGCGGTAGGATATCCGGTCTCCGTGGGGGAGCTGGCAGGGCCGCCGGTGGCGGACGACCAGAACGCGGCGGTCCTGTATCGGGAGATCTTCCGCACGCTGCCGGCGTCGGGCGGCTCGTTCGGAGGCCAGACTTCGGATCCGAGCGCGCCCCGGCCGGTCATCCTCGCCTGGGCGCCGGAGCCGAGCGCGGCGGCGCAGCGGGACGCCGTGGTTCTCGGTGACTACATGGACTCCGAGCGGCGGGCTCAGGAGCCGGAGCTGTACGAGCAGGCCCGCCGGGCGGTGGCACGCTACCCGGAGATCCCGCCCCTGGCGGTACAGGCCGTGGCTCGGCCCCGGTGCCGCTTCCCCATGAACTGGGATGACGCTGCCGGAGCGCTCTTTCCTCATCTGGAACGGATGCACTCCCTGGCGCGCTTCTTGGCGGCGAAGGCCGTGCTGGACGCACGGGAGAGCCGCATGCCGGAGGCGGCGCAGGCCGTCACGCTGACCTTTCAGGTATCGGAGTCCCTGCGTGGCGGGCCATCGCTGATCGGATACCTACCTGACCAGATCACGCTCTACGGGCAGTTGGTGCGTGTGGACGGGGTGCGGATCGGTGCTGCCGCCCTGCGCGAGGTGTCTGAGTGGGGGGACATCGCCGAGGAAGATGCCCGGCGTCTGGCCGACGTTCTTGCCGAGATCGATCTGCACCCCGGCTTCGCGTCGGCGATCGCGGGAGAGCGCGCAATGGGGATCTGGGCCTTCGACGTCTTGCGCCGTGAGGGCGTTGGTGAGCTGGCTTCGCCGGGGCGTCATCGTGCCAGCGCCCTCCTCCGGCTGGCTGCCACGTATCCGTGGCGCCCGCTGCTCTACGCTGACCAACTGGCCTATCTGGACCTGATGAATCGAGACCTTGCAGCGTCCGAGCGGAGGTCGCTGCGGGAGGCACTGTCGGAGTTCGCCGCCGTGGATCAGGACGCGCAGGAGCTGCCCCGTTACGCCGTGCTGTCGCGTATCCTCCTTCCGGAGTACGGGCGGGCCAGGATGAATGTTGAGCGTGCCCACGCCGCGCTGGCGGGCAGCCGGGCGCTCCTCGGCCTCATCGTCTACCGGCAGCGCTTCGGCGCCTATCCGGAGTCGCTGGCCGAGCTTCGCCAGCGACTCGGGTGGGAGGTGCCTGACGACCCGTTCTCGGAGAAGCCCCTGGCCTACCGCCGCGACGGAGCGGGCTTCCTGGTCTACAGCGTGGGTCCGGATATGAAGGACGACAGCGGGCGCCCGACGGAGGACCTGCGCCGGCGGATCGGGGCGGGGGTGCTCTTGCGCGACCGCCGCAGCGGCGCCACCACGCCCGCACCCGAAGCGATCAAGAGGGCGGCCGAGCCAGGCGCCGAGCCCGGGGATGACACAGGCGCCGGAGACTTCATCTGGCGGCGCGTCCGTCGTCCTTAGCGGCCCCGCCGCCGGAGGTCGGCACATGCGTAGACAAGTTCAGCCAGGACTGCTGTGGGTGCTCGGGGCGCTCCTGGCACTCTGGATTTGGTGCCCGTACAAGCTCTCGGTGGTGCTGGGCGCGTCTATGACCCCGACGCTGCGCAGCGGGCAGGTGATCCTCATTGACCGGGTGTACTACCGGTCGCATCCAGTCCAACGCGGCGACATCATCGCGTTCCGGCAGGCCGGCCCGGCCGAGGTGAAGCGCGTTTACGGGCTTCCCGGGGACCGCGTGTGGGAGGTGCGCTCCCGAGACGGCGAGAACGTGTTCCTGGCGGATCCGGGCAAGTTGGAGCGCACCCGCCTTGCCATCGCATCCCTGACCGCCGAGATGAAGCTCGTGGTCACGCGTGTTCCGGAAGGCCGGATCTACGTCATTGGTGACGGGGGCAACACCTCGAACGACAGCCGGTACTACGGCCCGGTTCCCCGGCAGTGCCTCCTCGGGCGAGTGCGGGCCCGCTCTCGCGAGGCCCTGACCCTCCAGGAGGCCACGCAGCGCGTGACGCTCGTCCTTACGTCACGTCGCGGCGGGGACCCGGTGGCGTCATCCAATGAAGTGGTGGGAGGCGCTGCCTCTGGCACCGCAGCAGGTCGGTCCCCGCGCGTGGAGCATCCTCTCCCTGTGAAGGCTCTGGCTGCCGCGTTTGTTGCAGACGCCGGCAGCGGGGACCTCATCTGGCAGCGCGGGTACTGAGCCTGACTTCCCTCGATGGGCGCCGTCGCCAAGGCGGCCGGTTCCTTGACACGCAACCTGCCCGGTGCTACAATGAGGCCGTCGGGAGACGAGCCGAGCCGCGGGGCCGGCGGCGCGCGCGGGCGATGAGTCTGTCGGGGGGCGGTTAGCTCAGTTGGCTGGAGCGTCTGGTTTACACCCAGAAGGTCGCAAGTTCGAGCCTTGCACCGCCCACCAGAAAAGCCCGGGAATGACGCCATTCCCGGGCTTTCTTGTTGGTGTGGTGAGGTGCGGGCAGCACCACATTGAACCGTGGTTAGGACTCGTCAGGGAGCAACCCTCGCAGGCCACCGGGCGCTTCGGATGCGGCTCCTGCCGGCGTGATGCGCGCCGACCGCCACCGCGGCTCACGCCGCGGCGTGAGCCGCGGCCCACGCTGCCACCGCCCGCGCGCGCACCCCCGGGCAGTGCCGTCGGAGCGCCCGAGAATCGGGCGAGGGCAATGGTGCATGGGGGGTGCCTTGTTCCTCCCACCCCCCCCGCAGGTTGCACCGGCGCTCCGATGCCTTCTGCCGGATCGCCCCGCGCCCCCCGGCGGTGCCCTTGCGCACGCACGTGGCCGCTGTTCCACTCCCTCCAACTCCTTCCTGCCCGCAACCGCCGCGGCAGGGAAGGGAACCGATCCCCCCGCGGCGAAAACCGAGAGCGGGGCACTGATCCCGATGATCAGCGACCATGTTCGGGGAGGTTACGCATGTCTCTTGACCGACTCTGCACCAATACCATACGCACACTCTCCATTGACGCCATCCAGAAGGCCAACTCCGGCCACCCGGGCCTGCCGATGGGCGCGGCGCCGATGGCCTACACGCTCTGGACGCGCCACCTGAAGCATAACCCACGCGACCCGCAGTGGCCCGACCGCGACCGGTTCGTCCTCTCCGGCGGCCACGGATCCATGCTCCTCTATAGCCTGCTTCACCTTACCGGCTACGACCTCTCGCTCGAGGAGCTGAAGAGCTTCCGCCAGTGGGGGAGCAAGACCCCGGGCCATCCCGAGCACGGAGTCGCCCCGGGGGTCGAGACGACCACCGGGCCGCTGGGCCAGGGCTTCGCAACCGCCGTCGGCATGGCCCTCGCCGAGGCGCACCTGGCCGCCCGCTTCAACCGCCCCGGGCACGCCGTCGTGGACCACCACACCTACGTTCTCGCCTCCGACGGCGACCTGATGGAAGGCGTGGCCGCCGAGGCCGCCTCGCTCGCGGGGCACCTCGGGCTGGGCAAGCTCATCGTGCTCTACGACAGCAACGACATCTCCCTGGACGGGGGCATCCAGCTCTCCTTCTCCGAGGACGTGGCGCGCCGCTTCGAGGCCTACCGCTGGCACGTGGTCACCGTTCGCGACGGCAACGACGTGGCCGCCATAGACGCCGCGATCCGCGCCGCTCGGGCGGAGACATCTCGCCCCTCGCTCCTGGTGATCCACACCTGCATCGGCTACGGCTCGCCCGCCCGGCAGGGGAAGTCGGCGGCGCACGGGGCGCCCCTCGGCAAGGAGGAAGTGGCCGCCACCAAGCGCAACCTGGACTGGCCCGAGGAAGGCGAGTTCACTGTTCCCGAGCCGGCGCTCGCCCACTTCCGCCGCGCCGTGGAGCGGGGAGAGCGCGCCCAGGCCGAGTGGCAGCAGCGCTTCGCCGCCTGGGCCGCCAACCACCCGGCGCTGGCGCGCGAGTGGCGGGAGGCCTTCAGCGGGCGTCTGCCCGAGGGCTGGGACGCCGAGATCCCGACCTTCCCCGCGAGCGAGCCGCTGGCGACACGCGCCGCGGGCAGCAAGGTGCTGAACGCCATCGCCAAGTGCTATCCGGGCCTCATCGGCGGCTCGGCCGACCTGAACGCCTCTACCGCCACCTCGCTCAAGGGCATGGGTGACTTCGAGAGCCCGGGCAGCGCCGGCGGCGACGTGGACGGCGCCTCCGGGGGCGTCTGGGGTCCCACGGGCCGCAACATCCGCTTCGGCGTCCGCGAGCACGCCATGACGGCCGCCGCCAACGGCATCGCCCTCCACGGCGGCCTGCGCCCCTTCGTGGCTACCTTCTTCACCTTCGCCGACTACCTCAAGCCGGCGCTCCGCCTCTCGGCGCTGATGGAGCAGCCGGTCGTCTTCGTCTTCACCCACGACAGCATCGCCCTGGGCGAGGACGGTCCCACGCACCAGCCGGTCGAGCAGCTCGCCATGCTGCGCGCCGTGCCAAACCTGGTGGCCCTGCGCCCCGCGGATGCCAATGAGACTGCCGAGGCCTGGAGGGTCGCCGCCGAGCGCCTGGATGGCCCCACGGCACTGGTGCTCACGCGCCAGAACACCCCGACTCTGGACCGGAGCGTCTATCCCTCCGCCGAGGGTCTGCGCCGGGGCGCCTACGTCCTGAAGGAGGCCGAAGGGGGCGCCCCGCAGATCGTGCTGATCGGCAGCGGCTCGGAGGTGGAGCCGGTGTTGGCGGCGCAGGCGATCCTGGCGGAGCGGGGCGTGCGGGTGCGCGTCGTCAGCATGCCCTCCTGGGAGCTGTTCGAGGCGCAGCCCGCCGAGTATCGTGCCTCGGTGCTGCCCGCGGGCGTGAAGAAGCTGGCCGTTGAGGCGCTGGTATCGCTCGGATGGCACCGCTATGTCGGCGGCGATGGCGACGTCATCGCCCTCGACCGCTTTGGCGCCTCCGCTCCCGCGAAGGTGCTCCTGCGCGAGTTCGGCTTCACCCCTGAGAACATCGCCGATCGCGCGCTCAAGCTCCTCGGTGCCGATTAGCCCCCGGGGTAGTTGGGTAGTTGGGTGGTTGGGTGGTTGGGTGGTTAAGTAGTTGGATGGGTAGTTAGTTGGGTGGTTGAGTGGTTTCCGCTCAACCACCCAACCGCTCAACTACCCAACCACCCAGCTACCCAACTACCTAACCAGGGGGCGCGATGGAGCTGGAGAAGCTGCAAGACAAGGCGAGGCTGCTGCGCAGGCACATCATCGAGATGACGTCGGCTGCGGGGTCCGGGCACCCCAGCAGCTCGCTCTCTGCGGTGGAGGTCGTCGTCGGCCTCTACTTCGGGGGCATCATCCGCCACGACCCTCACCGCCCCTGGTGGCCCGACCGCGACCGCTTCATCCTCTCGAAGGGGCACGCGGCGCCGGTGCTCTACGCGGCTCTGGCGGAGGCGGGCTACTTCCCCGCATCCGAGCTGGAGACGCTGCGCCGCAACGGGTCGCCGCTGGAGGGCCACCCGCGCATGCGCGAAGTGCCGGGCGTGGAAGCCTCCACCGGATCGCTGGGGCAGGGGCTCTCCATCGGCGTCGGACACGCGCTGGCCGCCCGCCTGGATGGGAGGGGCTACCACGTCTACGTGATGATCGGCGACGGCGAGAACGACGAGGGCCAGGTGTGGGAGGCCGCGCTCTCGGCCGCCAAGTACCACCTCGCCAACCTCACCTGCATCGTGGACCACAACGGCTACCAGCAGACCGGCCCCGTCGCCGAGGTGATGCCGCTCGCGCCCCTCGCCGAGAAGTGGCGCGCCTTCGGCTGGCAGGCCCGGGAGATAGACGGTCACGCCCTCTCCCAGGTGCTCGACGCGCTCCGCGCCGCCCGCGACGCGCACGGTCAGCCGATGGTGATCCTCGCGCGCACGGTGAAGGGGAAAGGCGTCTCGTTCGTCGAGGCCGACTACGCCTATCACGGCAAGGCGCTCACCCCGGAGGAGGCGGAGCGCGCCCTGGAGGAGCTGGGATGGAGGTGAGCGGCTTCGTCACCGGCGCCGCCACCCGCGAGGCGTTCGGCCGGGCGCTGCGCGAGCTGGGATCCGAAGACCCGGATCTCGTCGTCGTGGACGCAGACCTCGGCAACTCCACGCGCACCGAGCTCTTCGCCAGGGCATTCCCGGAGCGGTCCTTCAATGTCGGCATCGCCGAGTCGAACCTGGTGGGCGTGGCCGGCGGCCTGGCCGCCTGCGGCAAGAAGCCGTGGATCGCCTCCTTCGCGGTCTTCCTCACCGCCAACGCCTATGACCAGCTCCGCATGAGCATCGCCCTCCCGCACCTCAACGTGAAGTGCGTCGGCACGCACGGCGGCATCACCCCCGGCGAGGACGGCCCCTCGCAGATGGGCGTCGAGGACATCGCGCTGGCGACGGCGCTGGCGGGCTTCCACGTCTTCGTGCCCGCCGATGCCGTGCAGACGCGCGCCGTGGTCCGCGCCGCCGCGCGCATCGATGGGCCGGTCTATATCCGCTGCGGGCGCCCCTCGGCGCCGCTCGTCTACCCCCTGGGGTGCGACTTCCGTCCGGGCAAGGCGATCCGGCTGCGCCAGGGAACAGACATCACCCTGGCCACCAACGGCGTCATGCTCGCCCTCGCCCTGAAGGCGGCGTGGATGCTTGAGGAAGAGGGCGTCTCGGCGCGGGTGCTCGACCTGGCGAGCGTCAAACCGGTGGACGAGGACGCCCTGGAGTCCGCCGCCCGCGAGACGGGCGCGCTGGTGGTGGCCGAGGAACACCTCTCTCACGGCGGCCTGGGGAGCATCGTCGCGCAGGTGCTGGCGCGCCGCTGCCCGGTGCCGGTCGGTTTCGTCAACCTGGGCGATACCTACGCCCGCTCCGGCAAGCCCGCCGAGTTGCTGGAAGCCTACGGCCTGACGGCTGAAGACATCGCCGCGCGGGCGCGGGAGGTGCTGCGGCGGAAGTAGGGGTGGGGGTGCGGGAGATCCCTGGCCCGGGGTGAGCGAGACCGTCGCAAGTGCGCCCTGGCCGCGCAGAACGGGGCTATCTGCTCTCGGCGGCGATGAGCGCCTGGAACTCCGCCCACGTGGGGTCGGTAGTATGAGGGTTTATGTGGAAAATCCCGTCGGGTGACCTGAACCGCTGGATCCGGCCGCGGACGGCGCGGCGACCCTACGTACCGTTGGGATCCGACGTAGGGGCCGTCGCTCTGTCTCGACCCGCTTGTACC
>JACQGM010000425.1 GCA_016199585.1 Armatimonadota bacterium
GCTCTGAGCCTACGGCTGGCCGTCCTTCGGACGGAACCAGGAAAATATTCTCAATATATTTTTAGAATATATTCTGTCTGCGTCCGCGAGGACGCCCGGCCAGCGGCCTGGAGCACCCGGTTTCATACCGGGTGGCACTCCACACTCCCATACCCCCACACTCCCGCACTCCCCACAGGAGGAGGTGCCCGATGAAGATCCGCTATCTCGCTCACAGCAGCTTCCTGGTGACCACGGCCGGCGGCGCGCGGGTGCTCTTCGATCCGTGCGAGTCCGGGGGCTACGGCGGCGCGATCAAGTACCGGCCGGTCACGGAGGTCTCGGATGTGGTCGTCATCTCGCACGAGCATGCCGACCATGCCTGCCTGGCCGGGCTGGCGGGGAACCCGGAGCCGATCGAGGGGCTGGCGCTGGCGAAGAGCGGCCCGCGCGCGGTGAAGGGCGTGACGCTGCGCGCCGTACACACCTACCACGACACCAGCGGCGGCCAGGAGCGCGGTGAGAACGCCGTCACCATCCTGGAGGCGGACGGCCTGCGACTGTGCCACTGCGGCGACCTGGGGCACACCCTCACCCCCGAGAAGGCCCGGGAGATCGGACCTGTGGACGTGCTGCTCATTCCCGTGGGTGGGCACTTCACCATCGGTCCCGACGAGGCCGCGCAGGTGGTGGGTAGCCTCGACCCCGCGATCACCATCCCGATGCACTACAAGACGGCGGGTGTGGACTTCCCCATCGGTCCGGTGGAGGACTTCCTGGCGGGCAAGGCGAACGTGCGCCGCATCGGCGGGAGCGACTTGGAGGTGACGAAGGACTCACTGCCGCTGGAGCCGGAGATCGTGGTGCTGGAGCCGGCGCTGCTGTGAGTGTGTGCGTGAGGTATGGCGAGTCGCGGGTCACAGCAGGGGTTGGCCATGGGGAGACGTTGACGGCGGCGCAAGGCAAGTGTTATCATGGAGCCGCGCGGTTCCGGTGGGTAACCGGAAGGCGCGAGTAGGGAATGGCACGATGCTGGTAGATGGGGTGATGGGAATGGCGACCAAGGAGCAGGTGATCGACCTGGTGCATCGGCTCTCGCCGGAGGACCTGGACGTTGTGAAGGCGCTTCTCGAACGTCTGGTCCCCCCTGTACCGACCCTCGATGAGTTGCAGGCTCGGTGGGACGCGACGCCGCCCGATGATGAACCAGTATCCGAAGATACCGCCCGGGAGATAGCAGAGGCCTTCGCGCGCTGGAACAGAGACCGCACAGGAGTTGCGCACGGGGACGTTGAGTGAGGGCGGCAGGGGCGAGGTGCCGCGCCAAGCGGCGGTCCTACTGCGGGGCAGCGCGCGACGCCCCCTGCCGCTTGGCCACGATGACGACCGCGCGGGGCTACCGAACTCGGAAGCAAGCAGGCCCTCGGTGGTTGCGAAGCCCCTGCCGGGGCTGGCTTCCCCGGGGGCCGGCTGTGAGGCGCCTGGAGCGGGACGAAGACCCGACCGTGCGCCGGCACGCGCGGTGGGTGCTGGATGCGCTGGGGTGATGGCCTGCCCTCAGCGCCTGGCGACCTCGAGGCCGGCGGCCCGCTCCGTCTCCACCCAGATCGGATTGCTGAAGGCGAAGCCGCCGTCAACGTCCGCCACCTCCACCCGGTACCACGTCCTGTCGGTCGGGGTGTCAGACAGGGCGATGGCCTTCTCCGGTCCGGCGGGGGCCCATTCCCTCAGCACGGCGCCGTTGCGGATGAGGGTGACGCGCGTGAGCCGGTGGGCGGAGCGCGCCGCGATCTTGAAGGCCACGGGCGCGCCGGGGGCGACGCGGAGGTCGGTGCCCATCGGGGCGCCGTTGGCGGTGAAGCGCACGTCCGGCCCGTTCGTGCCGTAGAGGGTGCCGCGCCGCATCGCCCGGTGGACGGCGCGGGGCGTCAGCGCCTCCAGGTAGGCGCAGATCCGGGGGTTGCCGACCTTCGCCGGCTTGTGGGCATCCGACCCCGCCAGGCCCACCAGCCGTTCCCCCTCGTTGAGCTCCCGGTCCCAGAGGGCGAAGGCGCGGCGGTTCACCTCGTGCCCGGGTGAGTAGAGTCCGTTCCACACCTCGATGCCGTGGTGGCCCTCCACATCATCTGCCTGCCAGGTGAAGCCGGGGAAGTAGGGATGGTTCAGGAAGAGGATCCCGCCCTGCCGGTGGGCGGCCCGGATCATCGCCTGTGGCCCCATCTCCCAGGCCACCGATCCATCGGCTTGGTAGGCGTTCGCGTGCCCGTAGCCGGCCGTCACCTCCTCGCCGGTGAGGCAGAGGAAGCCGGGACGCTGCTGCGCGGCCACCTCGGCGCGCCCGTTGAGGGTGTTGTGGTCGGTGATGAAGAGGAAGCTGAGGCCGGCGCGGATGGCGGCGGCGGCGTTGTCGGCAACGGTGCCGCCGCCATCGCTGTGCCGGGTGTGCGAGTGCGTGTCGCCGTCGTACCAACCCGGCCCGGAGGCGCTGGCAGGGCAGGTGGCCCGCACAGGGCGGACAACGGCGCTTCCCCACGCGCGGCGAGCATCGGGGAGCCAGGCTCTGACAGTCCCTCGCACGCCGTCGTCGGCCTCCGCCGGGGGCGCTTCGCGCCCGCGCACGGCAGCGAAAGACACCGCGAGCACCAGTGCCCAGGCCGCCATCAACGGGTGCATCCAACGCCGCGCCACGTCCGTGCTCCCCCCCAGCGTCCGGCGGACTCCACCTCGACCGGCGCCCGCCTCCTCTCTACTGTACGCCGACGCGGGCGGAAAGTCAATTAAGGTGAGTTAAGGTACCGATAAGGTTGGGTTAATTAAGGAGTGTTACGCCGCGGCCGGCAAGCCTCACGTGGCGGCGGCGATCGGTGTCTGTGCAGGAACGACGCTGGACAGGGAGAACAGGATGGTGCCGGGCTTCTCCCGGAGAGCCGGCGTGACATCCATTCCGGGTCTGCGGGATGCGCAAGGGGGAAGTGGAACAGATGAGCAAGCTGCGTGTGGGGATCATCGGCACGGGGAAGAAGAAGGAGCGCCCGGACCGCCTGGGCTATGCGATGGCGTACAGTCACGCCGCCGCCTACCAGGCCCTGGACTCGTGCGAGATCGCGGCGTGCGCGGACATCGTGGAGGAGAACGCGCGCGCCTTCGCCGAGTTCCACGGAGTCAAGAACGTCTACACGGACTACCACAAGATGCTGGCCGAAGCGGAGCTGGACATGGTCAGCATCTGCGCCTGGGTGCCCCTCCACGAGGCGATGGCGCTGGATGTCTGCAAGGCCGGGGTGAAGGCGATCCACTGCGAGAAGCCGATGGCCTTCACCTGGGGCGGCGCCAGGCGGATGGTCGCCGCCGCGAAGGAGGCGGGCATCCATCTCACCTTCAACCACCAGCGGCGCTACGCCAGACCCTACGTCATGGCGAAGAAGATGGTGGATGAGGGCGCCATCGGCGACCTGGTCCGCCTGGAGTGCGGCTGCAAGGATGTCTTCGACTCCGGCACTCACTTCATTGACATCTTCAGTCTCCTCAATGGCGACCAGCCCGCCAAGTGGGTCCTGGGGCAGTTTGATTACCGTGAGGAGAACGTCATCTTCGGCGATCACCTGGAGAACCAGCAGGTCGTTCTCACCGAGTACGAGAACGGCGTGTTCGGGCTGATCATGACCGGGGCCGGGGGGAAGAGCCCGGTCGGGTGCATGAACAAGGCGATCGGCACGGACGGCGTCATCGAGATGGGAGTCGTGGACGGGCCGCACTTCCGCTACCGCCTGGCAGGGCAGAAGGAGTGGACGGTGCCGGACCTGCAGGGCGCCACCATCCACGCCCCCGGGCTGATCAAGATCGCCATCGCCGACGTGGTGGCCTGCCTGCTGGAAGGGCGGAAGTGCCAACTGGATGCCGGCAACGCCCTCATCGCCACCGAGATCATCTTCGGCGCCTACGAGTCCTGCCGCCGTCGCGGGCGCGTGGACTTCCCCCTCGACATCGAGGACAACCCGTTCGCCGCCATGATCGCCAGCGGAGACCTGAAGCCGCGGCCGAAGGATGCCTGACGGCGGTGTGAGCCGATGAGGAGCAGACGATGACCAAGATCGCCATGATCGGCGCCGGGAGCCACTTCGGGCCTCCCCTTTCGATGGACATCCTGTCGCGGCAGCCGCTGCAGGACTGCGAGATCCGCCTGTGCGACCTCCACGAGGAGCGCCTGGAGAGAGTCCGCGGCTTCGTGCAGCGCACCATCGAGAAGTACGATCTCCCGGCCAAGGTGATCGCCACCACCGACCGGCGCGTGGCGCTGCGCGGCGCCGATTTCGTGACCACCTTCATCTCGGTGGGCGGCGGCGCCCAGTACGGGTTCCCCTTCAGCGCGGAGATGGAGATCCCGCGCAAGTACGGGGTGGAGCAATCCGTCGGCGACACCGTGGGCGTGGCGGCCGTCTTCCGGTTCCTGCGCACCGCGCCGATCCAACACCGGATGATCCGCGAGATGGAGACGCTCTGCCCCGATGCGGTGGTGCTCAACCACACGAACCCGATGGCGATGCTGTCGTGGCTCCACCTGACGGACTCCTCCATGCGCTACACCGGCCTGTGTCACGGCGTGCAGGGCACGACGCAGCGGATGGCCCGGTGGATCGGCGTGCCCTACGAGGAAATCTCCTTCTCGGCGGCGGGGATCAACCACCTCTCCTGGATCATGGAGTTCCGACGCGGCAAGGAGGACCTCTACCCGCGCCTGCGCGAGTTGGTGGAGAACGAGGAGGTGCGCGCCACCGAGAAGGTGCGCCTCGAGCTGCTGAAGCACTTCGGCTACTTCTGCACCGAGAGCAGCGTGCACGACTCGGAGTACATGCCCTACTTCCGCCGGACGCCGGAGCTGCTGGCGCGCTTCGGCCTGGAGCCGCGGCAAGTGCCGGCGCAGGGCCGCGTGTGGGGGTCTCAGGGAAAGGTGGACGCGGAGGGGAAACCCGTGCCGCCCGTGGGGACTCTGCCCCGCCTCACGGGAGAGTACACGCCCGGCATCATGGAGGCCGTCGTCACGAACGTGCCGTATTACGTTCTACGGCAGCGTCATGAACCACGGCGGCCTGGTATCGAACCTCCCGGACAATTGCTGCGTCGAGGTGAAGTGCGTGGCGGATGCGCGCGGCCTCCACTCGACGCGCTTCGGGGACCTGCCGCCTCACCTGGCGGCCATCTGCCGGACCAACATCGCCGTGCAGGAGCTATCGGTGCGGGCCGTGCTGCACCGCGACCGCGAGGCGGCGTTCCACGCCTGCTGCCTGGATCCCCTCGCGTCGGCCGTGCTGCCGCTCCACAAGATCCGCGAGATGTTCGAGGAGCTCTGGGAGGCGGAGAAGCACCTGCTCCTTTGGTTCGACGAATCGCACCGCGGCCCGCTACCGGAGACGTGCGCGGCTTGATGCCCTTTCCGTCGCCCCGCCCGCGTCCGCCTGCCGCCGCCGGGGGAGTGGATCGCGCATAGGAAGTTTCCCTGATTGATATACCGGATTCCTCCTGATACCCCCTTTAGCGCCGGGCGTGGTAGACTCCAAACGAGGAAGGTTTCGGGCCGCGACGGAGGCGCTCGGGTACCGTCATCCGGGGCCCGGCGCCCATCGTGCTGATACGGATTGTGTCCGTTCCGATCCCGTCTGCGGTAGGGGCGAAGCATTCGCGAGGATTACCGCCGCTGCATGCCCGCATCCTGTGCGCGAATGCTTCGCCCCTACGAGGGTCGTATTCAACACATTCCGTATGAGGTGCAGCTCCGAAGTAGTGCGGGCGCGGACGGAGCAGCGCCCCTACGCGCGCCATCGGTCATCGTCGGGCCGTCGCTCCGTCTCGGCCTGGCGCGGCTTGTGGGACATCCCTCGCCTCGGCGGTTCAGGGCCTGCCATGAGCGCCGGGCCTCGGTGTGGCGTTTTCCTGCGCCATGCGTTACAATTGGGTTGGGCAGAGAGCGTCGAAGACGACCTCATAGAGCTTGGGTCATCGCTGGAACCCGGGGATCCGCGCTGCGGGATCGCCTGAAAGGACACGCCAGATGGAACGGAAGCAGGTCACGATAGACGGCAATGAAGCCGCCGCCTACGTTGCCTTCAAGACCAACGAGGTCATGACAATTTACCCGATCACTCCCTCATCCACGATGGGGGAGTTGGCCGACGAATGGGCCGCCCGCGGCATGAAGAACATCTGGGGCACCGTGCCGCTGGTGCAGGAGATGCAATCCGAGGGCGGCGCCGCGGGCGCGGTACACGGATCGCTGCAGGCGGGGGCGCTCACCACCACCTTCACGGCCAGCCAGGGCCTGCTGCTGATGATCCCCAACATGTACAAGATCGCCGGGGAGCTGACCAGCACCGTCATCCACATCTCGGCGCGCACCCTGGCCACGCACGCGCTCTCGATCTTCGGCGACCACGGGGATGCCATGGCCGTGCGCGGCACCGGGTGGGGCATGTTGTTCTCCAACTCCGTGCAGGAGGTGATGGATCTCGCCTTGATCGCTCAGGCGGCCACTCTGAAGTCGAGGGTGCCATTTGTTCACGCCTTCGACGGCTTCCGCACCTCGAGCGAGGTGGGGAAGGTCGAGCAGTTGAC
>JACQGM010000429.1 GCA_016199585.1 Armatimonadota bacterium
CATCGGCAGAGTAGATGGCGCTTAACACACCTCTGTTCTGCCACCGGGCGGCCCTGTTCTAAACATGGGCCGCCCGTCCGAATCCTGATTAGTCTAAACTCCAGTGTGAAGACCTACATGATCTTCGACTCCTCGTACCTGGTCATGGGTTACTCCGACGTCAGGGACTGGATCCGGTACCAGGGGCTCACCACTGGAGGTGCAGCCAGGGCTCAGTACATGCCCGGCATCGGCGAGGCCTCCGGTCATCCGGAGTACTGTGACCCCCTGGCGACGTCAGGGTACTCCCGATTGTGCTCGGACTGCAAGAACGGGCGTCATAACGTAGGCATCAACATGACGTTCTGCGACGGGCACGTCAAGTGGATCACCATGAAGACAGTGATCAACGAGTCCCTTCTGCTGGCAGATGCCAACGCAGGACGGCCAAGCATCGGGGGCGCTTGGCGTCTTGACAATCCGTGAAGATGGTCTGCGATCTGATTGGCAGGCGCCCCGCGCGGTCGGGGCGCCTGCGTCCGGGCCCCGGCGTGGCGCCACGGGAGCGCGTCCCGCCTTGTTCCAGATGTCTGGCCTGGCTTCGGCGCGTGGTTGAACAGGCCGGCGCCGGCTCAGAATTGGCTCGGTGAGGCAGCAGGCACCCCTGGCCACAGGGCGGATGCCAGTGCTAAAGGAGCGCACGATGAAAGCAATGTCTACACTCGCCATGATCGTCTCTGTGGGATCCGCTGCCACCGTGGCAGCGGCGGCACAGCCGGAGGTAACCTGGCCCACGGAGTGGATGGCCTTCGGATCCTGCACCATCCAGCGCATGGGCCCCTACGGGGAACCCGTGGCGGCCGATTTGCTGCCCGGCGAGGCGCTGGCAACCATCCCCGCCCAACTGACGATCGGCGACCGGCCCTTCCCGGGCCGGAAGCTGCGGTTGGAAGAAGGCCGCGTGGACCTGGCGCGACAGACGCCGCCGGGGTCGGCAACGGGCGGCAGGACCGTCTACCTGATGGCGCCGATCACGGCCGCGGCGGAAACCACCATCCAGATCGGGGCCGGCGCCAACTGGTGGATGCAGTGGTGGCTGGATGGCAGGCCGATCTACGGCACGCTCGGGAAGTACGGAAACGGCTCCTTCCCGGTGACCGGGCGCGACCACGTCTTCGACGTCACGCTGACCAAAGGGGAGCACGTCCTTGCCGTGGCGGTGATCGGCAACAACAACGGCGTCTTCGAGCTGGCGGTCACCGGTCCGCAGGAGCTGAGCGCCCATCCCTCGACATTCCAGGAGGCGATGGACGCCGCCAGGCGGCACCACGGCCGGCCCCATGGGTCGGTGCCCCTGGATCTCCCCGGGGCGCGCGCGATCTTCCTGCGGGCCCTCAAGCTGGCGGCCACCGATGAGGAGCGTGCGGAGGCGCTCTTGGCCGCGGCGGACGCCAATCTGCAGTACGTCGAGGGGCTCAACGCGGAGAGTGCGGCGACGATCCGCCAGGAGTATGCCCGCGTCGGGGCGCTGGCGGGCGCGCAGGCCGGGCAGAAGGCGCGCGCCGCGCTGGGCATCGGCGAGACGTGGCTCCTGGAGAAGGACTACGCGCAGGCGCGGGAGGCGTTCAACCGGGCGCGGGGCATGTCCGGCGAACCGGGCTGGGCAGCCGTCGTGCAGTTCGCCATCGCCCGCTCCTACCTGCAGGAGATGAACAGCGCCGCCGCACGCCAGGAGCTGGCGCAACTGGCCGCCCGGACCGACCTGGATCCCGCCCTGCAGTTCGATGCTCGCCTGCACCTGGAGGCCCTGGATGTGTCATCCCGCATGCGGCCGGACCATCCGCGCCTCTTCTTCAACTCTGAGACATGGCCGGCGGTGAAGGCCCGCATAGAGGCGGACAGACCAGGCCTCCAACGGCTTCAACAGGAGGTCGCAGTGCTGCCGGATGAGTTCGGGGTCAGGGACTGGGGGAACAGGCTCTACTTCGACGGGCAGTACCATGCCGACCTAATGACGGCGGCGCTCGTCTATCGGGTCACCGGCGACCCGGCGCTGCTGGTGAAGATTCGCAAGATGCTGCGCGCCACCGTGGATCACTACCTGGCGCGCACGGATTACAACGCCCACATGGAGAGCCGTGTCCGCTGCGCCGCGGCGCTGGACTGGGTCTGGAATGACCTGCCTCCCGTGGAGCGGGACGGCTTGGCGCACGACCTGCTCGTGCATGCGTACGGCCGCCACGTGCAGGACATGCTGCCGGGCGGCAGGAGTGCCGATCGCGACTCCTACTACTATATGCCGATGATGCACTGGTACGTCGGCCTGGCGACGCTGGATCCGGAGATGGACCCGGTGGACAGGATGCGGGCGCTGGCGGTCCTCGGGCGCGGCTACGACAACCACGTGATGGCGAGCTTCGCCGGCCGCCTGGAGCTGATGAAGGACCGCGGCATGGTCACGAGAGTCGAGTACGCCTTCATCGATCTCCCTACCCCCACCTGGACGTTCCTCTACTCCTGGCGGTCGGCGGTGGGTCCCATCCCGGAGGAGTGGACCTTCGCCAGCGGCGTCGCCCCGAGCTGCGTGCTGCGGAGCGTGTTCGGGTTCACCGGCGACTTCCAGGGCGGGCCGGGCTTCCGGCACTTCATGTACGGCCACTCCTGGAACAAGAAAGGGGGCTGGATCACCGGGCGGCTCCTCTATGACAACCTCGCGCAGTTCATCACCTTCTTCTCGAAGAGCCAGCCGGAAGAGGCCGCGATCGCGGGCTACCTGCGGCAGGGGATGGAGAAGGCCGGGTGTGTGGGTGAAGGTCACTATGTCATCTCCCCTTACCTGCTGGACCTGTCGGGAGCGCCGCCCGCCCGTGTGCCGGAGGGCCTCCCCGTCGCCCGCTACTATCCCGCCAATGGCGTGGTGCTCATGTCCTCCGGGTTCGATCCCACCCGCTCAACCTACGCGCTCTTCTCCGCTGGAGGGGCGAAGGTCTGCCAGGAGGAGTTGGATAGCGGACATTTCACCATCTTCAAAAGGGGGTTCCTGGCCCTGGACAGCGGCAGTCGCGCCCAGTGGGCCGGCCCCCGCCCCGCCAGCCCGGGAGAGTATGCCTTCCAGAGCGTGGCGCACAACACCGTGCTGATCTACATGCCGGACGAGGCGCTGCCGACCCAATGGCGCCCGCCCGCCATCAACTGCGGCGGCCAGTGCAAGCTGCCGGTCTTCGCGAAGGTGTTGGCCTTCGAGACGGATCCGGCCTTCGCCTACGCCGCGGCCGACGCCACGGAAACCTACCACCCCGACAAGTGCGCGCAGATGGTGCGCCAGTTCGTCTACCTGCCGCCGGATCACTTCGTGGTCTTCGACCGCGTGGTGTCGAAGAAGGCCGAATACCCGAAGACGTGGCTGCTGCACACCGCCAACGAGCCGCTGATCACTGGCAAAGAGTTCCGGGCCGACCAGGAGAACGGCCGCATCTTCTGCCGCACGCTGCTCCCCACGGACGGCGCGCTGGAGAAGATCGGTGGCCCGGGCAAGGAGTTCTGGGCCGACGGGCGGAACTGGCCGATCCCGGCGAGCTCCCCTTACATCGGGCAGATGGGGATGAGGGACGCCTCGGACGTGCCGGAGAACGTGGGGCGCTGGCGGGTGGAAGTGAAGCCCGGCGCCGCCCGCACCGAGGACTGCTTCCTCCATCTCATCCAGGCCTCCGACCAGACGGTAGCGAAGATGGTAGTGAGTCAGGCGAGGGATCGGGGCAGCGAGGTGGAACTCACCTTCAGCGTGGGCGCCCGCGCCTACACTATCGCCCTGAACAAGACGGGCGAGGTCGGCGGGCACATCCGCATCGCCGAGGGGGAGAAGGTCCTGGTGGACCGCCCGCTGACGCGAAAGGTGATGCCGCAGGCCGGGTTGGCGCTGGTCCGGCAGGACCAGTGAGGAGCAAGATCCGATGGGAACCGAAGAGAGCATCCTTGGAGAGAGTTGGATCGGCAACCGGTTGGGACTCGATGACAACGTGCCGGATCCGTGGGCGCCCCTCGCGCTCCACGGCGACCGGGTGGCCCTCTGGAACGGCGTCTACGACTTCGGGGGCCGGGCGCTCCCCGGCCGGATCCGCTGGCGCGGCGAAGAGCAGTTGGCGGGGCCGATGCGCCTCCGGCTGCGCCAGGGGAGCGAGGTGTTCGACCTCGCTCAGGTGGGCCGGACCCACTGGGATCGATCCCTCACCGGCCACCGGGTTACCCTCTCGGGCGAGACGCACGCCGGCACGGTGCTGGCGCGCGTCTCCTGCCGGGTGGAATACGACGGCATGATCCGCGTGGACCTGACCCTCCTCCCCCTGGCGGACACTCTTGTGGACGAGCTGGCGCTCGAGGTGCCGTTGCCGGCGGCCGAGGGGCGCTACGCGGTCATCGTGGGTGCTGCCCAGGAATATCGAACGTACCAGTCGGAGGATGGAACGGACGTGGCGATCCCGCTCCTGGACGCCCGGGCGGAGGCGCTCGGCGACCGGACTCTCGCCACGTCCTTCTGCTCCACCCTCTGGCAAGGAGATGACCGATCCGGGTTCGGCTTCTTCAACGAGACCCGGAAGGATTGGCGCACCGTGGCGGACTCCGCCCGGATCCAGCCTGGGGACGAGCAGACTCTTCTGCGCATTGGGATCATCGACGAACCCACGAAGCTGGACCGGATGGCACACTGGTCCTTCGGCTTCCAATCCACGCCGGCGCGGCCCCTGGAGGAAGGGTGGGAGCGGCACCAGCACTTCCACTCCAGCGATCTGTACGACCTCACGGACGCGGACCTGGACCAACTGAAGGAGTACGGGGTGGACATCGTCACCTTCCACTCCGAGTGGACCTCCTACCACGGCTACTACCACACCGAGACCGGCGATGCCCTCAAGCAGTTCGTGAAGCGGCTTCACGACCGCGGGATGAAGATCCTCGTCTACTTCAGCAAGGAGTTCAGCAACGCGGCGCCGGAGTTCGCCACTTGGTACGGCGTGATGAAGTGGGCGCAGCGCCCCGGGGCGGGAGGCTACTACTCATCCCGGACGCACGGGAAGAGTCAAGCGTTCCAGTGCTGCGCGGCCAGCCCCTGGCAGGACTACTGGGTGGCGGGCATAGACTACGCGATGCGGGAGTACGGCCTGGACGGGATCTACCTGGACGGAGCCAACTCCCCGTGGCACCCGTGCGACAACGCCGCCCACGGGTGCGGCTACGCCGGCCCGGACGGGAAGCGGCACACGAACTACACCTTCTGGGAGACGCGCGCCATGATCGAGCGGGCCTACAAAGTGGTGAAGAGCCACCGGTCCGACGGGCTGGTGAAGATGCACTGCAACCCGGGGGCGCTGATGGCGACGCTCAGCTTCGCGACCTCCGCCATCGGGGGCGAGAGCGAGAACCAGGCGAAGCACTTCGGCTACCCGGACGTGGCGTCGCTGGCGAAGATCCGCGCCATCAACATCGGGATGGAGCAATGGGGCGTGCCGAACGAGTTCATCTTCTACCGCGAGCGGGAGCAGATTCGCTGTCTCATGCTGCCGCACGGTATCTTCCACACCGTGGGGAACTACATCCCGAGCAGGAAGGAAGACACCTCCCTTGCCGCCCTGAAGGAGATCGCCGCGGTGAAGGCGATCCAGCGAAGCGCCGGGGCCGACTACTCCAACTGGCACCCCTACTGGCGGAACAGCGAGTACCTCGCCAACCTGACGCCCGAGAGCGTGGTGAGCCTCCACCTGGGAAGGGAGAAGGTCCTCCTGTACGTGAGCAACCTGCGAGAGGAAGAGGCAACGGTCCGGGTGCGATTGCGCCGGGACCGTCTCGGCCTGGGCCTGGGCCCCTTGCACGCCGTGGACCCGGAGGCCGGCGAGGAGCTGGGCCGGCTCCAGGACACCCTCTCCGTCCCCGTGCCGGGGAGGCGCTGCCGTATCGTGGCGCTCTCCGCCGCGTGAGCGTGTCCCGGCGCGGGGCGGAGCCCGCGCCCTACGATCCCTCCGTGTGGGGCGCGGGTTCCGCCCCGCGCCGGGCCGGAAATCCTCTCGCCATTCAAGGAGATCCCGCGCCGGGTCCCGTGTAGGGCGCGGGTTCCGCCCCGCGCCGGGCCGGAAATCCTCTCGCCATTCAAGGAGATCCCGCGCCGGGGGCGAAAGGGCGATAGAGACACGTCTGCGTCGGCACGTGCGCGCACCGGGCGGTCCGATCGGGAGCGCGCGCCAACAAGGGCAGATTCAGAAGGGAACCCTCAATGAAACCAGGGATCATCACCTGCGCCGCACCCGGACTGCTGGGAGTGCAGGACGCCTCCCGGCTCCTCCTCACCGCCGGACTCGCGAAGCAGACCCTATGGAATACGCCATCGCCTCAGGCTGCCGCCGCCGGCGCGCCGGGCTGGGTGGTCGGCGCCGCGAAGGTGGACGTAACGCCGGACTACCCCGTCCGTCTGAACGGCTACGGCGGGCGCCGCACCGAGCACGAAGGGGTGGCCCAGCGCATCTTCGCCAAGGCGATCGCCATCGGCGGTGATGCGGACGGCCCCGCCGTGCTCCTCACAGTGGACAACCTCGGCGTGCGCGCCGCCATGCGCGACGAGATCGTGGGGCGCCTGGAGGCGAAAACCGGGATCGCCAACAGCCGCCTCGCCATCTGCGCCAGCCACACGCACCGCGCCCCGATGCTCGCCGGCGTGGCGCCGAACCTCTTCAGCATGGACATCCCGCCCGATCACCGAGAACGCATCCAGCGCTACACGGGCGAGTTCACCGACAAGCTGGAGCAGGTCGCCCTCGCCGCGCTCGCCGACCGGCAGCCCGCGCACCTCGCCTGGGGTTACGGCCACGTCAGCTTTGCCCACAACCGCCGCAACATGGTGTTCCGGCCCGAGGACCACTCGCTCCCCGTGCTGCAGGTCACCGACGTGGATGGGAAGGTGCGTGCGTTCTTCACCAGCTACGCCTGCCATTGCACGACCACGGCTTTCAACACCGTCCATGGCGATTGGGCCGGGTGCGCGCAGGAGCAGATCGAGAAGGACTTCCCGGGTGCGGTGGCGCTCACGGCCCTCGGCTGTGGCGCGGACCAGAACCCCAATCCGCGCAGCACCGTAGAACTCGTCGAGCAGTACGGCCGCGACGTCGCCGCCGAGGTGAAGCGGGTGGTCGAGGGCAAGCTCACCCCTCTCACCGGCGGACTGGAATGCCGCGCGAAGACGATTGCGCTGCCATTCGCGAAGCTCCCGACGCGCGCCGAATGGGAAGAGAAGGCCAAAGGGCCGGCGGAGGCCATCGCCTATCACGCGCAGAAGAACCTCGCGCGCCTCGACCGGGGCGAGAGCATCCCCACGGAGCTGTCCTATCTCGTGCAGGCCTGGAGCTTCGGCGATGGACTGGCCATGGTCTTCCTACCGGGTGAGATCACGGTGGATTACTCGCTACGGCTGAAGCTGGAACTCGACTCGCAGCGCCTCTGGGTCAATGGGTATGCCAACGACGTCTCCTGCTACATCCCCTCCGAGCGCGTGCTGGCGGAGGGCGGCTACGAGGGCGGCGGGGCGATGGTCTACTACGACCGCCCCGAGCGCTTCGCTCCCGGCATCGAGGAACGAATCCTCGGCGCCGTTCGGGAATTGGTGCCGGAGACGTTCCAGCGCCCCCGCTGATGTTGTGCAACCGTGAATGAACGCGAATGAACGCGAATGGATGGTGGTCCGGCTCCTGTTGAGGGTGCTGAGCAGATCGGTGGAGTGAAAGGGCAGTTTTCGTGTAGGGGCGGACCGTGTGTCCGCCCGGGTGTGGCTCGCGGTGCCGGGCGGACACGCGGTCCGCCCCTACACGGCCCGGTTTCGTCACGGGGGTGCGCGATCTGCCCCTTCAGTCCACCATCCTGTTTGGACATCACGTGATGCCGGAGCCGTGGGGCCTATCCGCGTGCATCTGCGTGCATCTGCGGCGGTGGCACCGTAAGGCCCACCTAACTGGAGTGAATGGGTGACGAAAAGGAGAGCGTGGGAAGATGAAACCGATCCGCTTCGGAGTACTTGGCCTGACCCGCGGCTGGTCATACGGTAAGCTGGCCCTCAACTACGAGGGCTGTTCCGTGACAGCGGCGTGCGACCTCAACCCGACCATTCTGGACCGGTTCCGGACGAACTACCCGGCTATCTCGCTTTGCAGCACCTACGAGGAGCTGCTGGCCGCCGACATTGACGCGGTCGTCATCGCCGGGTACTGCACCGAACACGCTCCCCAGGCGGTCCAGGCGCTGCGCGCGGGCAAGCACGTCCTCTCCGAGGTGACGGCGTTCCACACGGTGGCGGAGGGCGTGGCGCTCGCCCGCGCCGTGGAGGAGACCGGTCTCACCTACATGATGGCGGCCAACACCTGCTTCTCGGCGACCCTGGAGCACATGACCGGGATCGCCCGCAGCGGGCGTCTCGGGGAGTTCATGTACGCCGAGTGCGAATACATCCACAACATGCCCGCTCCTTTCGCGCGCCGCCCCGACGGCAGCATGCACTGGCGCTTCTGGCAGCCCTGCATCCACTACTGCACCCACTCGCTCAGCCCGATCCTGAAAATGACGGGCGACCGGCCGGTGTCCGTCGTCGGGATGGACACCGGCGACCAGATCACGCGCGAGTGGGGCTGGCCCACGGGGCGCGCCGACATGGGCATCGGGCTGGTGAAGATGGCCCGCGGCGGAGTAGTGAGAGTGATGGTAGCCTTCGCCAACAGCCGGATCGGCGGCCATTTCTTCCAGTATTACGGCACCAAGGGGTGCATGGAGAACGACCGCATCAGTCAGAACGCGCTCTATGTGCTCGAGAAGGAGAACCCGCTGGCCGAAGGCTGGGTGGGATACACGCCTCGGCGAGAGCGCCTGGCGGAGGAGATCAAGGCGTCGGGGGCGGGCCACGGGGGAGCCGACTACCTGGTTCTCTTCGAGTTCGTCAAGGCGCTGCGCGAGGGCACCCCGCCTCCCGTGGACATCTACGAAGCCGCCGACGCGACGCTGCCGGGGATCCTGGCGCACCGGTCGGCGGTGGAGGGGGGACGCCCCTTCGTGGTGCCCGACCTGCGCGACGAATCGGTCCGCAAGCAGCACGAGAATGACACCTGGTCGCCGCTTGACGAAGCGCTGGCGCGGGCTGCCCGGGCGGAGTAGCACCCCCCGGCGCTAGCGAAGGGGATGGCGATAACTTCGAGGAACGTGGGGGCAGCGCCGTGCGGCGCCGCCCCAGGAAGGGAGCGCGCTGATGGAGATCCGTGAAGTCCCATTCATCGCAATGGGAGGTCTCTACGAGCAGGACGACCTTGACGCGGCCGCGCGAGTGATCGCCGCCGCGGCCGCCCCGCAGGGGAGCTTCTTCCCGCTTCCCGAGGAGAACGATTTCCAGAACGCACTGGCGGGGCACGAGGGCGCCCGCAAGGCGATCGCCGTCAACTCGTGCGGCACGGCGCTCGACTGCTGCGCGATGGCCCTGGGGATCGGCCCCGGCGACGAGGTGATCACCACGCCGCTGACCTTCGTCTGTACGGCGGGCACCGCCGTGGCCCGCGGGGCGCGCGTGGTCTTCGCCGACATCAACCCCACCACGCTCTGCCTCGATCCCGCTCGCGTCCGCGAGAAGATCACCGCCCGAACCAAGGCGATCCTCCCGGTCCATTTCGCCGGCCTGGCGTGCGATGTGGATGCCTTCGACCGGATCACCGCCGAAACGGGCATCCCCGTCGTCTACGATGCGGCCCACGCCATCGGCGCGCGGCACGGCGACCGCCCCGTCGGGGGCCGGGGCAAGGCGTCCTGCTACAGCTTCCAGAGCAACAAGAACATCACCTGCCTGGGTGAGGGCGGCGCCGTCACCACCGACGACGAGGAGTTCGCGGAGAGGGTGCGCCAACTCAAGACGTTCGGCTACGTCTATGGCGGACCCGCCGTGCGCGTTGCCAGCGTCGGCTTCAACTACCGCATGACGAAGCCGCAGTACGCCGTGGGCCTCACCCAGCTCGCCAAGGTGGACCGGATCACGCGCGACCGCCAGGAGCGGATGCTCCGCCTCAACGATCTCCTCGCAGACGTTCCCGAGGTCATCCTGCCGGTGGGCCACGGCCCCGGGCATGGCAGCCACCTCCACGTGATCCGTCTCGATACCGACCGAGTCCGCTTCTCGACGCCGGAGTTCACCGCCCACCTGAAGAACCGCTACCAGGTCGGCACCGCCAAGCACTATCCGGCCGTCTGGACCTGGGAGGCGTTCCAGGAGATCGGCTACAGCGGCGAGGGGTGCCCCATCGCCGCCAAGGTGTGCGAGCAGGTCGTGAGCACTCCGGTCTTCCCGCGCACGAGCGAAGAGGATCTGCGCTACGTCGCCTGGGCGATCAAGGAGACGATCCGCGACCTGGGGAGGTGAGAGCGATGCGCAACGTCAGATGGCTGCTGGTGGGCGCGGGCGACATCGCGCGCAAGCGAGTCGCCCCCGCGCTGGCGTCGGCGGCCGGCTCCGAAGTGGTCGGCGTCTGTGATGTCCGCGAGGAAGAGGCGAGGCGCCTGGCGGCGGATCTGGGAGCAACGGGGAGCTACTCCCGTCTGGAGGAGGCGCTCGCCGCCTCGCCGGCCGACGCCGTCTACATCGCCACGCCCGTGTGGCTGCACGTGCCGCAGGCGGTGAGCGCCCTAGAGTCGGGCCGGCACGTCCTGGTCGAGAAGCCGCTCGGGCTGAACGCCGCCGAGTGCGCGCGCGCCGTGGCGGCCGCGGAGCGGAGCGGGAAGGTCGCCGGGTGCGCCTACTTCCGTCGCCTCTTCCCTCGCTACCAACACACCCGTCAGATGCTGGAGGACGGTGAGTTCGGGCGTGTCGTCCACGTGCGTCTCACCTACTTCTCGTGGTTCGCCCCTACGCCGGATGACCCGAAGTACTGGCGAGTGGTCCGCGCCAAGTCGGGCGGCGGGCCGCTGAGCGACATGGGCACGCACATGTTCGACGTGCTCATCGGCCTCTTCGGACTCCCCGTCAGCGTGGACGCCCGCTGCGAGAACCTGGTCCACGCCTGGGACGTGGAGGACTCCGCCGGCGTCCTGTTCCAACTCCCCGACGGCGCGCAGGGAGTGGCGTCGTTCCATTGGAACTCGAAGACCTGGCGCCATGAGTTCGAAATGGTGGGCACGGAAGCGAAGATCGACTGGCTCCCCTACGACACCGGGCCGGTGGTCAAGACCGTGGGGCGCGAGATCACGGACCTGCAGCTTCCGAGTGCCGAGAACGTTCACCTGCCGCTGGTCGAGGACTTCGTGCAGGCCGTTCGCGAGGGGCGGGCGCCCGTCTGCCCGTTGGAGGAGGCCGCGAAGACCAACCGGCTTCTGGACGCCATCTACCGGTCGGCGGCAGAGCGGCGCGAGGTGGCGGTATAGGAGGCCGGGATGGAGTTTCCCCCGAAGCCGGAGAACGATTTCGCTCAGTACATCCGCACCTACTACGACGAGTGCCGCTATCGCTTCCCCGGGATCGAGGCGATCGCCGGGAAGTGGATGTTCCGCGACCTGATCCCCGGCATGAGCGACTTCGACACGCGCTTCATCGTGCGCGATGACATGACGGCCGACGACTGGTGCGCGATGTCCGTCGCCATCGGCGAGGCGCACCTGGAGCTGTGCCGAAAGTACTTCTGCTGGGCGCGCAACCTGGAGCACCTCCCCGGCGTGAACCTCACCTGGTCGGAGCTCACCTCCGAGCGCCAGTATTACCCCGAGTACCGCCAGTGGACCTACTACCACAGCGAGAACCCGGCCCGGCTCACCGCCGCCCTCGAGGCCCTGGAGCGCCGCCCCTGGGGCGTGAAGGACGAGTACTTCCACCTGAAGCGCTTCTGCCTCTACTTCGGGCGGTACAACCGCACGATAGACCCGGCCATCAACCTCGGGGTCCACGAGGTGAAGTACCCGCTGCACAGCCGCGTCATGCACTACTTCAGCCCGCCCGTGATGTCGGCCATGTGCATCCTGGAGAAGCGGAATATCGCCGGCAAGTTCGACTCCTTTGAGATCGCGCAGCGCCACTTCCCCCGCCTCGGCTGCTGGGAGGCGCTCCGCGAGATTCTCCACGCCGGCTACGAGGCGCCGCGGTGGTACGAGGAGCCGCTCCTCTCGCGCCTGGAAGACGAGCTGGAGCAGGCGCTGCGAGTGCTCGCCGGGGCGCTGCGCGAGGTGACCACCCTCGTGCCGCCCGCCGCCGGCCTGGAGATCCCCGCCTGGAAGAAGGCCCTGCAGGAGGTGCCGCTGGATCCCGCCCTCATCATCTTCGACAACGCCAAGTTCTCGCGGCTGATGAAGGGCCGGCTCCTCTTCTATGCGCGCGCCCCGGAGACGTTCGACACCACCTGGCTCATCGCCAACGAGCTGGGGCGCATCGGGAGCAGCTTCTTCCAGGTGCCCTTCCGCACTTACTGGAAGATCCGCAGCGGCGAGAGCGTGGCGGACGCGACGACCATCCTCGACTCCTTGCGGGGCGACCCCCTCACCGATGCGGAGGTGGCGGCCACGCGCGAGTTCGGCCGCCTGACTCCCGGGCGCTGGGAACCCGGAACCGAGCGGGAGCTGGCCCTGGCGATCGCGGGGGTCTTCGACGGCTTCTTCCGGGCGTTGAGCCGGATCAGCCAGTCGGTGTAGCCCGACAACGCGTGCCCGGCGGTTGATGACCCTTGAAGAATAACAGGGGTGTTTGGCCGCGCGGGCCGGCCGGCGCCGGAGTGTGGCCCGAGACGCGTCTGGCGGGCGTAGCGGATGGCCGCGCCCCGAAAGAGCGACGGTCGCGCGCAGGCCCCTCGGCACGCGCCCGGGGCTAAGCTCGACTTTATCCATTTCTGAAGGGAGTTCGACCGGCAGAATGGCGCAATTCCTTGGTTCCCGGTACTCTCGTTCGTGTCGCAAGCTGTTGCGACGGGCAACGACGCGCAAGAAAGG
>JACQGM010000431.1 GCA_016199585.1 Armatimonadota bacterium
GAGCACCAGGTGCTCGGCGGCGACGTCTGGGTGGACGACGTGCAGTTGGAGGAGGGCACGCAGGCGACGGATTTCGCGCCGGACGCCTGGACCGCCGCCGCGTTGAAGGAACGCTGACAGGACGAGGTCGTGTTCCGCGCGAGGCGGTGAGACCGCGGGGGGAGAGCGCGCCCCGGGGCGCGCTCTCCCCACCGACCGCGGACCCACCCGGCCCGCACGGATCCCGCGCCGCCTTGCCGGTCGGGCAGGCGACGTCCGTGAGTGGTTGTGAGTGCGTTTCGCGAAAGGACTTGGCGGGCTTAGGGTGGAACCCCGCCTTGTCAAGTGACAGCGGGCGGGCCCGCGGCACCGGAAACGCTGATGACCGCGGTCCCGGGAGGTAACGGAGATGATACGAGGCGTGCTGGTTCTCTTGATGGGGGCGGTCTGCGCGAGCGCCGCTCCGGCATCGGAAAGGGCGAACCTGGTCGCCAACGGCGGCTTCGAGGCGGACGCGGATGGCGACGGTATCCCCGACGGCTGGACGTTGGCCCCGCCCGAGGGGGATGCCCACTTGAAAGGGGCGCTCTCCACGCAGGCTCGCTCCGGGGAGCGCAGCTTCTGCGTGGAGAAGGGGCTGGGGAAGCGTGGCGCCACCCTGACGTCGCCCACCCTCACCCTGAAGCCGGATGCCGCCTACGAGGTGAGCCTCTGGCTGAGGATGGAGGGGGCATTCCCCCGGGACTCGGTGAGCCTGGGCATCATCACGAACGGTGGCAATCAGTACTTCGAGATCCACGCCGGCCGCCGGTGGCGGCAGTCCACGGTCTCGTTCTCGACGCCGGCCGGCGCCACATCCGGCACCATCCAGCTTCGCCAGTTGGGCATCCTCGCGGACCGGCTCTACATTGACGACGTGCGGCTTCGCGACAAGCAGGCGAAAGCAGAGCGGCCGCCCATCCACCAGACGGACCTGACCCGCTTCGAGTTTCCAGAGGACCGCCCGCGCGTGGAGCACACGGCGGCCGAGATTGCGGAGATGAAGCAGGCGATGGCGGGCCGCGACATCCGCGAGCACAACTGGGTGAAGGCGGCCGAGCCCTACCTCGACCTGAAGCTCCACTTCTTCGAGGAAGGGTGCGATCAGAAGTACTACACCACCGGGCGCAACTGCCCCGCGGACGCCGCCGGCCTCAGACCGATCATCCACGAGGACGGCAGCCAGGAGATGGAGTGCCCGAAGTGCGGAAAGACCTACAAGGAGGAAGCGCACCGGGCCGTGGCGCGCGCGTTGTTCAACCAGCGCATGGCATCGGGAGTGCGGGCGCTGGGGCGGGCCTACGCGCTCACGGGCGATGAGCGCTATGCCCGCAAGGCGACGGAGATCCTCCTGGGGATCGCCGGCCGCTACCGACAATGGGGCGGTGGCGGGCACGCGGTCCACTACGTGCTCCACGAGCCGTACGCCTTCCTGACCCCCTGCGCCACCGGCTACGACTACATCTATGGCAGCGCAGCCCTGTCGGACGCGGATCGCCGCAAGATCGAGGATGACTTCCTGCGGGTGGGCGGGCAGGACTACGCCAAGCAGGGCATCACAGATCGGCTGAACAACCGCTCGGCGGTCTACAGCGAGGCGGTGATGGCGCTCGGCATCGCGATCCGCGACAAGGCGCTCGTGGAGCACGCCATCAACAACCCCTATGCCGGCTTCCACACCCTCGTGGCGCACATCTTCGATTCGGACGGGCTCTCCTGGGAGGGGTTCGGCTACCACACCTACACGATGACCGGCCTCACCCCGATCGCGGAGAAGGCATACCGGATCGGGATCAACGTCTACAAGGACCCGACGTACCGGAAGGTCTTCGAGGCTCCCTTGCGGCTCCTCGTTCCCGGCGAGACGGCGATGGTGGATGACTACAAGCTCGCCTGCCAACGCTTCACGGACCTCGGCCAGCCGATGGAGTACCCCTTCGGCGAGGGTGCCGGGAAGACCCCCGTGCCCTCCTTCAACTTCCGGAACTTCGGCTACGGGGTGCTGCGCTCGAGGCAGGGCGAGAGCCAGACCTACCTCTCGATGGAGTACGGCAAGGAGACGATGTTCATGGGGCACGCGCCCGCGCCCAAGTTCTCCCTGCTCCTCTACGCCAACGGCCGGGTGCTCACGCCCAGGGGAGCAGCCACCTACGGGAGCGACCTCTGCGGCGGATGGTCTCGCCGGACTCTGGCCCACAACTGCCTCACTGTGGACGATAAGGACCAGTGGGGACGCACGCTCGGCCGGTTCATCGCCTTCGAGACGGCCCCCCGCCTGCAAGTGATGCGCGCCGCGGACGACCAGACCTACGGGGGCATCAACCTGGACCGGACTCTCTTCCTGACGGACGGTTATGTGGTGGACCTCTCCGCGGCGCTGGCCGAAGAGGGGCAGCACCGATACGACTTCTGCTACCGCATCTTCGGCAGGCTGAGGTGCGATCTCTCCTTCCAGGAGCGCAAGAGCCCCCTCGGGGCCGGTCATGGCTATCAGTACCTCACCGACGTGCGGAGCGCGCGCACCGGGGACACCTGGCAGGCGGACTGGCGCCAGGCCGAGGAGAGCGCGCTGCGGCTCTGGGTCGTGGGCGGCCCGGCCACCGAGGTGATCGCCTGCGCTTCGCCGGACAACGAGAAGCCGGACCAGACCGTGGACGCCATCGTGGCGCGGCGGTGGGGCGAGGGCACCGTCTTCGCCTCGGTGTGGGAGCCGTACCGCGGCCAGGCGCAGGTCTCCCGGGTGCGGCGCTTGCCGGTGCAGGGCGCCGAGGGCAAGACGGGCGATTCCGAGGGCGTCGGCATCGAGGTCGTCAGGGATGGGCAGCCCGGCGCCGATTGCTTCCTGGCCGCGTACGCGCCGGGGAAGAAGACCTTCGGCGACATCGAGTTGGACGGGAGGATCGGGGCGGGCCGCTGGCGCAGCGGCCAGGCCGCGCCCGACTACCTGCACCTGGTGAAGGGAGTGCTGTTGAAGCGCGGGGGTCACTCGCTCGCGGCGAGCGCGCCTTCTTCGCTGTACGTGGAGCAGTTGTCTGCCGACCGGCTGCTGGTGAAGGTGGGGAGCGAGAGTGCCGGCAAGCTGACGCTCTCGGGCAGGCTGCCCGGGGCGGCGAAGGTGACGCGCGACGGGAAGCCGGTGGCGATGAAGGTGGCGCGGGAGCAGACCCTCACCTTCAGCGTCGCCCGGGATGCCGCCTACGAGGTGACTGGCGTGGCCGACTGGCGGAGCATCCGGCTGGTGCGGGAAGGCCCGGTGGAGAGGGAAGAAGCGCCACAGGCGGGAGCGGCGCCCGTGGCGGCTGCTGCGACGCCGGACTTCGGCGTCCGGGCGGGTCTGGCGCCCGATGGCGCGCTGGCCGGGAAGAACAAGCTTGCCAACGGGGGCTTCGAGGTCAACTACCAGACCTGGGACAAGGCCGCCAATCCGTGGGAGTGCTGGTGTGCCTATCACTTCGCCAGGTTCCGTCCCGACTATGACTATGACGGCGAAACGGCGCACAGCGGCCGGTATTCCCTCAA
Organism: Armatimonadota bacterium; assembly: GCA_016199585.1. GTDB lineage: Bacteria > Armatimonadota > JAAZEB01 > JAAZEB01 > JAAZEB01 > JACQGM01. The sequence continues at coordinate 3,538 of JACQGM010000431.1, forward strand.
GCTCGCGCGGAAGGAGTGGGCCAACGAGTCCACCCAGGATGCGTGGGTGGAGCAGAAGGTGCCTGGCTCCTGGGCGAACAAGACGGTGACGCTCTCGGCGTGGGTGAAGGCGAGCCTGGACCCGACGCGCGTGCGCCTCTGCATCTACGGGCTGAACCCGAAGTGGGGCAACGACTACGAAGGGGGCGTCTCCCCGAAGTTCGACGTGGGCACCGAGTGGCAGCGGATCACCTGGACGCGGACGTTTGGCCCGGACATCACCGACGTGTACGTGATGGTGAAGCGGGAGCACCAGGTGCTGGGCGGCGACATCTGGGTGGATGACGTACAGTTGGAAGAGGGCGGCCAGGCGACGGAGTTCGCGCTGGACGGCTGGACGGCGGCTGCAGGGAAGTAGGATGAACGGATCTCAGCCCGGGTTTGACAGTTGCTGGATTCCGATTGAGCAACTGTCATACCCGGGCTGAGATAGAGCGCTGGAAGAAACACGGGCAGGACGCCATCGGCGGAAGGAGATGCTGTAGCCATGCGGCAGACACAGTCTTTGAACGGGCCTTGGCGCTGCACGCCGGACCCGAGAGATCAGGGGCGGCGTCTGGGGTATCACCGGGTTGACTTCGAGTTCATGGATCGGCTCGGCTCGGGGTACGGCGAAAGAATGTGGCGAGAAGTCGAGATACCTTGCTGCTATTCGCACTGCGGACCGGATATGCGCCTGTATAGCGGCGTGGCCTGGTTCCGGCGCTCCTTCACGGTTCCGGCGGATTGGCGGGACAAGCATGTGTTCATCCGGTTTGAGGCGCTGAATTTTCTGTCGCGCGTATGGATTAACGACCAGCTTGCCACAACCAGCTACGACGGACTTGCTCGCCTGGACCTGCGGGTTGACCGATATCTGAAATTCGGCGCGGAGAACACAATCATCATCAGCACCGACAACCGCGAAAGGCCGGACGATCGCAGTCCCGGCATGGGTTTGGGCTACTACCTCAGCGGCGGGATCGTCGGGGATGTGACGCTGATTGCCACGCACCGGACATACCTGGAAGGCGCGCGGTTCGCCTTCGCCGAACCCTCTGAAGCCGGCGGGACGTTCGCATTGAACGTCACCATGGCCAATACCGCCGCGGCAACTGCCGAACTCGCGGTGGCGCTCGAGATCACGGATCAGGACGGCAGGGCCTACGGGACATTCAAGTCCGAGCCCTGCCCGGTGGCCGGCGGGAAATCCAAAGTCGCGACGATCCGCGGCGCGGTCAACGGGGTCGCGCCCTGGGACCCGCAGTCGCCTCAACTCTACCATGCGGACGTCACGCTGCTACGCGACGGGCAGCGGGTTGACCGTCTGGTTGAGCGTTTCGGGTTCCGGCGGCTGGAGATCAGGAACAAACGCATTTACCTGAACGGTCAGGAGTTCTTCCTCAAGGGCATCACCCTGCACAACGACTACGGCTTCTTTCCGTCCGACAGCGACGAATATGAGGTGGCGGAAGTCCGGGAAAACACGCTGACCGACAACCGCGTCTATTATCCGTCCGACAGCAAGTACGAGCCGGGGCTGCGTCCGCATCGCGAGGCGTTGCTCCGCGACCTGAAGCTGATCAAGGGTCTGGGATGCAATTACGTGCGGTTGGGGCACTTCCCGCGGGTGGCGCCGGAACTGGATCTGTTTGACGAGATGGGCCTGTTGTGTTCGGTGGAGAACAATCTGCACTGGTGGCAGAATGACTACGCCTGCAAGCGCTGGGGCGCGATGCGGATCACGGACCGGCATGTCCGCGCCATCCGTCGGCATACGATGCGCCAGCTTAGGAAGATGATTCTTCGCGACATGAACCATCCGAGCGTGGCCTGCTGGGTGATCAGCAACGAATGCCGGCCCGGCAAGAAAGGCGTGGTGGACACCATTCAGGCCGCGGTCAAGCTCGCGCGCCGACTCGATCCGTCGCGCTTTGCCACCCACGCCGCAGCGGAATGGCATTCCGAATCGTTCACGTATCGCTCCGGTTGCGCGGACGATTTCGGCGCGGACGACATCATCAGCATCAACTGCTATGCCAGCTTTGATATCAACTGGTGGGCCAAAGAACTGGCAGTATTGCGCAAGAGATACCCGGACAAACCCATTGTCTGCACGGAATTCCCACACCGTGTCCCTGTGCGCGAGCCTTCGTTGATGACCATTCTGCAGGAAATGGGCGGGTATCTGGCGGGTTTCTGTCTCTATGTCTTTACGGGTGTCGTTCCCGGCGCGCGCGCTCGGCTCGATCCCAGTCAGACGGGCAAGATTGTCCGGGCGAGCTACGGCTTGTTCGACCGCCGCCGCAAACCAGTGCTGCGTTTCCAGCCAGAGGCGAAGCCGGTGCGTTTTGAGGTCGGCGATCGCTACGCGCTGCTGCCGTCGGCCGTTCTGCAAACGTGCAAGACCAGAGATGAGCTCTACCGTCGGGAGTTGGAGGCGTACAAGGTGCGGGAAATCTGTGATGACGTGCATTCGCCCCTGGTGACCAAGCCCGAGGGCGAGAAGACCAACGCCGCTGAACCCTTCGGCTTTCCTGACGCGGGACATCGCGTGAACGAGATGAAGAGATGAGGACATTCGGGTTGCCCGCCATCAGCGCGGAGCATTGGTGGTATGTATAGGCTCCAATCCACACTGAGCCGACTCCACGTGTCTCTCCGTAGGAGAGGAGCGCCGTTGTCGGATGGGAGTGAGAAACGCACCTGATGGGTCACGAGTGGGTGTGAGCCTCACAAATCACTCGTCGCCCATCGGGTGGTCTCTCCTGGTCGTGCGTGGACGATGGCGGTGCGACACGGCGGCCAGGCCGCGTCCCTCGCCCTTGGCGGCAAGGGTCTCGGTGCCGTGGGGGTCGCTCTGCTCGGGAGAGTGGCGCCCTTGCCGCCGGAGGTGTGATGCCGCGAGCGGGCCCGGGCGCGGATCGCGTGCCGAGGGCCCGAGAAAGGGAAGCGAGATACGATGAGAGGGAGCTTGATCGTCCTCTGGATGGGGACGATCTGCACCGGCGCGGGCGGCCTGGGTCAGGGAGCCGAGCCGGCGCGCGGGGCCAACCTGGTGCCCAATGGCGGGTTTGAGGCAGACGCGGATGGCGACGGCATGCCCGACGGCTGGACGCTCGCTCCGGCCGAGGGGGATGCCCGTCTCAAAGGAGCGCTCTCCACTCAAGGACGCGCCGGGCGGCGCAGCTTCTGCGTCGAGAAGGGGCTGGGGAAACGTCCGGCCAGTCTGACGTCTCCCCGCTTCGATCTGAAGCCGAACGCAGCTTATGAGGCAAGCGTGCGGCTGAGGATGGACGGGCCGCTGCCCCAGGACTCGGTGAACCTGTGCGTGGTCACGGACGACGGGAGCAAGTACTTCGAGCTCCACGTCGGTCGGCAGTGGCGGCAGTACACGGTTTCCTTCACCACGGAGCCGGGCGCGACATCCGCAACCGTCCAGCTTCGCCAGTTGGGCATCCTGGCGGATCGGCTCTACATTGACGACGTGGCGGTTCGGGAGAAGCCGACGAAGGATGCCCCGCCGCCTCTCTACCAGACGGACCTGACTCGCTTCGAGTTTCCAGAGGACCGGCCGCGCGTGGAGCGCACGGCGGCCGAGATTGCGGAGATGAAGCAAGCGATGGCGGGCCGCGACATCCGCGAGCACGACTGGGTGACGCGGGCGGAGAAGTGCCTGCCGGAGCCACTGCACTTCTTCGAGGAGGGGTGCGATCAGAAGTACTACTCCACCGGCGTGCTCTGCCCCGTGGATGGTGCCGGGCTCAGAGCGGTGCTGAAGCCTGTCGGCAACCAGGAGATGCAGTGCCCGAAGTGCGGGAAGGTCTACAAGGAGGAGGCGCACCGGGCGATCGCCCGGGCTCACTTCAACCAACTGATGGCGTCCTGGGCATGGTCTCTGGGCCGGGGTTACGCGCTCACCGGGGATGAGCGCTACGCGCGCAAGGCGGCGGAGATCCTCCTCGGCTTCGCCGGCCACTACCGGCAGTGGGGCGGCGGCAGTCACGCGGTCCACTACGTGCTGCACGAGCCGTACGCGTTCTTGACTCCCTGCGCCACCGCCTACGACTACATCCACGACAGCCAGGCTCTGTCCGCGGTGGATCGCCGGAAGATCGAGGACGACCTGCTGCGCGTCGGCGCGGAGTTCTACAGTCAGAACGGCATCAGGGATCGACTGAACAACCGGTCGGCGATCTACAGCGAGGCGGTGATGGCGATCGGGGTCGCCATCCACGACAAGGGGTTTGTGGATCATGCGATCAACAATCCCTACGCCGGCTTCCATGCCCTGGTGTCCCACATCTTCGATGCGGACGGGATGTCATTCGAGGGCTTCGGCTGCCATGCCTACACAATGACCGGCCTCACCCCGATCGCCGAGAGGGCTTACCGGGTTGGGATCAATGTGTACAAAGACCCCGCCTACCGCAAGGTCTTCGAGGCGCCCTTGCGCGTCGCGCCCCTGGACGTCCTGCTCCCTGGCTGGAACACGATGGTGGAGGACTATAAGCTCGCCAGCCGCAGGTTCACGGACCTCGGGCAGCCGATGGCGTACCCCTTCGGTGAGGCGAAGGAAGCCGTCCCGCAGGCCTCCTTCAACTTCAGGGACTTCGGCTACGGGGTGCTGCGCTCGGGGCAGAGGGAGAGCCAGACAAGCGTCTCGATGGAGTACGGCAAAGAGACGATGTTCATGGGGCATGCCCCGGCGCCCAAGTTCGCCATGCTCCTCTACGCCAACGGCCGGATGACCACACCCCGGGGCGCCGCGACGTACGAGCACGAGTACTGCGGAGCTTGGTCGCGCCGGTCCCTGGCGCACAACACCGTCACCGTGGATGAGAGAGACCAGTGGGGGCGCACGCCGGGCCGGTTCGTCGCCTTCGAGACCGCTCCCCGCGTGCAGGTCATGCGCGCCGCGGATGACCAGAGCTACGGCGGCATCATGCTGGACCGGACGCTCTTCCTGGCCGACGGGTACGTGGTGGACCTCTCCGCGGCGCTGGCCGAGAGCGGCCGGCACCGATACGACTTCTGCTACCGCAACTTCGGCAAGCTGAGCTGCGCCCTGCCCTTCATGGATCGCAAGGGCCCCCTGGGATCGGGCAACGGCTATCAGTACCTCACGGACGTGCGGAGCGCGCGCACGGCAGACACCTGGCAGGCGGATTGGCGCCAGGCGGAGGAGAGCGCGCTGCGCCTTTGGGTCGCGGGAGGCCCGGCGACGGAAGTGATCGCCTGCACGTCGCCCAGCAACCAGGACCCGGACGAGAACGTGGACGCCGTTGTGGTGCGCCGGTGGGGCGAGGGCACGGTCTTCGCCTCGGTATGGGAGCCATATCGCGACAAGGCGCTGGTCTCCCGAGTTCGGCGCCTGCAAGTGCGAGGCGCTGCAGGCAAGACAGGAGACTCTCAGGGAGTGGGGATCGAGGTCGCCAGGGAAGGGCAGCCCGGTGCCGACTGCTTCCTTGCCTCGCATGCGCCGGGGAAGAAGAGCTTCGGCGACATTGAGCTGGATGGCAAGATCGCGGCGGGCCGGTGGCGCGGCGGGCAAGCGGCGCCCGACTACCTGCAACTCGTGCAAGGGGTGCTGCTGAAGCGCGGTGCTCACTCGATAGCGGCGAACGCGCCTGCCACCCTCTACGTGGAGCAGATCTCTCCCGACCGGCTGCTGGTGAAGCTGGGGAGCAACAGCGCCGGCAAGCTGACTCTCGTGGGGCATCTGCCCGGGGCGGCGAAGGTGACGTGCGATGGGAAGCCGGTGGCGGCGAAGGTGGCGCGGGAGCAGACCCTCACCTTCGAGGTCGCTCGGAATGCCTCCTACGAGGTGGCGGGCGTGGACGGCTGGCAGAGCATCCGGCTGGCGGGTGTGGCCCGGGTCGAACCAGAGGAGGCCCCGCAAGCAGAGGCTGTGCCGGCGGGCGCGGCGACACCGCCCGCGCCCGGCGTCCAGGCGGCTCTGGCGCCGGACGGCAGTCTCGCAGGGAGGAACAAGGTCGCCAACGGCAGCTTCGAGGTGAGCGACAAGACGCATCCCGGCATCGGGAGCCCATGGGAGTTCTGGAGCTCCTACTACATCGCCAAGTTCCGTGCCGACTGTCAGTATGACGGCGAGGTCGCGCACAGCGGCAAGCACTCGCTCCGGATCGTCAACACCAACTGGTACGGGGCGGTGAGCCAGGATGCGTGGGCCGTGCAGAAGGTGCCCGGCGCCTGGGCGAACAAGACGGTGACGCTGTCGCTGTGGGTGAAGGCGAGCGATGCGCCAACGCGCGTGCGGCTCTGTCTCTACGGGTTCAACCCCGAGTGGGGTAACGACTACGAAGGGGGTGTCTCGCCCAGATACGATCTCGGAACGGAGTGGCAGCGGCTTACCTGGACACGGACCTTCGGCCCCGATGTCACAGAGGTGTACGTGATGGTGAAGCGGGAGCACCAGGTGCGCGGCGGCGACATCTGGGTGGACGACGTGCAGTTGGAAGAGGGCGGCCAGGCGACGGAGTTCGCGCCCGACGCCTGGACGGCTGCCGCAGTGAAGTAGCCCGCACAGGAACAGGCCGCCGCCTCGTGCGGGGCGGCGGCCTGTCGTGGTGACGGGTGACTCTTTGGCGCGATCATCCGGTTCGGCCGCACGGACACAAGCTCTGAAAGAAAGGAAAGCATACCATGGCTGGGAAAGACTTCCTGGATCGCGAGCGGCAGATGAGTGCCCGCTCTTACGCGGGCAACGAGCGGCAGTACCTGGAAGAGGTGCTCACCTCGGGCAACCTCTCCTCGCTGTCCGGGGGGAAGTTCGTGCCCCGGCTCGAGGAGGCGTTCGCCGTCGCCATCGGCGCGCGCCACGCCGTCGCCATGAACTCCTGCATGGCCGCCCTTCACGCGGGGGTGATGTGCGCGGGCGCGGGCGCGGGCGACGAAGTGGTCTGCGACTCCGAGTTCGTCTTCGGCGCGATGGCGGTGCTCTACGCCAACGCGATCCCCACCTTCGTGGACATTGACCCGGTGACCCACAACATGGACCCGGACAAGCTGGAGGGGGCGATCACCGAGAAGACCAAGGCCGTCATCGTGACGCACGCCTGGGGCCTGCCGGCGGAGATGGATCGCATCCTCGCGGTGGCCCGCCGCCACAAGCTCCTGGTGATCGAGGACTGCGCCGAATCGATCCTGGCCGCCTACAAGGGCCGCTGCACGGGAAGCTGGGGCGACGTCGGGTGTTTCAGCTTGCAGGCCAGCAAGCAGCTCTCCGTGGGCGACGGCGGCATGGCGACCACCAACGACCCGGAGCTGTGCAAGGGGCTGGGACGGCACGCGGGCGCTCCCACCTTCCAGTCGGTGGCCTATGGTCTGGACTACAACTACCGGATGAACGAGCCCACCGCGGCCATCGCTCTCGCGCAACTGGAGACGCTCCCCGCCGCCATCGCCCAGCTCCGGAAGCACGCCACCTACTACGACCAGGCCGTTGCCGGATGCCCGTGGCTGCAGCTCCAGCGCGGACCCGAGGATGCCGAGCACACCTTCTATCACTGGGCGGCCACCTTCCGGGGTGAAGAGCACGGGATCCCCCTGAAGGACTTCTCGGCGGCCGTGGCGGAGGCGAGGCTCTCGTCCATCACCGTCGGCTACACCAAGATCCCCGCCTACCGGCACCCGGTGATCCGGGATCGTCTGGCTCACGCATTTTCCTGTGCGGCCAATCGCCGGTCAGCGGAGCTCTATCCGGACGGCCTCTGCCCCGTGGCCGAGCACGTCATCCCGCGGATCGTGATCGGCTACCTGACGGAGCCGGAGGAGACCGCCAAGCAGGAAGCCGACAAGCTGTTCCGTGTCGTCGAGCGTATCGGCCGCGGATAGAAGGAGATAAGAGTGAAGACGGACGTGACATTGACAACCCCCGGCGAGTTCGTCGTGGGGTGTAACTACTGGGCTTCGCACGCGGGCACGCGCACGTGGGCCGACTGGCGGCCGGAGATCGTGGACCGGGATTTCCAGCGCCTCAGCGAGGCGGGGGTGCAGGTCCTGCGCGTCTTCCCCCTCTGGCCCGACTTTCAGCCGCTCAAGAGCCTACTCGGCGGCCGCGGCCAGGTGGTGGAGTTCCGACACGGCGAAGAGCCGTTCCCGGACGACGCCTGCGGCCGGGCGGGCATGTCGCAAGTGGCGATGGACCACTTCGCGGAGTTCCTGGATCTGGCGGAGAAGCACGGCCTGAAGCTGATCGTCGGCCTGCTCACCGGGTGGATGAGCGGCCGCCTGCACGTGCCGGATGCCTTCGCCGGGCACGACGTGCTCACGGACGCGGTGCCGATGCGGTGGGAGCTGCGCTTCGTCCGCCATTTCGTGGGCACCTTCAAGGGCCATCCGGCCATCGCCGGCTGGGACCTCGGCAACGAGTGCAACTGCATGGGGAGCGCCAACCGCGACCAGGCGTTTGTCTGGACCGCCGCGATCACCAACGCCATCCGCGCCGTGGACCCCTCGCGCCCGGTCGTCTCGGGGCTGCACGGCCTCCGCCCCGAGGGCAATTGGACCATGCAGGACCAGGGCGAGCTGGTGGACGTGCTCACCACCCACCCCTACGCCATCTTCACCCGCCACTGTGATCACGACCCGCTGAACACCATCCGCACGGTGATGCACAGCACGGCGGAGTCGCGCATGTACGCCGACATCGGGGGCAAGCCCTGCCTCTGCCAGGAGATCGGCTCCCTCGGCCCGGTCATGGCCAGCGAGAAGATCGCCGCCGATTTCGCGCGCACCTGCCTCTTCTCCCTCTGGGCCAACGACTGTCACGGCTTCCTCTGGTGGTGCGCCAACGACCAGACGGAGCTGGCGCACGCGCCCTACGACTGGGCGGCCATGGAGCGCGAGTTGGGCCTTCTGCGCGTGGATGGCTCTCCCAAGCCGGCGCTCGACACCATCGGCGGCTTCGGCCGCTTCGTGGAGGGCCTTCCCTTCGGGCACCTTCCCCTGCGCTCGCGCGAGGCCGTCTGCATCCTCACCGAGGGGCAGGACCACTGGGGCGTGGCCTTCAGCGCGTTCATCCTGGCCAAACAGGCCGGCTTCGACATCGAGTTCCAACACGAAAGCCAGCCGATCCGCGACGCGCCGCTCTACCTCCTTCCCTGCCTCAGCGGCCACCGGATGATTCCCCGGCGTCGCCTGCTCGATCTGCTGGCGAAGGTCGAGGCGGGCGCCACTCTCTACCTGTCAATGGACTCCGCGCTCGGCGACCGCTTCGAGCCGCTGACCGGCCTGGAGCCGCAGGTCCGCGAGCGCCGGCGGGAGTTCGGTAGGATCCGGCTGGAGGGACTGCCGGGCGCGCCCTCCATCCCCTGCGGGGGCCAGTTCAAGGTACGCATGACTCCGACACGCGCGGAGGTGCTGGGCCGCGAGGAGGACGGGAATCCCGCGTTCACGGTGGCCTCCTACGGCAAGGGGAAGGTCTACGTCCTCAACGTGCCGATGGAGATGCTGCTCACCACCACGTCGGGCAGCTTCCACGCGCCGGCCGCGCTCCCGTGCTGGCAGGTCTACCGGCACATCGCCGCCGAGGCGGTGCGGGGCCGCGCGGTGCGCAAGGAGAACCCGTTCGTCGCCGTCACCGAGCACGCCCTGGGAGAGGACCGGCGCGTGGTGGTGGTGGTCAACCATGCGACGGAGCCGATCCGCGAGGACCTGGCCCTGCAAGGCGGCTGGAAGGTCGCTGAGGTCCTCTACGGTGAAGTGCGCCGGGAGCCGGGCCGGGCGACGTGCCTGCTGCCGGCGAACGACGCCGCGGTGATGGTGATCGATCGGGAGGCGTAGGGCTCTCGGTAGGTGAGGGGCTGTGGCCGGCAGAACGCACGCCGCTGGCCGGCACGGATGGCCGGGCGTTCGCGCGTCGGCGCGGGCGGAAGCCCGGCCATTTCGCGTGTACACGCCGCCCACGCCATCCCCCGGCCCGCCCCTCAGCGTTGACACACTTCCCCGGGTAGGGTAGAATGCCGGGGTGCGCAGCCGCCGCTAGGGGAGCACCCGGTCTGTCACTCAGGGCCAGGACGGATGGAGGGGCCGTGAGGGGAGCACTCCAGAGGGCGTGCGCCACAGAAGCAACTGGAACTGGAGAGCAACGAGGAGACGATGAGAGACGGCAAGTACGTGGTTCTCTGTGTGGACGACGATGAGTATGTTCGCGACCAACTGCAAGTAGTTCTCGAGGCCAGTGGGTATCTTACGGCGCTCGCCCCCAACGCCGCGACGGCGTTGGGGGCATACGAGGAGCAGCAGCCGGACCTGCTGATCGTGGATCTGATGATGGAGAGCGTGGATGCGGGCCTCGAACTCGCTCGCAAGCTGCGCGAGCGGGGCAACAAGGCCCCCGTCTACATGCTCAGCTCGGCGGGGGACGCCCTCTACCAGCAGGCGGACGTGCGCCAGCACGGCCTCGCGGGTGTGCTCCAGAAGCCGGTGGATGCGAAGGCGGTGCTGGACGCCGTCCGTGGCGCGTTGGGCGAGTAGCTCGGGGCGCGTGCCCCTGACTGGGGAGCTGTCCCGGCGGCACCCCGCGGGCGAGAGCAGGGAGTGACGGGTATGGATGCGCTTCCCGTGGCGTACCGGCACGAGAGTCCCGCCTTGTGGGCGGCTCTGCAGGAGAAACAGCGGCAGATGGATGCGGGCTACCGCATCTGCGCTGCCTTTCACACGCAAACGGAGGTCGGTGCGCTGGTGCGCCAGGCGCTGGAGGTATCGCTGGAAACGGTGCGAGCCGATGCCGGGTCCATTCTCCTCCACGACCCGGACTCGGACAGCCTGGTGTTCCGCTACGTGGTGGGCGAGAAGGCGTCGGTGTTGACCGGGTACGCCTTCCGGGCGGACCAGGGGATCGCCGGGGAAGTATTCCGCAGTGGTGAGCCCCGCGTCACCGACGACGTCACCCGGGACAAGGCGCACCACCGGGAGGTGGACCGCCAGTCCGGCTATACGACGCGGAACATGGTGACGGTGCCTCTGGCGATGGCGGAAGCGGCTCCCCTGGGGGTGATGCAGGCGCTGAACAAGCGCGACGGCGCCTTCGGCCCGGAGGACGTGCAATTGTTGAGCATCCTGGGCCAGCAGGCGGCGCTCGCCATTGAGAACGCGCGATTGCACGAGGAGGTGAAGCGCGTCGAGGTGCTGGAAACCACCCAGCGCGAGCGAGCGCAGTTCATGCGCGTTGTGGCCCATGAGCTGCGCTCGCCGATGAACGCCATCCTGGGGGGCCTGAAGCTCATCCTCGACGGCTACCTCGGGCCGGTCCCGGAGAAAGTCGCCCAATCCGTGCGCCGGGCGCACGACCGAGGCCAGCTCCTGATCGAGCTGGTCAACGATCTGCTGGCACTGGTTGCGGGTCAGGAACGCGCCGCCGCCGCGGCGTTCGCTCCGGTGTGCCTCAACGAGGTGCTGGCGGAGGTCGCCGAGAGCGTTGGGGCGACCGCGCGGCAGAAGCAACAAGCCTTCGCGGTTCGGATCTCCGGTGCGCGGCTGTTTGTCAACGGCGACCGGCACCAACTGGCGCGCGTCTTCGAGAACCTGGTCAGCAACGCGGTGAAGTACACTCTCGACGGTGGCCGGGTGAGCGTGGATCTCGCACCCGGCGACGGCCGCGCCTCCCTGGTGGTGGACGACAACGGCATCGGGATTCCCAAGGGGGTACAGGACCGGATCTTCGAGGAGTTCGTTCGGGCCGAGAACGCCAAGCGCCTCACCGCCCACGGCACGGGCCTGGGTTTCTCCATCGTCAAGCGCATCATCGAGACGCACCGGGGTGATATCCGGCTGGAGAGCGAGGAGAACCGGGGCACCCGGGTCACCGTCACATTCCCCCGGTGTCCCGAGCCCGCGCCGTAGCCGTACGCACGGCGCGGGCGGCCCGGCGGAGGTCATCATGAACAGAGAGTCTCTGGATGCCGCTCTGATCGGGCACTTCCCCTTTACGGGGGACTGCGAGGACCACTCGGGCGTCGGCCTGGCCGTCCGCAACCACGGCGTCCGCCTCCTCTCCCGGGCGCCCGAGGGCCGGCCCGGCGGCGCGGCGAGCTTCGACGGCGCGGGGGCGCACCTGGAAGTGGCCGGCCACCCGGCGCTGGCGCTCGGGCGCGGCGACTTCAGCATCGCAACCTGGCTGTACACGGATGCGGTATCCGCCGATGTCGTCGGCGACCTGGTGAGCCGATTCGACGGCGCGGCCCGCCGGGGGTTCCAACTCGCCATCGTCACGAACGGGGGGATGACATCCACGGCGCAGTCGAACTACCGTAACCTCCACTTCGGCGTGGATCAGGGCCGCCTGGAGGGCGCATGGGAAGACTGCGGCCGCCCGGGGCGCGCGGCATCCATCACCGCTCTGAAGGTCTCCGGCGGCCACCTCTATGCGGGCACGCTGGAGATCGGCGCGGACGAAGCGGGCCGCCTCTGGCGCTACGAGGGGGGCGCGGAGTGGACGGATCTGGGCAACCCGGTCGGCTGCAACGCGGTACACTCGGTGGCGGAGTTCGACGGGGCGCTCTACTGCGGGCTGGCGCGCTACAACACGCACGGCTCGCTCCTGGGAGAAGTCCTCAACCGGACGCCCGGCGGGCAAGTCTACCGCGTGGAGGCGGACGGCCGATGGGTGTTCGCCGGCCACCCGGGCAGCGAGGACGCCGTGCCGGAGGCGACACCCACATCCGGCTACTCCACCGGCAAGGCGGACGATGCGATGGGTCTCACGCTCTACCACGGAGCCCTCTACGCGATCAGCGACCACCGGTGCGGTGTCTTCCGCTACGAGGGGGGCACCCGCTGGCGGCACATCGGCCCGGAGTAGCGCATCCTCTCCCTCGCCGTCTACGGGGACCGCCTCTACGCGCTGATCAATGGCGGGCCGGTCTACCGCTATGAAGGCGGCGAAGCGTGGGCCTTCTGCGGAAAGCCGGAGCGCTCGATGCAGACCTACAGCGCTGTGATCCACCAGGGCCGATTGTTCGTGGGCACCTGGCCGCAGGGCGAAGTGTACCGCTTTGAGAGCGGCGAGGCCTGGGCGCGGGTCGGCGGCGGGCCGGTCGGCTACGAGCGTGAGATCATGGGGATGGCGCTCTACAACGGCAAGGTTTACCTCGGCGCGCTGCCGATGGCGAACGTCTGGCGGATGGACGGCGAGGGCTTCGCCTTCATCGGCAATCTGGACGCGACGCCCGTTCCCCTGCGGCGAGTATGGACGATGGCCGTCTACCAGGGCCGCCTCTTCGCCGGCACCCTCCCCTCGGGGCGCGTCTGGTCCATTCAGGCGGGCCGCGCCGCCACGTGGGACGAGGCCTTCCCGGGCGGGTGGCGCCACGTCGCCGCCGTGCGCGCGGCCGGGCAACTGCGGCTGTACGTGGATGGCGCTTCCGTCGCTGTGTCCGCGCCCTTCGCTGCGGATGCCTATGACCTGACGACGGCTGGGCCGCTCCTCATCGGCTTCGGCCCCCACGACTACTTCCGGGGGGCGTTGAGCGACCTGCGGGTGTATGGGCGGGCGCTGGGGGCGGAGGAGGTGGTCGCGCTCGCCTCGCGCGGGGGCACGCCGGGATAGCCGGGCGGCAGGAGCGCGCCCCCGGCGCGTGGAACCTGATGGTGACCACGACCGCGCACCCGCCGGGCTGATTCCACCCCCGCGACCTACCGGCGCGGATCGTCGTTGTTGTGGATTGGGGGGCGGCGATGAGTGACACGCGCAAGAGCAAGTGCATCGGAATCCTCACGTCCGGCGGCGACTGCCCGGCGCTGAACGCGGCGATCCGCGGCGTCGGCAAGGCTGCCGTGGGCCACTACGGCATGGAGGTCATCGGCATCCTGGATGGCTTCCGCGGCCTCGTGGAGAACCGCACGCGCCCGCTGGCCGCCAGCGACTTCTCGGACATCCTCACCCGGGGCGGCACCTTCCTCGGCACCAGCCGCGACAAGCCCCACCGCATGCCTGTCGCCGACGGCACCGAGGTGGACCTGAGCGGCGTCGCCATCGCGAACTACCGGCGGCTGCACCTGGACTGCCTGGTGTGCCTGGGTGGCGGCGGCACGATGAAGAACGCCATCCGCCTGGTGAGACAGGGCGACCTCAGCATCGTCGCCCTGCCGAAGACGATTGACAACGACGTGTGGGGCACGGACGTCTGCTTCGGCTTCGATACCGCGCAGACCATCGTCGCCGAGGCGATTGACCGCCTCCACTCCACGGCCGATAGTCACCACCGGATCATGGTGGTGGAGACGATGGGGCACAACACCGGGTGGCTGGCGCTGGCGGCGGGCGTGGCGGGCGGCGCGGACGTGATCCTCATCCCGGAGATCCCCTACAGCCTGGACGCGGTGACCGAGAGCCTGGTCTCGCGGATGCGGCGCGGGCGCCGGTTCAGCATCGTCGTGGTCGCCGAGGGCGCGCTGCCGGCGGGCACCGCGGGCGAGGGAGATGCTGACGACGGCACTGGAGACACCGGCTCGAAGGGGGAGAAGGCGGGCAAGCGACCGGGTGACGGCGGCCTCGCCGTCGCAGCGGGCGGCGACGAGGGCGGGAAGCCGGTGAAGAAGCCGAAGAAGCCGCCGGCGCCGGCGCGCGCGCCCGTCGGCGGGGCCGGGCAGTCCGGCGTCGGCGCCGCGCTCGCCGAAGACCTGGAAGCGCGCACGCACCTCGAGGCCCGCGTCACCGTCCTCGGCCACCTCCAGCGCGGCGGCACTCCCACTCCCGCCGACCGCGTCCTCGCCACCCGCCTCGGCATCGCCGCCGCCGATCTGATCGCCCGCGGGCAGTGCGGCGTCATGGTGGCCCTGCGGGGCAGCGAGTGCGTGCCCGTACCCCTGGAAGAGGTCGCCGGCAAGCTGCGCTCGGTGCCCCTGGACCACCCGCTGATTGACACGGCGCGCAAGGTGGGCACGTGCCTTGGTGACGAGTCCTGACCGCGTCAGCATTCAGCAACAGGACGGCCGAACCACCGAGGTCATCCTCAATGCCTCCCGCGCTGGGCTGGCGCACGTCCTCGATGCGCTGCACACCTCCCCGGCGATTCATCGTCGTGCGTTCCCCGGGGGACCTCCCGGCGATGAATCGCCGGGCTGCGAAACAGCGCCCGATAAATCGGGCTTGGCGGAACGCCTCGCACGCCGGCCTGTGACCGTAAGCCTCATTCATGGGGCGCCGTTTGTCAGCCCGGCGATTGATCGCCGGGCGTGCCCCGGCCGGGTGGCCAACGCACGCGAGAGAGGTCCGTCGATCCCGTTGTCCGGCACCGAGCGATCTCGGCCGCCGTGGCACGGCCCCGCACGGCGTCCATCACGATCTTCGGTTACCCCGTCGCCCCGAACCTCACCCCGCACCAGTTGCGCTCGCACTCCGCGATCGCCTGCCGCTGCCCGGGCGGGAAGGCGCGCCAGCCAGACGTTTCCGCGCCGGCCAACACCCCGTCCACGATGGCGGCCTGCGCCCGCAGCGTGGCCGTCATCACGCCGGGAGAGAGCACATCGGCCGTATCCAGGGCGCTATGGTGATAGAAGCGGCCGCCGGCGCAGTTGCGGCGGTGGAACCACACGGCGGGCACGCCCAGCGCCGCGAACGGGAAGTGGTCGCTGAAGGGCGATACCTTCGTCTCATAGCGCGCGCTGAACCCCGTGGCGCGGACCCGTTCCTCGACCCACGCGCGCATCCCGGGGCTGCCGGTCACGTGGATCTCGTTCTCCCCCATCCAGCACCCGACGGCATCGGTGTTCAACACCAGCCGCGCATCCTGGGCCAACTCCTCCCGGTGGCGCAGCGCGTAGTGCTTCGCGCCCTCGGAGAGGTGCTCCTCCGTGCCGCAGGAGATGAAGCGCAGGCCCATCCGGGGAGAGGCACCGGCGAAGGCGCCCGCCAGCTCCAGCACGCACCCCACGCCGCTGCCGTTGTCCTCCGCAGCCGGCGAGCCGTCCACGCCGTCGTGGTGGCAGGTGATGATCACCTCACCGGCGTCGGGGTCGGTGCCGGGCAGGACGCCGATGACGTTCTGCGACTCTGCCTCCGCGCGCCAGGAGCGCAGCTCCAGGCGCGCCCGGCGCGCCCCGGTGCGGACCAGGTCCCAGGCGCAGCGGTACGGCACCGAGACCATCGGGATGATCGGGCCGAGACTGACCCAATAGGCCGGGAAGCCGGAGGCGACGTTCCAATCGAACGGGAGCCGGTCGTCCACGACGAGGAGCGCCGCCAGCCCGGAATCCATCAGCGCCCGGAAGCGGGAGGGCTCGTCTCCGAACGACCCGAACATCAGACCGATGCGGCCATCCAATGGCGCGCGCGCCCGGTCCAGGTCCGAGCCGGTCTCCAGGTAGAGGAACTCCCCCTCGACGCCCCCTTCGGGCGTGCGTCCGGCGTGAGCGACCGGCAGGCACGGCACTTCGGCGCCGTCAACCGTGAGCGCGGCGCGCTCGCACCCCCAGGCGAGGCACGGGAAGGTCTCGATGGACACTCGGGGCACGCCCGCGGCCCGGAGCTGTGCCGCCACGTAGTCGGCCGCGCGGCGCTCGGCCTCCGTGCCGGTCAGCCGCACGCCGATCGCTTCCGCCAGGTAACGAGCGTGCCCCACGGCGCGCTCGCCCGATAGGTCACGGGTCATCGCTTCTCCTCCATCGTCGCTCTTGCCGGCGGCCACATCTCCCCAATCGGGCCGAGCTGCTCCTCGAGGTCGCCGGAGGGCTCGAAGGCGCTCAGGTCGCCGCCGCAGGCGATCTCCTTGATCAACTCGCACAGGTAGAGGTAGTTGCGCAGCGGGACATCCGGCGGCACGCTGTGGTCCACCGACGGGATGTAGCGGCCCTGTTCGACGAGCCAGGGCACCTTGCTCATCACTTCGCGCTTCACTCGCGCCTTGTCGTAACGCAGCTCCCGCTTGTCAATCCCGCCCCACATCCCCAGGCTCTTTCCGAAGCGCCTGCGGTAGGCCACCGGGTCGTTGTGGGCGGCGATCTCCACGGGCGAGACGACGTTGATGCCGGCGTCCATCCACAACGGGATCAGCTCGCTGATGTGCCCGTCGCAATCCATCACCAGCACGCTCACGCCCTTTTCGCGGAAGAAGCGCACCAGGCGTCGGTAGCGCGGCCACATGAACGTCTTCACCATCACGGGCGAGATCATCGAAGCGGTCTTGTAGGCCATGTCCTCGTTGAAGTAGAGGTGGTCCACGCTCACTTCGCTCAGCGCCCGCTCCAGCACGGCGATGCTGAAGTCGCAGACGTACTCCATCATCTCGTGTACGAAGCCGGGGTCGTCCGCGCAGAGGGTGCAGAGCCCCTCGAAGCCCACCCAGTCGCGCACGCGCCAGAAGAGGGAGGGGAAGGAGAACCCGAGGACGGTATCGCGGCTCCTCAGGCGAGCCACGCACGCCTCCCGGTCCACCGGGGTGCGCCCGGCGGAGTGCGGGTTGTAACGCTCTGCCACCATGCGCCGGAAGTCCTGGCGGGTCTTCACCGGGAACTCGAGCCAGGAGCGGGTGACGAAGCCGGCGGTGGCGACCTCGCGATGGTCCATCCGCTTTGCGCCGAGCTGGTCAATCCAGACCCGGTGCCGGGGGCTCTCCTCCAGGATGACCGGCTCGAAGGGCGGGTCGGGCATGAAGGTGACGGGCAGCTTCTCCCACGGATCCATGCCCACGAAGCGGCTCAAGTCGGCGGCGGGCGGCAGGCCCTGGCGCTCCCAGGCCTCCGTGGTGGACTGGTGCGGCCAGCCGAAGCGGTAGGGGATGCGGTCGGGGTTACCCCCGAGCATGGTCGCCAGGAAGCGTTCGCGTGCGGTCATCGGGCACCTCTCTGACGGCGGGCCGGCCGGTGGCGGCGTGCCGGCGTCGCGGCCGCCATCTCGCCGCCGGACCCGGAGCCCGGGCCGACAGGGAATCCTTTCGTCGCGCCGACGGTGATCCCTGGTGGAAGGGGCAAGCGGATACCGCCCGTCGGCGCAGGAGGTTCCTCTTCCCTGACGAACCCTCCGTGCGGTGCCCGCATCCCACGGCGCCGAGGGAGGAGGATGGGCAGGTGCCGTTGCCGTCGGAATACCCACGCGTGCTGGTCTGCGTGCTCACCTACAACCCCGGCCCGGTGGTCCTGGAGACGATCGCGTCCCTGCTGCGCCAGAGCTACCCCAACATGAGTCTCGTGGTGGTGGACAACGCCTCCGCCGACGGCACGGAGGCGCGCGTTGCCCGGGCCTATCCGCAGGTGCGCTTCGTGGGCACCGGCGCCAACCTCGGGTTCTGCGGGGGCACCAACTATGCGCTCGCCCTCGGCATCCGCGAGGGCTGTGACATGGTCCTCGTGGCGAACCCGGACATCGAGGTGGAGGCGGATGCCGTCGCTCGCCTGGTGGTGGCCGCAGCGGCGGACCCCGGCGCCGCCCTGGTCGGCGCGCGCGAAGTGGACTTCCACACCGGCGAGACGCGCAGTGTCGGCGGGCGCGGCTTCAACCTCTGGACAGCGCGCACCCGTTGGCTGACAGCGAAGGAGGTAGAGGCCGACCCGGAGAAACCCTTCGTCGCGGACTACGTCCAGGGCGCGCTGGTGCTCTACACACGCACGGCGTTGCGCGAGGGGGTGCGCCTGGATGAGGACCTGTTCGCGTACGTGGATGAGCTGGATCTCGGCCTGCGCCTGAAGGAGATCGGGATGCGCGCGCGGGTACACCCCGGGGTGCGAGTGCGGCACAAGGTGCGGCACGGGGTGCGCAGCCCGGTGGAGGGCTATCTGATTCTGCGCAACCGGTGCTACCTCGTGCGGCGCCACGGCCGGTGGTATCACCAGGCGTTCTTCTTCCTTCACCTGGGGCTGGTGGGGCTGCCGCACCGCTGCCTGAGCCAGTGTCTGCGGGGGCGGCATCGCTACGCGCGCGCCTGCGCGCTCGGCTTCCTCGATGGGCTGCGCGGCGTGGTGGGCCCGGGGCGGGTCGGATCGCTGTAGGACTGCCGGGCGGCCGCATCCTCGGATCGCGACGCCGCCGGCGATTCCGCACCGGGAGGTGGAACTGGTGGCGGGAAGTGAGTGGTGGTGCCGGTCTGGTCGGTGCCGCGCGAGCGTGAGCATTCTCGCCGAGCAGTGACAACAGTTCCGCGCCAATGGGCGGATGGGCGGATTGCGCCTTGACAAAGGGGGCCGCCTGTGGCATACTGGTAGCCGATGACGATGGTGCTATCCCACGAGTCCCGGCCGCGCGAGGAGCTTCGACAGTACGCCGCCGAGGCGCTGGCCGGCCTCTACCGGGGGGATCCCCGCGCTGGCACGGACATCGGCGGGCGCGCCGAGGGCCTGCGCCGTCTCCAAGCCTTTGATGTCCACCGCTACAACGAGCGCGGCCAGTCCCTCGGCCCCGAGGGGAGCTCGCGGCTGTCGCCCTACATCCGGCACGGTCTCCTTTCCCTGCGCGAAGTGCGCGACTCCGTCGTTGCCCGCTTCGGCGCGGCCGCGTCGCGCAGCTTCGTGGTGCAGCTCCTCTGGCGCGTCTTCTGGCACCTGTACCACCGCGACTATCCCGCCGCCCGGAGCGCGGAGGCGTATGGGCGTGTGGGAGTGTGGGAGCATGGGAGTATGGGAGCATGGGGGTATGGGAGTGTGGGCGTCGCTGATGGTTCCCCACGCCCACACGCTCACACCCCCACACCCCCACA
>JACQGM010000442.1 GCA_016199585.1 Armatimonadota bacterium
CGGGGGAGCTGCCGGCACGCCTGAGCGCCCTCGACCGCGCGCGGGAGATCGTTGCCTACTGCCACCACGGGGTGCGGAGCGCGCAGGCGGTGCGGATCCTGCGGCGGGCGGGCTTCGACCGCGTGTCCCACCTCCGCGGGGGCATCGCGGCCTGGGCCGCCGAGGTGGCGCCGGAGATGCCGCGCTATTGAGACACGCGCGGTTGACATGCACGGCGGTGGAGCCCTATACTGGGGCTCATGAGCCTGTATGCCATCGCCGACCTCCACCTGTCGTCCAGCGGCGAGAAGCCGATGGACATCTTCGGCGCCCACTGGGCCGGCCACGCCGACAAGATCCGGGCGCGCTGGATGGAGGTCGTCAGCCCCGAGGACACGGTCCTCATCCCGGGGGACATCTCCTGGGCGATGCGCTTCGAGGAGGCGATCCCCGACCTGGAATGGATCGCCGCGCTCCCCGGAACGAAGGTGATGGTGCGCGGGAACCACGACTACTGGTGGTCATCCAAGCGGCCCGCCGCGCGCCTCCAGGCGATGATCCCCCCCTCGCTCGTGCCGCTGCACAAGACGGCCCACGTCGTCGAGCAGGATGGACGGCGCATCGGGGTCGCCGGAACGCGCGGGTGGGTGGTGCCGCCCGCCACCCCCCACGACGCCGAGATCATCGCCACGGAGATCCAGCGCCTGCGCGCCTCGCTCGATTCCCTCCCGCCGGTGGACGCGCTCGTGGGGATGATTCACTTCCCGCCGTTCACGCCGGAGCTGGGCGACACGGAGTTCGCGCGCCTCTTCCGGGAGGCGGGGGCGCGGACGGTCGTCTACGGCCACGTGCATCGGGGCAAGGGGCGCTTCTTCGACGGCGAGCGCGACGGCGTGCGCTACCGCAACGTGGCCGCCGACCAGGTGGACTTCCAGCCGCAGCCGCTCTTCTGAGCGGTGTCTACCCCCCGGCGCCGGTGAGCACCTTCACCATCTCGATGCAGGTGCCCTCCGGCGTGCTGAGGATGGAAACCCCGTCCATGAGAAGGCGGATCAGGTGGACGCCGCGCCCGTGCTCCTCCTCGGGCGATGGCATCGAGGCGCTGAGGCCCTGCCAGCGGAAGCCGTAGCCGCGGTCTTCCACGGCGATGCGAATGAGGCCCGTCTCCCGCTCGACCCTCACCCGGCAGTAGAACGTGCCGTCGCGCTGGCCGTGCTCGAAGGCGTTTGCCACCGCCTCGGAGATGGCGAGGCGGCAGGCGAAAACAGCCTCCTCGGAGAGGCCGAGTTCGGCCGTGACCAGGCCCTTGGCACGGTGCATGTCCTGGATTCGGGCCAGATGCTCGTCACCGACGATGATGGCGCCGCCGACGGGCCGGCGCTTCCGCCGCTGTGCGATCGCTCTCCCCCCCCTTGGCTCTGCGCTTCTCTCGGTCCGGAGGTGCGTAGGGCAGGCACGCTGGCCCATTATATCAGCCGGCGGCGGGGATGACAAGCCGCCGGCCGCGGGCCGATCAGGCATACTCCTCGGCGAGTTGGAGCGCGATCCGCGTCCACTCGCGGAGGCGGTGCGGCTGGTTCCGCACGGTGTGCAGGTCCTGGAGGTTTACCTCCACCACGTTGTCGCGCGTCTTCTCGAAGGCGTCGCGCAGTTGCCGGCGGGCCAGCTCCGGGTCCCACTCCCCCATGCTGACCACGGCGGGGTTCGGCTTGTGGGTATAGACGTAGTCCCGGCCCACCGCCGCCGACGCGCGTTCGATGTCCACCCACGGGCTCATCGAGACGCGGCGGAGGTTGGGGATCTTGCGCAAGATGCGCATCTTCCGGTCGAGAGGCTCGCAGCAGCCGTAGCTCGTCAGGCCGAAGTGCGCCAGCAGGCGCCTCTCATACTGGAGGGCGAACTCCTCGTGCATGTCAGCCGACACGCCGGCGAAGATCTGCGCCATGGCGCGCGCCCAGAGGTCCTTGAGCCGCACGTGCTCGCCATCGAAGTCCGGCTGGGGGAGATCATCGGTCCAGCAGTAGCCGCCGGAGCCGGCATCCACGTTGCCGTTTCCCGGCGAGAGGAGGTGGAGCTGCTCCAACTGCAGCATGTCGCTCAGGTAGCCCCGGGTCATCCGCTCGAGCGCCTCGTGGACCCACGCCGGGCGATCCACCAGGTCCATGAACATCTGCTCGATGCCACGCCACTTGATGAACTGGTCCATCGGCGAGAAGCCGAAGCGGTTCGGTCCCTGCTTCTCCACGCGCAGGATGCCTCCGAACACGTCGCAGAGACGCTCGTAGCGGCGCTCCGTCTCCTCCCAGTCCACGCGGATGTGCGCCTCGGTCTGGATCTTCTCGATGTCGCGCTCCTCGACGAGGCTGGTGCGGTAGGCCCTCGCGCCGAGCGGAGTAGTGGAGCTTTCGGCGATGACCTTCATGCCGAACCCGGAGATCCGTCCGTAGATCGCGTACGGGCAGCCGACCACGTCGTCAATGACGCGGTCGTCGCGGAAGTTCTCCCAGACGTAAATGCGCTTCCGCAGATCCAGCTCGTGCGCGCGCCAGTAGGGGTCGGCGCACTGCATCTGATCCGGCGGGATCAACTCATCCCAGATGTCCTGAACGTAGGCCTGAGTCTGGATCAGCGGGCGGACCCGCTCCAGGCGGTTGAGGCGCTTCCACATTCGGCGCCGCACCTCCTGGTCGGGCAGGGCGGCGATCTCCGCCACGCGCCTGCCGAGGGTGCGCAGCACTTCCTTCTCCTGCGGAGTGACACCCACAGCCGGTTCCTCCGTTCATCCTCACGCCTCACAGCCGGTAGCTGCAGAGGTAAGATGCGCTCGTGAAGTAGATCCGCCCGTCGAGCACGTCGCCCCCGCTGCTGATCGGCACGGGGGACTCCGCCACCATCTTGATCCGGAACGTTCCCGGCTCCACCTGCGCGATGCCCCTCACCAGGAGCATGTAGATCTCCTGCTTCGGGCCGAGGAGGAACACCCGCGGCCCCTGGTGCCAGATCGCCCGGCCGTATTCGGGCAGCAGGTCCTGCCGGTGCAGAATCCGCTTTCGGGCGGGGTCGAAGACGAAGAACTGTGTCTTCCCCGTCAAGCCGTAGACCAGGCCATCCGGCCCCAGGCACATGTCCGAATACTGCTGGGCGCCCGGGAGCACGGCCTCGTGCCACTCCACCCGTTTGGTCGCCATGTCCATGAGGTACAGCTCCGCGGCTTTGGGCTGCTGCTCACTGGTCCCGGTGCCGGGGTTGGTGGTGGTGCCCCCGAGCAGCTTGCCTTCCGGCAGTGCCACCAGACTGTACGTGGCGTGGCCGGGGAGGACGTCGGTGTGCGGGAGCAGCGTGCCGGCCCCGGTGGTCCGGTCCCAGAAGAGCAAGCCGCCCCCGGCGTAGCCGTAGCCGGGCGTGCCGGCGAGGATGATGCTCTTCCCGTCGGGATGGGCCAGGACGTCGTGCGGGCGTCCGATGATCGGGAGGCACCCCTTCAGCAGCCGGGGATTGCTCGCTTCGTTCCCCTCCACCGTATCCACCCACGGCGCGGACGGATTCCACTCCAGGAGCGCGCCCTGGCTGTAGGTGCCGACGTAGAAGCGGTCGCCCTGGCGGGCCATGGTGTTCCACTGCCCGAAGGCGGCGTTCTTCGTCCACCATCGGTCCGCCCGGGGGTCATAGCTGAAGAAGGTTCTGGGCTTCGGAGCGGAGGTGACGCCGCACAAAGTGCCGTTGGGGGCGGCGGCCACGGCCATGATGTAGGCACCCTCACTCGAGTAATCGAAGTGCAGCCGCCGGGTCTCTCCCGTCCGGCGGTCCTCGACGACGAGCAGGCGCTCCCTCGTATCGCAGCTCACCAGACGCTTCCCGTCCGGGAAGTCGCGGTGGAAGAGGCCCTGATTGCCGGTGATGATCCGCTTCTCCCGCTTCTGCCCGAGCTTGCCGATCTTCCTCCCCTCCCCCCGGTAGAGCTCAAACCAACTATCGTTGGCGCTCGTCAGGGGCGCGCCGTAGACCTTCCCGTTCTGGTCCCGGTAGACGTGAGCAGTCCCCTTACCGCGCTCTTCCTCCGCGAGGATCGGCGAGCCCTTGCCGGTTCGCGGGTCGAACGCGACGATCTGGCTGGCGTAGATGCCGAGCCCGAAGTAGAGCCACCCCGTGTCGTCGGTGGCGACGTACGATGGGTACTGCCGCCAGCCCTGGGGATACACGGACCCGTAGTCTCGGAGTTCGCGGGTGGTGGGGTTGAACGAGAGGACGCCGCTGTCGGGGAGGGTGACCGACCAGATGACGCCATTGTCATCCTCGGTCATGCTCATGACGACTTGGGACGCGGTCTCCTGCGAGAAGGTGAAGGCGCGCTTGCGCGGATCGAACTGAACGAAGCGATCGTTCACGTGCGCGTAGAGCTTCTGGTCGCTCGAGAAGAGGGATGCGAAGATGTGGCCCCCGGGCCGGAAGGGGAGCGGGATCTCCTCGCTCTTGCCCGTCTCGGCGTCCACCACCAGAAGGGCGTAGGTGCCGCGGTGGTCGTGCAGCCAGACCAAGGCGACGTTGCGGCCATCCCCATCCACGGTGGCGACCACGCCGCTGCTGCCGCTGACGGGAGAGGCCATGCCGTGACGGAAGAACCCGTTGCCCAGGTCTTCCGTGGCGGCCTGCGCGACGGAGAGAAAGAGGGGTACGCTGGCTGTAACCAGCAGTCTCGAACACACGGACGTCATGCTATCGCTCCTTATCCTAACAACTGTTCCTCCAGCCAGGTGTAGGCGAGGGCCCGCGCCGACTGGGTGAAGGAGTGCCCACATGAGTGGAAGTGGACGGCGAACTTGCCCTCGGCCCCCAGCAGCTTGTAGACGCTCTCCACCTGGTAGTAGAGCTCCGAGAAGGGCGCGAACACCTGGAAACAGGGATCGTTGCCCACGGCGCTGATGTTCAGGAAGGCGCGGGGGGCCATCAGCGCAATGATCTCATGGAAGTCCACCGGGGCCTTCCGGTCCGCCTCCCAGTAGTGGCGCAGCTTGGGAAAGTGGACATAGCGCCCGGGCTGCGTGCGCGACCAGTTGGCGCGGTTGGCATCCACGTTCCACGACCCGGTGACCCCGCAGCTCGACACCGCGGCCCGGACGCGCCCGTCCATCGCCGCGAAGAAGACGGTGCTGTAGCCACCGAGTGAGTGCCCGATGGCGCCGATGCGGTCGCCGTCCACCTCGGGCAGCGTCCGGAGCAGATCCGTGCAGCGCATGTGGTCGTAGACGCTCTTGCCGACGTCCGACCACTCCGGGTGGCGCGCGTAGAGGGGGCCGCTGTCATAGGGCTTCTCACCGGGCTTCAGGCGCTCGCCCGCGCAGAAGTGGTCCGGGGCCAGCACCACGAAGCCGCGCTGCGCGAGGTGGATGGCGGTCCTGTTGGAGCCGGCGGGGTTCTGGCCGCGCCCCAGGCAGGCATCCTTCGCATCGTAGGTGGTGCCGTGCAGGCAGAGGACCGCCGGGGCGGGAGCGCTCAGTCCGGGCGGCAGGACCAGGTAGGCATAGACGCGATCGTCCGGCTCCACGAGGAAGCTGAGCTTCCGGATGACGAGGCCCTCCTGGCGCTCTTCCCCCAGCCAGCGCACCTCCGGCTCCGGCGGGGATGCCGGCGCCCCCTCGCCCAGCAGGTCCGTGAACGCGGCCAGAATCCGCGCCCGCCGCTGGCCCCACAGCGCGCGGTCGGCTTCCCGCCACGTGTCGTTCAGCAAGTCGGTCAGCACACTCTGCATGGCTTCCTCTCGTACCGGTACCCGGACTTCGGAAGTCTCTGGTCTCCTTTCGGCGCCGCTGCCCGGGATTCCCTCTTGCCGACCGAACGCCGACCTGTCAAGGCCGCGGTTGACTCGCGGCTCTCCGCGTGCTATGCTGTTGCCGGGAAGGAGCGGGGCCTCAACGGACCACCGCACCCCGCAGAGGGTAACATGGAAGACAGAACATCGGGCGGATGGGCCCGCCTGACCGAGCAGCGGCCGGAGTACCACCTCGTGCCGCCCACGCGCGGCGCCAACGACGTCCAGTGCATCTTCTGGCGCGGGGAGTACCACGCCTTCTACGGCCTTTCCCCGCAGTTCCCCCTCGGCGCCCCCAAGCTCTGGGGGCACGCCGCCACGCGCGACCTCGTCCGCTGGACGCACCACCCTCCCTGCCTGGAGCCCACGCCCGGGGGTCCCGACAAGGATGGCTCCTGGACCGGGTGCATCGTGGACAATGCCGGCGTCGCGACGGCGTTCTACACCGGCGTGCGCCCCCAGGCGCAGTGCATGGCGACCAGTCGCGATCTGATCACCTGGGTGAAGCACCCCGGCAACCCGGTCATCGGCGGGCCGCCCGCGGGCCTGGAGCAGATCCCCAACTTCCGGGATCCCTGCGTCTGGCGCGAGGCCGACGGGTGGCACATGGCGATCGGCTCCGGGCTTCCGGGCGAGGGGAGCGCGGTGCTCCTCTACCACTCGGACGACCTGATCCACTGGGATTACCTGCACCCCCTCTTCGTGGGGCCGAGTTACGGGTGCGACATGTACGAGTGCCCGGACTTCTTCCCCCTGGATGGGAAGCACGTCCTGCTGGCGTCCACGCACGTCAACCGGGTGCCCAAGACGCTGTACTACGTGGGCACCTACGCGGATCACCGCTTCACGCCCGAGGCCGAGGGGGAGGTGGACTCCGGCCCGAACCTGTACGCCGCCAAGACGCTGGTGGACGACCGGGGCCGCCGGATCCTCTTCGGATGGATCAGCGAGGGGTGGTCGCGCGACATGGAGTTCATCGCCGGGTGGTCGGGCGCCTACACGGTGCCGCGGGTGCTCACCCTCGGCGCGGATGGCGGATTGCGCCTCTCCCCCGCTGAGGAGGTCGCGACGCTGCGCCAGCGCCACTGGAGTTACTCCGGGCGCGCGGTGGCCGACGGCGAGACGCAGCCCATCCCGGAGGTGCGCGCCACCCGGCTGGAGATCGAAGCGCGGCTCGCCCTGGCGCCGGGCGCGGAGGCGGGAGTCCGGGTGCGCTGCACCCCCGCCGGGGCCGGGCCGCAGGAAGCGACCGGCATCGCCTACAACGCCGCCGAGGGCTGCCTCTGCCTGGACCGGCGCAGCTCCAGCGTTCTCCACGACGTGAACGTTCCCAAGGACGCGTGGAAGGTGCCCCTGGCGCTGCCGTCCGGCCAGGACCTGCACCTGCGGGTGTTGCTCGACAACTCCGTGGTGGAGGTCTTCGCCAACGGCGTCTGCTGTCTCACCGGCCGGGTCTACCCCTTCCTCCCGGGGAGCGACGGCGTGGCGCTCTTCGCGCGGGGAGGGATGGCGGTGTTCCATCAACTGGACATCTGGGAGATGGCGCGGGCTTGAGGCGACGGGAGGGGATCGGCCTTCGCACGGGAGGAGGTGTGCGGTCAGGGCGCGCTCTTTGCCTCCTCCTCGACAGGATCGAGAGACGACATGCCGGCGGTCCGTGCTGCTTCCAGCAACTGATGATCGGAAGCGATGAAGACGAGATGCTTCCCCTGGCTCCGCAGTCCATCGTGGAGGAACTGTGCGGTAGCCAGGTGAACCGAGTCACCGCCGCGGGTGGCCAAGGTTCGCGCCACGATCCTCGCCCGCATCACCACGTCGGCGGTCACATCCACACGGATCATCTGTGCCCAATCGCGTTCCAGGTCGTCGACCTTCTGGCGCAATGCGTCCGCGCTGAGCTGTCCTGCTCTGTGCTGGCGCGCGAGTGTGGCCGTAACCTCGATGATACCCAAGACGCTGCACGCCGCAGGGCGGCCCTGACCAAGGAACGCTGCCAGCCACGCCGTGCCTGCCTCCTGCGCATAGCGCTTGACCCAGGCGCTGGCGTCCAGGTAGTAGAGCGTCATTGGCGATCCTCGATGAGCATCTCGGAAGCCGGCTTCCCCACCACCACCACCGGCTCGACCTCGTGGAACCGTGGCGGCCAGCGCTCCGGCACGGTGACTCCGGGAATGGCCCTGAGCGCATCCAGGAGCGCTGCCTGCTCATCGGCGACGCGCAGTTCTCGCGCCATCTCGAAGAGGCGGCCCGCCTCCTCGTCGGTCAAGCTCTCCACAACCGCGTGCAGCTTCTCCTTGAGGGTGCTCACGGCAAGCTCCGTTCCCCCGAACCGGCGTGGATGCGGAAGCCGCCACCGACAGCCAACGTGCAGCGCTCTTTCGGGCTTCCTCCCACCGCACCCGCGCAGACATTATACCACGAACCGACGTGGGGCGGTACCCCCGAAGAACACCACGGCGCTCTTCGATGCGACGTGGGACCGCACCAACGCTCGCCAGCGGCAGGAGGCGCCTCGCCAGATCCGGCTGTCCCGGACGAACGGACCCGACTGCTCAAGCACCCTCTTCGTCAAAGAGGATTACCTGGCGGATCTCTTCGCCCCGATCCAGCGAGTCGAGCGCCTCGTTGATCTCCTCCAGTTGAATGGCGCGAGTGAGCAGCCGGTCCACCGGCAAGCGTCCCGCCTGGTGCAGGGCGAGGTACTTCGGCACGTCGCGGCGCGGAACGGAGGACCCCATGTACGAGCCCTTCACGACCCGCTCCTCGCCCACCAGACTCACAATCGGAACGGAGAAGTGCCGGTCGGGCGGCGGGAGGCCGATTGTCACTGTGGTGCCGCCCCGGCGCGTGACCGCGTAGGCGAAGGAGAGCGCCTTGTCACTCCCCGCGGCCTCCAGGGCATGGTGGGCGCCGCCGCCAGTGATCTCGCATATCGCCTCCCCGGCGCCCGGCTCTCCCGCGTTGACCGCGTGCGTGGCCCCGAGCTCCCGGGCAACCGCCAGCTTGGCATCGAGGATGTCCACCGCGACCACGGGGCAGGCGCCGGTGAGGAGCGCCCCCAACACGGCGCACAGGCCCACCCCGCCCAGGCCGACGACGACGACGCTCTCCCCGGGGCGGACGCCGGCGGTGTGGATCGCGGCGCCGACCCCGGTGAGCACGGCGCACCCGAAGAGGGCGGCCTTGTCCAGCGGGAAGAGGGGATCGATCCGCACGAGCGATTCTTGCGCGCACACGGTGAGCTGCGAGAAAGCGGAGACGCCCAACTGGTGGTTCAGCGGCCGGCCGGCGGAGTCGCGGAAGCGGCGCGCCCCACTCAAGAGCGTTCCCGCGGCGTTCGCCGCCGCGCCCTTCTCGCAGAGCGCCGCCCGCCCGCCGACACAGGGGAGGCACCGGCCGCAGGTCGGAACGTAGGAGAAGACGACGTGGTCACCGGGATGGAAATCACAGGGTCCGGGACCAACCTGCCGCACGATGCCGCTCGCCTCGTGGCCGAGGACCATCGGCATCGGCCGGGGGCGTGTGCCGTTCACCACCGAGAGGTCGGAGTGACAGAGGCCGGCCGCGGCAACCGCCACCAGCGCCTCGCCGGGCCCCGGCGCTTCCAGCTCGACCTCCCGCACCTGCACGGGCCGCGATGCGGCGTAGGGAGACGGCAGGCCCATCTCGTACAGCACGGCTGCTTTGGTTCTCACTGGTTCTCCTCCGATGGACGAAGAGACGGGCTCGGTGCCCGCCCGTCCTGCTCGCGGCTGGCGCGGCGGAAAGCGCCTCGCCCTTCCGGCGCCGGCGGCGCGCGCCCACCCGAACACGCGTCAACCGGGCCATTATACCATACCAGACCGCAAAGGGGCAGTACCGGCGCTATCCGAGTAGGGCCTTTTCATTACCCCACCGCCCTGGATCTCGTAGTGCCCTCAACTACCGGGAGCATCCCGGAGACTGCCCGGAG
>JACQGM010000443.1 GCA_016199585.1 Armatimonadota bacterium
CGCTCGCCGTCTACGAGGACACCATCCACTCCCAGTTCGGGGCCTACCACTCCCTGTGCGAGCGGCTGATGGCGCCCGCCGCGCGCGCCTACTTCGAGCGCTTTCCCGCCCGCGCCCGTCACCCCGAGAAATGGCAGCGCGACATCGAGCGCAAGGCGATGGAGGTGGCCCGCTACGTCCTTCCCGTCGCCACCTTCACCTATCTCTATCACACCATCTCCGCGCTGACGCTGCTGCGCTACCACCGGGTCTGCCGCCTCCTCGACGCCCCCCTGGAACAGCAGGTCGTCGTGGGGAAGATGGTGGACTGCCTCCTGGCCGAGGCGCCGGAGTACGAGCGCCTCCTCGAGGAGCCGATCGCTCTGGAGGAGACGGCGGAGTACGCCTACCTATCGGGGGCACGGGAGTGTGGGGGTATGGGCGTATGGGGGTGTGGGGGTACCGCCCACACCCACACACCCACACACCCACACACCCACACACCCACACACCCCCCCAATCCCACCCGCGCCTTCCGGGAGGAGTTCGACCACGACCTCGGCGGCCGGGTGTCGAAGCTGGTGGGCTGGAAGGCGAGCAACGAGGCCGTGCTGGCCGACTCGGTACGCGAGGTGCTGGGGCTGCCGCGGGCGGCGCTCGCCGACGACGAGGCGATCCGTCTGGCGCTCGACCCGGGTCGCAATCCGCTCCTCGCGCAGGCGCTCAACCTGTCGGCGCACGGGAAGCTGACGCGCTGTCTGGCGCACCCCTGCTACACGTTTCGCAAGAAGCTGAGCCACGCCGCCGATTCCCAGGACCAGCGCCACCGCACGACGCCCGGCTCGCGCCCGGTGCTGGCGCTGCACGTGGACGGCGAGCCCGATACCGTCGTGCCGGAGCTGGTGAAGCGCGACGAGGAATGTGCCCGGCGTTACGCGCGGAGCACGGCGCGGAGCTGGGAGGGGATGGCGCACCTGCGGCGGCTGGGGGTCTCGCCGGAGTTCGCCCTCTACCTGCTGCCGAACGCGGCGGCCATCCGGTTCACGGAGTCGGCGGACCTGCTGAACCTTCGCCACAAGCACGCGATGCGCCTCTGCTACAACGCCCAGGAGGAGATCTGGCGCGCTTCGGTGGACGAGGCGCAGCAGATCCGGGCCGTGGATCCGCGCATCGGCGCCTTCTTGCTGCCCCCCTGCACGCTCCGGGACCTTGCCGGCCAGCGCCCGATCTGCCCGGAGGGCGCGCGCTTCTGCGGCCTGCCGGTATGGAAGCTCGACCTGGCGGAGTACGAGCGAGTCATCTAGGGGCGCAGAGCGACAGAGCGGGGGGCGGCAGGAGTCGGCGCCCGGATGTCGAAACGCAGGAGGGGGGAGCACTGATGAACCACGTCCCTTTGCGGCAAGCCGGCGCGCGGCGGCAGCTCCTCACGTTCCAGGTCTCGGACGAGTGGTACGCGCTCCCCGTCAGCCGGGTGCGGCGGGTGGAGGAACGCCCGAACCTGACTCCGGTTCCCGGGGCGCCAGCGGCCATTCCGGGCATCTTCCCTTCACAGGGAGAGCTGATCACGGCGCTCGACCTCCGCACGCTGCTCGGGCTGTCGCCGGCCACCGGCGACGCGGGCGGGGAGTTCGCCATCATCGCGCGGGACGACGGCGAGCTGTCGGCGGGCCTACTGGTGGATTGGGTGGACGAGGTGGTGTCGGTAGGCGAGGACGCCATCGAGGCCGCCACCGCCGGGCCGGGCGCTCAGTGGTGCAAGGGGCAGGTGCGCCTGCGCGATCGGCTCGTGTCGCTCCTCAATCTACCGGCGCTCTTCGAGGGCATCGTCGGGGGGTGACGAATGCGACGCGCACGCCGATGGCTACTCGTGGAGACCGCCGGCCGCCTCTTCGCCGCGCCGGTCGAGCAGGTGCGCGCGGTGCAGGAGGCACCCGCCGGCTGCGGGCAGGCTCCCCTGGCGGGAGCGGGCAGCCGCGAAGCCCCGGAGGCGCGGGCGTGCGCGCTTGCGGAGCGCCTGGGCATCGGTCGGAGTCCTGGCACCGGCATCCTCATCCGGGTGCAGGGAGAGTCGGATGCAGCCTGTCTCACGGTTGATAGCGTCCGAGAGATCGTCGAGGGCGCGCCCCTACTGCCGCTGCCGGCGCTCCTGCAGCGCACGCTGCCAGCCGGCAGTGCGGTGGCGGGGGCGCTTCTCTGGCGTGGCGAACTCGTGCTGGTCCTCGATCTGGCGCGGGCGGTGAGCCGATGAGCTTCGATTGGTCAGCGTTCATCCAGACAGCCAAGGGCGAGACGCGAGAGCGCCTGCAGGCGCTCAACGACGGCCTGCTGCGCCTGGAAGAAGAGCGGGACAACGCGGCGCTCATTGACGAGGTCTTCCGGCACGCCCACAGCATCAAGGGATCGGCGCAGATGGTGGGGCTGGACATGATCGGGCGCGTCGCCCACAGCCTCGAGAACCTGCTCGGCGCCGTTCGCTCCGGGAGCCTCGCGATCGCACCGCCATTGGTGGACATCAGCTTC
This sequence comes from Armatimonadota bacterium, assembly GCA_016199585.1. GTDB lineage: Bacteria > Armatimonadota > JAAZEB01 > JAAZEB01 > JAAZEB01 > JACQGM01. Next base: position 2,500 of record JACQGM010000443.1, read on the forward strand.
GAGGCGCTGGATGCCATCCAGCAGCTCCTGGAGGACACCCCGGACGGCTCGGCGCGAGAGCGGGCGGAGGCGCTGATCCAGCGCCTGGAGCTCGCTGTCTCCGGCACGTTCGATACCCCCGAGGCCGCGATGCCCACCCCCGTGCCGCGGGCGGCCGCAACGGCAAGCTCCCGGCCAGAGGCGCCGGAGGCCCCGCCCCGGGAGGAAGACCGGCGCCCTCCCGCGGAGCCCGAGGCCGCCGCCGCGGCTCCCGAAGCCGCTGCCGCCACCACGACAGCGGATGCCGGCCCGGCTCCCGAAGCCGCTGCCGCCACCACGACAGCGGATGCCGGCCCGGCTCCCGAAGCCGCTTCCCTGCCGGCGATGGACATCATGCGCGTTCCCGCCGAGCGCGTGGATCGTCTGCTCGCGCTGGTGGGCGAGCTCTCCCTCATCGAGCAGCGCCAGCGCGCGATCACCGAGGCGTTGGGCGAACTTCAGACGAGCCTGCGCTCGCCGCTCGACGCCGAGAGCGCCGAACCGAACGGCGGGCAGCGAGCGGCCGGCGCCGGAGCGCAGGCCGCGGCGCTGGCCCAGCGCGCTCATCGCTTGAATACGGCCTACGGGTGGCTGGTGCGCGAGCTGCGAGATGCCGCGATGGACCTGCGGCTGCTGCCCGTCAGCACCCTCTTCGATCGCTTCCCGAGGCACATCCGCGACCTGGGGCGCGCTGCCGGGAAGGATGTCCACTTTGTCGTTCAGGGAGACGAGACCCGGCTGGACAAGCGGGTGCTGGACGAGCTGTACGATCCCCTGCTGCACTTGCTTCGCAACGCCGTGGACCACGCGACTGAGAGCGTCGCGGAGCGCCGCCAGGCCGGGAAGCCGGACGCCGGCACCATCACGCTCTCGGCGGCGTCGCGGGGCCGCACCGTGGTCATCGAGGTGCGCGACGATGGCCGTGGGGTAGACGTGCGCAAGGTGCGCCGCGTCGCCTGCGATCGGGCCTTCCTGACGCCCACGGAGGCCGAAGCCCTCTCGCAGGAACAGGCGCTGCAGCTCCTCTTCCGCCCCGGCTTCAGCACGGCGGAAGTGGTGACGGCGGTGTCGGGGCGCGGCGTCGGCCTGGATGTGGTCCACGCCAACGTGAGCAAGCTGAAAGGGATGGTGCGCATCGAGACGGCCGAGGGAAAGGGCACCACGTTCGCCCTGGAGATTCCGCTCACGCTGGCCACCACGCGGGTGCTGCTGCTGGAGTGCGGCGGGAGAACCTTCGCCGTTCCGGCCGCTCTGGTGCGCGGCGCCCTCGATGTGGGGCCGGACGACGTGCAAAGCGTGCGCGGGCAGCCGGCAGTGACCTGGGAGGGGCGCACCGTCCCTCTCTTCCCGCTGGAATCGGCGCTGTGGGGGGAGGCGCCCGTCGCGGCGCGGCGGCGCGCCACGGTGCTCCTGCAGAACGCGGGCCGGGTCGTCGGGCTGATGGGGGACCGGCTTCTCGACGAAGAGGAAGTCGTCCTGAAGCCACTCGGGGGCCTGCTTCGCTCGGCGCGCCTGGCCTCGGCCGGGGCGATCTATGCGGATGGCCGGGTGGCGCTGCTGCTGGACGTCCAGGCGGTCGTCGTCATCGCCGAGCGCCAGAAGATCCGGTACCAGGCCTCGGGCAGGCCGAGCCCGGCTCGGCGCCACACGATTCTCCTGGCCGACGACACGATCACCACGCGCGAGCTGGAGCGCGCCATCCTGGAGGCGGCCGGCCACGAGGTCGTGGCCGTGCCCGATGGCGAGGAGGCGTGGGGTATCCTCGCCCGGCGGAGGTTCGACCTGGTGGTGGCCGACGTCGAGATGCCGCGCATGGACGGCATCACGCTGACGCGCCTGATCACCTCGGACGCGCGCACTGCCCGCACCCCGGTGATCATCATCACCTCGCTCTCCAGCGACGCCGACCGCCGCCGCGGCCTGGAGGCGGGCGCAGCCGCCTATATCGTCAAGAGCGCCTTCAACCAGGAGAACCTGCTCGACCTGGTCGAGAGGCTGATCGCCTGAGACGGAAGGGGAGTCCCGATGAGCATCTTGCAAAGGGTGAGGCGCGGGTTCCAGTGGATGATGGGCCTGCTGATCGTGCTGGGTCTGGCGGGTGTCTTCCTGGTGAACTGGCTGAACAATCAGCTACTGGATACCAAGGAGCTGCTCGATACACTGAGCAACAAGCTGCCCGATACGCTGAGCAACAAGCTGCCCGACACACTGGGAGTCGAAGGGGCGAGCGGGAATCTGGTGCTCATCCTCACCGTGGCGGTCATCTACATCCTCGCGGTGGTCCTGGCCTACCGGGAGATGCAGGTGCTGACGCGCGGGATGCTCCAGGAGTCGCGGAGCCTGGCGGACTCCGGCGCCCACCTGCAGAGCGAAGCCCCCGAGCTGAAAGCGGCGGCGACGCAGCAGGCCTCGGGCGCCACCGAGCAGGCGGCGGCAGTGAGCGAGATCACCGCCACCGTGGAGGAGCTATCGCGCACGGCCCATGAGATCGCCCACGCCGCCGAGGAGGGCCTTGCCGCCGCCGAGGAGGGCCAGGGCGCCGTCCAGGAGAGCGTGGAGGGGATGGAGCGCATCCGGGGCCAGATGGACGAGGTGGCCCGGCGCATCCTCTCGCTGGGAGCGAAGAGCCAGCGCATCGGCGAGATCAACGACATCATCTCCGACATCGCGGGCAAAACGCACCTCCTGGCGCTCAATGCCGCGATCGAGAGCGCCGCCGCGGGTGAGTTCGGGGTGCGCTTCGCCGTCGTCGCCGCCCAGGTGAAGGAATTGGCGGACGAGACGCGCGAGGCTACCGGTCAGGTGAAATCCGTGATCCAGGAGATCCAAAACGCCATCAACGCCAGTGTGATGGCGACCGAAGACACGACGAAAGAGGTGAACCAGGGGGCCCAGCTCGCGATCCGCGCCGGCAAGGTGATCGAGGAGATCGTCCAGCGCGTGCAGGGGATCAGTCTCTCCACGCAGCAGCAGCAATCGGGAAGCGAACAGGTGGTCGTCACCATGCGCGACATCCAGGAAGTCGCGCGGCAGAGCGCCGAGGCCGGCCAGCAGACGGCGGAGCGCGCCGCGCTGCTGGTGGGAATCGCCGCCCGGATTGACGACGTGGTGATGCGATTGTCAGACGATGGGAAGTCCGGAAAGAGCCAAAGTCCGCGTCCTCGTCGTGGATGACGTGCGCACCGCGCGCCACCTCATCCGGGCGCTGCTGGAAACCGACCCCGCGATCACCGTCGTGGGTGAGGCCGCCGACGGGGCGGAGGCGGTGCGGCTCGCCGCCCGTCTCCGCCCGGATGTCATCACGATGGACGTGCTGATGCCGGTCCTGGACGGCTACGTGGCGACGCAGCGCATCATGGCGGCGCAGCCGACGGCGGTGGTCGCGGTCACGTCTCTGCCGCTCGACGGAGGCTCGGTGGTTGCGCGCATGCTGGAAGCCGGCGCCGTGGGGATCATCGGGAAGGCGTTCGGCCGGGACCCGCGCGCCAGTGAACGGATGCGCCGGGAGCTAATCGCGAAGGTGAAGGCAGCGGCGCGCGCGCGCGGCGGCGTCCGCGGCGGCGGCGCCCAGCGCGCCCCGGCCCGGGCGGCGCGCCCCCGCGTGCCGATCCGGATTGTGGTAGTGGCCGCCTCTACCGGAGGCCCCGGCGCCCTGTTGGAACTCCTGCGGGGCCTGCGGGATGACCTCCCCTGCCCCGTGCTGGTCGTCCAGCACATCGCCCCCGGGTTTGGCCAGGGCCTGGCCGAGTGGCTGAGCGCCACCTCCGGTCGCCGGGTGAGCGTGGCGCGCGACGGCGAGAGAATCGAGCCCGGGCGCGTCTACCTGGCCCCGGACGACCACCACTTGCTCATCACCGACCGCCAGGTTGTCCGACTGAAGCAGACGCCGCCGGTACACAGCCTGCGGCCCGCCGCCGATGTCCTCTTCGGCGCCGCCAGTCAGGCTTTCGGCGCGGGGGTGGTGGCGCTCGTGCTCAGCGGCATGGGGAACGACGGCGCCGACGGCGCGCGCCAGGTGAAGGCGGCGCAGGGCCTCGTGCTGGTGCAGGATGAGGCGACCTGCGCCATCTACGGCATGCCGAAAGCCACGGTGGAGGCGGGCGCCGCCGACGAAGTGCTCCCTATCGGGAGCATCGCCGGCCGCGTGCTTGAACTCTGCACGGGGGAGACGAGCTGATGGGCGCCGCCGGCCGCCGGCAGGAGCTGCTCGCCGCGCCGCTCGACCTCGTCGCCAGCCTTGTCGAGCGCCACAGCGGCATCGTGATCGAGGAGACTCACCGTGCCGGTCTCCGGAGCGCCATCGCCGCCAGGGTGCGCGCCACCGCGTGTGGCGATCTCTATGCCTACCTCCGCCTCCTCCGCCAGCCGGAGTCCGGGGAGACGCAGCAGCTCATCGAGGCCCTCGCCATCCCGGAGACACGCTTCTTCAGGAACCAGGGACATTTCCGCGTGCTGCGCGACGTCGTTCTCCCCGCGCTCGCCCGTGACGGGCGCCCGGTGCGGATATGGAGCGCCGGGTGTTCCACCGGCGAGGAGGCCTACAGCCTGGTGATCGCCTGCCTGGAGGCGGGCTCCGCCGGCTCGGGGTATCCGGTGGCGGTGCTGGCCACCGATATCAGCCGCAGCGCCCTACGCACAGCCGCGGAAGGTCATTACTCCGAGCGTGAGATGGCCGGCGTGTCGGAGTCGCTGCGGCGGCGCTACTTCGAGCTGCGGGACGACCGCTGGCACGTGAAGCCCCGCGTCCGCGCGGCGGTCACGCTGGCTTGCCATAATCTCACCGACCCGGACATCCCGGTGCCCCTGGCCTCTATGGACCTGGTCTTCTGCCAGAACGTCACCATCTACTTCCGTGCCGCAACCACCCGCTCCGTCGCCCTGCGCCTGGCGTCGGCCCTGCGCGAGGGCGGCTACCTCTTTCCCGGTTTCTCCGAGACGATGTGGCAGGCGGCTCCCGGTCTTTCCCTGGTCAGCTTCGGCGACTGCTTCGTCTACCGCAAGGGCGCCCGCGCGCACGAGAGTGCGGGAGCGTGGGAGCATGGGAGTGCGGGCGACCGGAGCCGGGCGAGTGCGGGCGCCCAGGAGCGCAGGAGAGCGAGCGCGCGGAGCACCCCCCCGACAGGCACCTCCATCGCCTCCCCACACCCCCACA
>JACQGM010000433.1 GCA_016199585.1 Armatimonadota bacterium
CCCACGCCTTATGTTAACGCCTATGCCCCCCGGCCCCCTTCCCGCACCGGGAAGGGGGAGTCTCATCTCGGGGGTACCGGTCCTTCCCCCTTCCCGCGGCGGGAAGGGGGTGGCCGTAGGCCGGGGGTTGGGTCTCCCGCCCCGCGAAGAGCGAGCACCTCCCCCGGAGACCGATACCTTCCCCCTTCCCGCCGTGGGAAGGGGGTAGCCGTAGGCCGGGGGTTGGGTCTCCCGCCCCGCGAAGAGCGAGCACCTCCCCCGGAGACCGATACCTTCCCCCTTCCCGCCGCGGGAAGGGGGTAGCCGTAGGCCGGGGGTTGGGAAACCTGCCTTGGCGCTATCGCTCGGCCTGCGGCGGCACTGCGGCAGCCTGTATCTCCTCGAGTACAGCCTCTACATCGCCAAACACGCGCTCGTTGGGAAAGCGCAGCTCCCGAAGACCCCGCCGGGCGAAGGCGCGTGCGCGGTCGGCATCGTACTCCTGGCGTGCCTCGTGTACCGGCCCGTCCACCTCCACCACGATGCCCGCCGCGTGGCAGTAGAAGTCAACGATGAAACCATCAATGACCTGCTGCCGCCGGAAGTGCAGGCCCCCGAGCTGGCTTCGCCGGAGGCGCTGCCACAGGCACGCCTCCGCGGGCGTCGCGTTCCGGCGCATCTCCCTCGCCATCCACCGCTTCTCCAGCGCGTGCGGCCCCATCACCGTGCCATACCGTTCGGCCGCCCCTTCCGCTCCCTGAGCACGGCCACCGCGCCTGGTCTGCTCATCCATCGCCCCTCCAGCTCCCCCGGAGCACTCGCTCCCCCTTCCCGCCGCAGGAAGGGGGCCGGGGGGTTGGGAAACTTGCCTCTCACAGCCGGAACACCCGCCGCGCGTTCAACCCGAGGATGAGCCGCTTCTGGTCGTCGGTGATGCGCGCCATGAACAGACGTCCCAGGCCGGGGCGCGGGTCAATGAACGGGTTGTCGGTGCCGAAGATGACCCGATCCGCCCCGACCCGCCGGACCATCTCCGGGACTACGTCGTAACCGAGGCCGGATCCGGTGGTGTCCAGCATCACGTTGGGGAGACTCCGGGCGCTCTCGCAGTGGCCCTCGAAGCCGGCGCAGGCGTGCGCGATGATGAAGGTGACGTTCGGGTAGGCCTGCGCCAGGCCGAAGAGGGTCGACTTGCCATTCACCGGGTCGCCGGTCCAGTTGTGCGAGAGGATCGGCAGCCCCCGCGCCTGCGCGTACTCCAGGGCGGGGCGGTAGCCCGCGTGGCTGGCGGGGGCCTTGTGGCAGGCGGGGTGGAACTTGAAGCCGATGATGCCGCCGTTCCGGTCCCAGTGCTCGATCTCCGCGCGTATCTCCGCCGCGGGATAGTTCGGGTTGATGGTGACGAAGGGCACGAGGCGCCCGGGGTATTCCTTCGCCGCGGCGCGCGCCTGGCGGTTCCCCTCCAGGTAGCAGGGGCCGATGCAGATGTGCGGCGAGATGATCGAGAGCCGGATCCCGAGGCGGTCCATGGCATGGACCATTGACGCAGGCGTCCCTCCCTCCGGGACGTGGAAGTTGAACCAGGGCCCCATGTGGGCGTGGGCATCAACGATGAACTCCTCCTTGAGGATCTCACCAAGCTGCACGGCGGTCTTGAAGTCGGTTGTCATTTCTCCGCACCCCCTTCGACGGGCCATTCCACCCCGAGCAGGCGCGCCAGGGTGCCGCCCGCGATCAGCCGTTTCTCGCGCTCCGGAAGCTCCGCGTACATCACCTGGGCGATGGGTCCGCCGGCGTCAAGCAGCGGGAGGCCGGTTCCGAACACCAGCCGCTCGGGCCCGAAGCGCCGGCACACCGCCTCGATGCCGCGCATCACCTGGTAGGTGGCCGTCTCCACGTGCAGGTTGTCGAACCGCTCCCAGAGCGGATAGGCGTAGCGGTCGATGCGGTAGGAGGTTCCGAGAACGATCACCGGCAGGCGCGGGTGAGCCTTCAGCACGCCGGCGATGTCGTCCCAGCTCGCCTGCGCCATCTCCAGGAGGACGGGCACGCCCGCGTCCTCGAGCGCCGAGAGGAGGCGCCCGCAGCACCACTCGCTCAGCACGTACTGGTGCTCCTTCGGGTAGAGGCGCGCCGCCCCCCGACGGGCCTTCAGGTCGACGGCGAGCGCCTCCGGCGGGGGCATCTCCTCGGTGGCGTGCGGGAGCGGGCAGAAGCAGGGCGCGAGACGATCCAGGCCCTCGATCTCTTCGAGGAGCTTCCGGTTGCCCGACGCCGCGTCCCACTCGCGCGCCCAGGCGTGGTAGACCAGGGCGCGCTCGATGCCGCAGTAGTCCATCTCGCCGATCAGGCGCTGCGGGTCCAGAATGTGCTCCGGGCGCACCGCGCCGGCGCGGCCCACGCGCGCGTTGCAGTCGAAGAACCGGAGCCGCCCACTGGGCTTGTTGATGTCGCTCATGCTGCCTCCCGTGATGAGGACCGGGGATCGGGCGGGAGGCCGGACTGCGCCCGGGCCCCGCCCACCCCCGGTGTGCTCCTGCCTGCGGGGTTCGGCGGGGGAGTCGGGATTCCCTGCCGGCGAGTGGCGAGTGACTATCCAGGCAGGATCGCCCGCCCCCACCCCGAACCCAATCCCCGGAACGCCAGCGAGGAAGAGACAGAAGAGATACCCGATGACCAATAAGGACACCCAGCTCGTGCCTACACACTCTCACACTCCCACACCCCCACA
>JACQGM010000434.1 GCA_016199585.1 Armatimonadota bacterium
CCGAACGAGAAGGACTACACTCGCACGACCCGTCTGGAGTCCGTCCTGCTCGGGTTCATCCGCAACCGCGCCGAGTTGCAGGCTCTCAAGCGAGGCTTGCTGCGCTCCAATACCCGGAACGTCTACAAGGGGGATGATGATGATCGGTGGGTGGCAGGCCACACTGGCATTCAGCAGCTTGCCGATGCGATTGAGGCACGGCGCATTGAGCTGGGTAAGACTTCCGGGTTTGAGCGACTCTACGCCACCGTCACCCGACTGTACTTCGGCGGCATGGCCCGCCATCTGGCCGATCTGCGTCCGGCTCTGCGCCCGGGCGCCCACCTCGCGTACGTGGTGGGTGACCAGGCTTCGTACCTCCGAATCATGATCCGCACCGGGCAGCTCCTCGCGGAGATCGCTCAGTCGCTCGGCTACGAGCTGCTCGGCATTGAGCTGTTCCGAACGCGGCTTGCGACTGCCACCCGGGAGCAGATGCGGGAGGAGGTTGTGATCTTGCGTTGGCCCGGCTCTGCTTCGGGTCGCTCCCAGAGTGCGCCGCACTCGCGGGGCGCAGTTCACCAGGGAAACAGCAATGAGTGAGTCCAGGCAGCCCAAGGCGACCGTGTACGCCCGGATCATCGAGCACATCTTCTTCACCCATTACGAGCCGGGCGCGGAAGAGGTCGTGTTCGATAGGAGCGAGATCGCCAGCGCGGCTCGGAGCCTCGGTGTCGATGTGCCGAAGAACGTCGGCGACAGCATATACAGCTTTCGTTACCGGCAGGAGCTTCCTGCAGCCATCCGGAACGCTGCTCCGCCAGGCAAGGCTTGGGTCATCGCTCCCGCCGGGCGCTCCCGCTACAAGTTCGCGGCCGTGCAACCTGTCGAGATCAAACCGAACCCAGCGTATGCGGAGACGAAGATACCGGATGCCACCCCCGGCATCATCGAGATGTATGCGTCGGGCGACGAGCAGGCGCTCCTCGCGAAGCTGCGCTACAACCGGCTTCTTGATGTGTTCACAGGCGTGGCCTGCTACTCGCTCCAGAGTCACCTTCGTACGACGGTCGGCGGGTGCCAGATAGAGACGGATGAGCTCTACGTGGGCGTAGATCGTCGGGGAGCACACTACGTGTTCCCGGTTCAGGCGAAGGCTGCCAAGGAGCGATTGGGTATTGTCCAAATCCAGCAGGACTTCGATATGTGCATGGTCCGATTCCCTGGGCTGATCTGCCGCCCGATAGGAGCGCAGTTCATGGAGAAGGACCTGATCGCACTGTTCGCGTTCGAGCAGGGATCCGAGGGCCGCCTGATGGTGTGCGCCGAGAAGCACTATCGGCTCGTGTCATCCGAGAACCTGTCACCCGAGGAGCTGGCGACCTACCGCGATCACCCCTTTGGCTAGTAAGTCAACACGTACCCCAAAAAAAAGACCTGGGCGCCGGGGCCGCGCTTGACCGGCCGCTCCTCTTTCATGCCCATGCCACTGCACGCACCGGCGAGCCGTCGAGGCCCGCCAGGGGGAGCGGCAGCGCCGCGAGCCAGCAGTCGGGGCCGGGAATGTCGCGCAGCCGGGCCAACCCCTCCACAATGACGACCCCGGTGCCGAGCAGCGCCAGGTGCGCGGCATGGCCGGCCTCGGCGCACACCGAGGGAGTCTCCAGCCCCAGGAGGGCGATGCCCCGCTCCGCCAGCCAGCGCGCCGCCGCGAGCGTGAGGCCCGGGAAGCCTTCGTAGTAGCGGGGGCTGCCGAAGTGGCGGTCCCAGTCGGTGCGGATCAGATGGCGCTCGCCGGGGGCGACGGTTCCTGGCGTCATCGACACGTACGCATCCGGCGACGAGACTCCCCATTGGCACTCCACTTGCACCCGGCCCGAGGGCATGATCACGACGCCCGGCTCGGCCGGGGAGGAGGTTCCATGGGAGAGATTGTTCGCGCCTCTCGCGGCGATTCGGAAGGGCTTCCGGCGATGCCGCCCCCGGCGGCGGCCCCGATGTCCGCCCCGGCGCCGCAGGATGAGGGGATCGACCCGCGCCGCCTGATCGAGGCGCTCTACCGCCGGCGGCGCATCCTGATCGTCACGATGCTGGTGGCGGCGCTGGCGGCCGGCGGCGGCGCCCTGACGCTTCCCCGCACCTTCACGGCACGCACCTCGGTGCTGGTGCTCCCCGACAGCGACCCCGGCTACCTCGGGAGCCGCTCGGCGGGCAGCGGCCCCGTGGAGAGCCACGTTGACCTGCTGCGGGAGTTCGTCCAGTCGCGCGCTTTCATGCAGCCGACGCTGCAGCGTCTGGGCTATTTGGATGAGGGCGAAGACCCGGATCGGGTGGGCGCGGCGGTGCGCGGCATCCAGGCCGGCGTGCGCGCCCGTCCGCTCGGCGCCGCCGCCTTCGAGGTGACCTACACCGGGCGCGACCCGGCGTGGCCGCTGCGCATCGTGGATGCCGTCGTCAGCAGCTTCATTGACGTGAGCACGCGGGCGCGCGCCAGCCAGGCCGAGCAGGCCGCCGAGTTTCTGGAAAACCAGCTCGCCGAGTACCGCAAGCGCGCGGCCGACGCACAGGCGGCGGTTGACCGCTTCCAGCGCGAGCACGCGACCACCCTGGCTCAGGCCCCGGAGTCGACCAGCAGCCGGCTGGCTCGCGTCGAGGACGGTCTGATCGAAGCCCGGATGAGCCAGATGGACGCCGAGATGCGCATCAACCTCATCAGCCGGCAGATCGAGAGCACCCCGCAGACGGTCGTCTCCGAGCGGAGCCGCGTTCCCAACCCGCGCGTGCTGGCGTTCCAGTCGGAGCTGGCCCGGGCGGAGGCGCAGCTCGCGGCGCTGCAAGCGCGCTACACCGACCAGCATCCGGAGGTGCGCGCCAAGATGCGTGAGGTGGAGGACCTCCGTGGCCGCTACAACGACGCGACCAGCCAGCCGACGACCTCGGGCGCGGAGACGACGCGCGTCAACCCGGCCTACGAGCGCCTCAAGGACGACCTCTTGACGGCTCAGAACCAGGCTGCCGCAGCGCGGGCGCGGGTGGCGGAGTTCGGCGGCCTGATGAACCCCGCCCGCTCGGCCGCCACAACGGTGCCCGTGGTCCGCCAGCAGTGGGAGGTGCTGCAGATGCGCGCCCGCACCCAGGAGGGCCTCTACAACACGCTCGTCGAGCGCCTGGAGCAGGCCCGCCTGGCGAGTGAGATGGACATCCGCCGCAGCCGGTCCATCTACCAGTTGATCGACGCCCCGCGCCTGCTCCCCTCGGCCGATGGGAAGAAGCGCCTCGGCATCCTCATCGGCGGTCTGGGCGCAGGCCTGCTGCTCGGGCTGACGCTGGTGGGTCTGCAGGAGATGACGGATCGGCGTGTCCGATCCGCGGAGGAACTGGAGCGGTCGCTCGGCCTGCCGGTGCTGGCGAGCATCCCGCTGCTGCCGGAGATGCCCTACGAGGTGCAGGTGCGCCGCAGCCGGCAGCTTCTGGCCGTGAAGATCGCCGTGGCCGCGGCGCTCGTTGCCCTGCTGTTCGTGCTGGGGGCGCGCACCAACGCCGGCCGCGATTTCATCCGCGAGCGCGCGCCCGCGCCGGCAGCCGCTACCGCCGGGTCCGCGGCGACGACGGTCCCGGCGCCCGCCGCGCCGCAGAATCGCTAGGAGCTACCACCGCCGATGCGCGCGAATGGACGAGAATGGGCGTTGTGTGACGGGCACCCGGCGTGCCGCGCCGCTCTGCCGCGCCCGCCCATTCTCTTTCCATTTGCGTTCATTCGCGTTCATTCGCGGTCGGCCGGGCTCGCACGGCTGACCCGCGCCAATCGGAGGAGCCGAAGATGAACCGGATGTTCCTTCCCTCAGTGAGGGAGACCTATTCCGACCACCAGAGCCTGGTGGAACTCTCCGAGAGCCGGCGCCGGCTGCTGGAGGAGTTCCGCGGACTCTACACGGCCGTGCTCGCGCGCATGGACCGGGACCGGGGGATCGTCCTCGGCGTCTCCAGCCCGATGCACGGCGAGGGCAAGACGACCGTGGCCACCAACATCGCCGGCGCCATGGCTGCCGACCTGGAGAAGCGCGTGCTCCTCGTGAGCTCCGTCTTCCACCCGGCGGATCGCCGCACCGGCGAGCGCCCCGGCCTGGCCGAGTACCTGGCCGACCCGGCGCGCAGCCTCGAGGAGCTGCTGGTGCCCACACCCTTGCCCAACCTGCACGTGCTCTTCGCCGGGGCGGCGCCGGACAACCCGAGCCGGCTGCTGCGCGGCGAGCGCATGCGGCGGACCGTCACGGAGCTTCGCGAGCGCTTCGACATCACAGTGGTGGACCTGCCGCCGGTGCTGCGGGCGAGCGACACGCAGGTGCTCGCCGGCATGATGGACGGGATCCTTCTCGTGGTTGGCGTTGGCGCCACCTCCATCTGGGCGGCGGAGCGTGCCGTGAAGATGCTGGCGGGCGCGAATCTGGTCGGCATCGCCGCCAACCGCGCCCAGTCGGAGCTGCCGCAGTGGCTGGCGCGCTGGATCGGGGGCAACGAGTGGGTAGCATAGCCCTGGTCCTCATCATGCTGGCGGTGGGCGTCGCCATCGGCCGGTTCGCCGGCCGCTCGCTCCTGGCGCAGTACTCCCTGGCCTTTCTCGCCGCAGTCGTGGTGAGCTTCGGCTTCTACTTCGTCGTTGTCCATTAGTAGGGTCCCTCGTCTTCGCCCGGGTGGGTGAAGACGAGGGACCCTACGATGGGAGTGGGCGTGGATCGCCACATCCCGTGTCGCCGCGCGGCAGACCCTTGCCGCTGGCGCGCAGGTAGATCCCACTTGCAGGCCGAACCTCTGCTCAGGGGGAAGGCTCGTGAACGCCTGCCGTCCCATCTCGCTCGGGGCGGCTGTGCCGCCGGGCGCGGGCCGCCGGTGGGGGAGGCACACGCAATGGATCTCTCTACTTCACTGAACGTTCTCTGGGAGCCGCCGCGCATCAGCGCCGAGGAGGCCGTCGAGCGCGTGGCGGCCGCGGGGTTCCAGGCGCTGGACATGAACTTCTGCGACTGGCTCTTCGACGGATCGCCCTTCGTCGGCGAGGCGTGGGAGAGCTGGGTGAGGGGCATCCGGCGCCGCGCCGATGCGGTCGGCATCCGCTTCGGGCAGGCGCACGGTCCGATCTTCAACAAGTTCGCCGAGGGCGAGCGCACCCGCTGGCTGACCGCCATGAGCCACCGCTCGCTGGTGGCCGCCGGGATCCTGGGGGCCCCCCGGGTCGTCTTCGAGCCGGGGACGCTCGGTGGCGGGTTCGACGCGGCGCACCTGGCGCGCACCAAGCAGCGTAACCTCGACTGGTTCGGCGCCCTCCTCCCCGACGCCGCGCAGTCCGGCGTCGGCCTCGCCCTGGAGAACAACGCCGACCTCTCCTCGCGCGAGCGTGGCACCCGCCGCTCCTTCTGCAGCACCCCGGCGGAGCTGGTTGACCTGGTGGACACGTTCGCGACGCCGCGCGTTGGCATCTGCTGGGATACGGGCCATGCCCACTTGCAGCGCCTGGACCAGGGTCCCGCCATCCGCGCCCTCGGACAGCGCCTGAAGGTGCTCCACATCCAAGACAACAACGGCGACAGCGACCAGCACCTGCTCCCGTTCAACGGCACCGTTGACTGGCGCGCGGTGATGGGGGCCTTGCGTAACATCGGCTATCCCGGCACGCTCAGCTTCGAGGTCCACGCATCCATCCGCCTGCTCCCCGACGGCCTGCGCGACGCCGCCCTCCACTACGCGGTGGCGGTGGGCCGCTATCTCACCGGATTGGAGTGAAGGCGCCGCGGCGGCAGGCTCTGTCGCTTGACTATTGCACCCGCCTGTGTTATACTCACCCACGAACCCCACGGAGGAGGAGACCACCGGATATGAGGATGCGGACCCGGGCGTGCGAGGACACCGCTCCGCGATTGCCCGGGACAGCGGTCGCGGTGTGGCCGCTGCGACCTCAGGAAGGCGTCCGGCCCGGCTCGGGCGGGAGCGCCGGGGCGGCACCGCAGGGCGACTCCTCTCGCACAGAAGCGACTGATGATCACTGAGAAGAAGGCGCGGGAACGCGCGGTGCCGCTGCCGTTCCAGTTTGTCCGCGAGGAGCTGCGCCAACTCGATGAGCTGCTGCTGCGAGAGAGCCAGTCCGCCGTCGGGATGGTCTCCGAAATCTCGCGCCATATCCTCAGTGCCGGGGGCAAACGCCTGCGCCCGGCGCTGCTCCTCACCTCCGCCCGCGCGGTCGGCTACGAAGGTGCCTGGGGACTGAAGCTCGCCGCCTGCATGGAACTGCTCCACACCGCCACCCTGGTACACGACGACGTGGTGGACCACTCCGACTGGCGCCGCGGCCGCGTCGCCGCCCACGAGCGCTGGGGCTACAGCGCCTCCGTCCTCAGCGGCGACGTCATGTTCGCCCGCGCGATGCGCATCCTCGTGGACTATGGCGACCTGGCCGTGCTCGACGCCGTCACCTCCACGATCATCCAGGTGTGCGAAGGCGAGGTGCAGGAGCTGGCCGTGGATGGCGACCTCGATCTGGCCGCCGAGACCTACCTGCAGATCATTGACGCCAAGACCGCCTCGTTGATTTCGGTCTGCTGCCGCATCGGCGGCATGTTGGGCGGGGCGGCGCCCGAGGTCATCGCCGCCCTCGGTGACTTCGGCACGCGCCTGGGACGGGCGTTCCAGATCATGGACGACGTGATGGACCTCACGGCCGATGAGCGCCGCTGGGGGAAGCCGCTCGCCCAGGACCTGCAGGAGGGCCGCGCCACGCTGCCGCTCATCTACAGCCTGCACCGCGCCGACCTCGCGGGGCGCGAGCGGCTCCTGCGTCTGCTCCGCCAGCCGCGCATGGGCGCGGAGGAGATCGGCGAAGCGATCGAGATGCTGGATTCCTACGGGGGCCTCGCCGCCGCCCGCGCCGACGCGAGCGAGGAGGCGGGCGCGGCCGCGGCGCGCCTCTCGGCGCTGGCGCCCTCCCCGGCGCGCGACGCCCTCCGGGCCCTTGCCCACTACGCGGTGAGCCGGGATTGTTAGCCCTGCAACAATGTTCATCCCGGGTCCCGGCGACCGAGGTCGCGGGCGACGAGGACACGAAGGCGGCCTGCGCCGACTCGGACTCCCGCTCCGCGAAGGCCGGCTTCGGCTGCTCGTTGTCCAGGGTTCCGACCGACGGGCGCGCGTCGCCCGCGCCATCGTTGTGATTCCGGGCTTCTCTCCTTTCGGGCTCTCGAGCGCGCGCGCCGCTCCGGGGAACGCCGCGCCCCATTAGAGCGAGAGGAGTCTCCAGCGGCGGAGCGAACGGATCCAGGGACACCGGATTGAAGCGGTCAGGCCGGCGGCGACCGGCCCCCGCGTCCGGCCCGGAGGTCTACCCCCATGGCAGCCCAGCGCAAGCTCGCCGCGATCCTCTTCGCGGAGGTCGCGGGTCCCGGCCAACGCACCCGAGGCGAGGATGCGGAAGCCGAGCGGCGGCGGCAGGCGCGCCAGACACTGCGCGCCTGCGCCGAGGCCCACGGCGGCCGCGTCGTGAATAGCATCGGCGACTCGGTGATGGTGGCGTTCGCCAGTGCGGTCGGCGCCGTGGACTGCGCCCTCGACATCCAGCGCCGGATGGCGGAGCTGGCCGAGGAGACACCTCGCGGCCCCCTGGTCCGCGCGCGCGTCGGCATCCATGTCGGCGACGTGGTTGAGGAAGAGGACGACCTCTTCGGCGACACGGTTGGCATCGCCCGGCGCGTCCAGGATGCCGCCCCGCCCGGGGGGATCTGCATCACGCGCGAGGCGCTCGCCCAGGCCGCGTCCGCCCGCCACCTTCGCTGCGCCTGGCGGCCGACCCGGATCCGCGATCCGCGGATGCGCCGGGTGCCGGTCTTCCGCGTCCGGCGCGGCGAGGAGCGCCGGTTGGCGCCGACGAGACCCCGTGAAGGCGAGCGGCTGACCCTGGGGCAAGCGCAGCGTTCCGCCGGCCGGCCCTACCCCCATCTGGCAGACCCGGTAGAGTCCTGGGCCGCCCCCTTGCTCGCTCTTGGCGCCGGCTCGTTCGGCCTGGCAGCGTATTGGGGAGTGGGGGCGCACTGGGAGAGCTGGACCGCCGCGATGGCCGCCTTCGGCCTCGGTTCATTCCTGGCCGGCACCGGCGCCGCGGTGGTACGAGCGGCGCGCGCCATCCGGGGTGGGAAACCCCCTCGCGACCTGGATAGCGAGATCCTGGCAAAGGTGCGCGAGTTGGGCGCGGTGCCCGAAGGGGTGGCGCAGCCGCTCAGCCGGGCGCTCGGGGCCTACGCCGCCATCTCTCAAGCGGGCCGCGACCCCGGCTGGGGCGCCTCGGGGATCCCGATCCGGAGTTACGTCCGACAAGCGCGCGCTCAGCTCCTCGCGCTCCTGGAGCGGGGCAGGCAGCTCGGGCGCGTCGGCGGCGCGCTCCAGCACTTCGCGCAGGGCGATGAGGTGCCCGCCGACTTTCAGAAGGTGGCGGACCTCTATCGCCACCACCAGGCCAGGCTCGCGGGCGCGGCGGAGGTGTTCGAGCAGGCGGAGGCGGGCCTGCTGCGCGGCCTGCTGGCGATGACGAGCAAGCCGCCGGGCGCCGCCGCCCGCGATGAGTCGCTGCGGGAGATGGGTGCCGCCTTCGCCGCCCTGGCCGAGGTGCTCGAGTCGCTGGAGGAGCTGCCCGTGCCGAGCGCGCTCACTCCTCATCTCCCGCCGCCGGACGAAGAGGGCGCGGAGCAGCGGCTCCGCCGCCTGCGCGGCCCCCTTCGGTGAGGCGCCCCTCAGTAGGCGTAGCGCCGCGTCGTCATCACCTTCCAGATGAAGACCACGATGATGGCGCCGAGGATGCTCGCCAGGAACCCGCCTCCGAAGAGGATGGCGCCGAGGAAGCTCCCCGCGATTCCCGCCAGCGTCGTTGAGAGGAACCCCTGCGGGCCGCCCGCCGGCCGGAACAGGCTCACGAGCGCGTTGGCGATCAACCCGACGACCGCGCCGACCAGCAGGTACCAGAGCAGGTTGACGGCGAAGCCCAACACCGCCACCGCGATCCACCCGAGCAGAACGGCCACCACCAGGAGCACGACCCATTCCATGTCTCGTCTCTCCCTTCCCGGCCCCGCGCCAGGACCCAAACCGTCTCGCATCTACCCTCGCTACGCGCGGGCGTAACACGGGGCCGGCCACGGCTTGACATTCCGCCCCGCCCCCGGTTAGAATACGCCTGGCAGTACCGTCTGTCCGGAGGAGCACCATGGCACGTGAGATCCTGATCACCGCCGGATCCGTGAGCGCCCGCGCCGAGCTGCGCGAGAACCCGACCGCCGATGCCATCTGGAACGCGCTTCCCATCGAGGCGGCCGCCAGCACCTGGGGCGACGAGATCTACTTCGCCATCCCGGTTCGGATCACCCCCGAGGATGGGCAAGCCGTCGTGGCGATGGGCGACCTCGGCTACTGGCCCACCGGCAGCGCCTTCTGCATCTTCTTCGGGTCCACGCCGGTCAGCCGCGGCGATGAGATCCGGCCGGCCAGTCCCGTGAGCGTCTTCGGCAAAGTCTCTGGCGACCCGAAGGTGTTCAAGTCGGTGCGCGGCGGCGCCCGCGTGCGGATCGAGCGAGGATGATCGCGGTTCCCATCGTCGCTCTCCCTCACGGCGAGGGCCTGCCGCTGCCCGCCTACGCCACGGAGGGCGCCGCGGCCGTCGATCTGCTGGCCGCCGTCCCCGACGCGCTGGTGCTCCCCCCCGGGGCGCGCGCGCGGGTGCCGACCGGGATCGCCGTGGCGATCCCGCCGGGCTACGAGATGCAGGTGCGCCCGCGCAGCGGGCTGGCGCTCCGGCGCGGGGTCACCTGCCTCAACTCTCCCGGCACGATTGATGCCGACTACCGTGGGGAGGTGCAGGTCATTCTCATCAATCTGGGCGAGGAGGCCGTCACCATCCGGCGCGGCGAGCGCATCGCCCAACTCGTGCTGGCGCCCGTGAGCCACATCCGCTGGCAGCCCGTGGCCGACCTCCCCCCCACGGCGCGCGGAGAAGGGGGATTCGGCCACACGGGGAGGTGACGCAGCGCGGCGAGACCGCAACAGGAGCTACGGCACCCACCATCGGTGGCAACCTCCGCATCCAGCCGCCCCCTTCTCGCGGCGGGAAGGGGGCGGGGGGGCATATGCGCTAACATAAGCCGTGGGTGGCCCACCCGATATGAAATCGGGTGCTCTGAGCCTACGGCTGGCCGTCCTTCGGACGGAACTATGAAAATATTCTAAATATATTGATAGAATGTATTCGTGTCTGCGTCCGCGAGGACGCCCGGCCAACGGCCCGGAGCACCGCATTTCATATGCGGTGACTCCCCTTGAGAAGCCGAATGATGATCGACAAGTCTATGATAGCCAGGGCTCCTGCAAGCATCCGCTCCCTCCCGGAGGAGCTGCCCGTGCCCGCGGAGTTCCGCCAGCCGCCCCCCGGCTACGGGCCGGTGCCGCTCTGGTTCTGGAACGCCCGCCTGGATGAGGATGAGGTGCGCCGGCAGATTCGGGAGATGCGCGAGAAGGGGTGTGCCGGGGCCTTCGTCTGCGCCCGGCACGGCCTGCAGACGCCCTTCCTCTCGGAGGAGTGGCTCCGGTTGGCGCGCGCCGCCGTGGAGGAGTCGGTCGCCTGCGGCTTCCAGCTCTGGCTCCACGACGAGCCCGACGCCTCCGCAGACGCCACCATCGCTCTCCACCCCGAGTTCCGCGCCCGCTCGCTCCAGATCGCCGAACACCTCGCCGAAGGAGCCCCCCTGACCCTTCCCATCGCCGAGGCCCCTTCCTCAACAATTCGGAATGAGAAATCGGAAATCGGCTTCCTCTCCGCCTGGGCCGTCCCCCTCGGCAGCGGCGATGAGCCCGCCGGAGAGTCCCGGCGCCTCACCCCCGAAAGCGATGGCCGCATCGCGTTCGACCCCGGGGACGGCCGGTGGCGCGTGCTCCTCTTCACCGTCGCCGAGGCCGAAGGCGCCGACGCCCTGAACCCGGATGCGAGCGCCCTCCTCCTGCGCCTCACGCGTGAGCGCTACGCGCGGGCTGTGGGAAGGCACTTCGGCAGAACGATCCCCGGCATCTTCACGGGCGACGCGGCACCCCGGAGCGCATCGGACCGCCCGGGCGGCGCGGCGCTCCCCTGGTCGTCTCTGCTCCCGGGGGCGTGCCGGGAGCGCTGCGGCTACGACCTGCTGGACCACCTGCCGGCACTGGCGGCGGGCGTGCCGGGTGCCGCGCGCGTGCGCTGTGATTACTTCGCCACCCTATCCGCGCTCTACACGCGCCACTTCCTGGCGCTCGACCGCGAGTGGTGCGCCGCCCACCGGCTGGCCGCCACGGGGCATCCCCTCGCCGAGGAGCCGCTCGCGCCCCGCGCGCCCCGCCGGGCCGACGCCGCGGCCGCCTGCCGCTGCCTGGACATCCCGGGGGTCGGCAACCGGACGGCGGCGACCGGAGGCGTGCGCCACCGACTGGCGGCCTCCATCGCCCACCAGAGCGGGCGCGACCGGGTGTTCTCCGAGACCTTCGGCGGGGGCGGCTGGGGCACCACTTTGGCGCAGCGCAAGGCCAGCGCCGACTGGCAGCTCGCCAACGGCATCAACCTCTTCGTGCCGCACGCCGTCTACTACAGCGTCTATGGGAAGCGGAAGCGGGATGATCCCCCCTCGGAGTTCGAGCAGGAGCCGTTCTGGCCCCACTACCGGCACTTCGCCGACTACCTCTCCCGGCTCTCCTTCCTCCTGACGCGCGGGAAGCACGCCGCTCGAATCGCGGTGCTCTTCCCCTCGCGCAGCGCCCGGGCGCACTTCGCTGCCGGCGGCCCTCCTCTCGCCGAGGAGGAGCGTCCCGCAGTCGCCCTCGCCGGCTTCGGCGCGCCGGATCGGCTTCTCCTCGCCCGCATCGAGAAGGACCTCCAGGCGCTGTGCGACCTCCTGGCGCAGCTCCACTTCGATTTCGATTTCGTGGACGAGGAGGGCCTGGCCGAAGCGCGGATTGACCGGAGCCGCCTCTGCCTGGGCCCGGAGCGGTACGAGCTGCTCCTGCTCCCCTCGATGACAACCTGCCGCCGGCGCACCTGGGAGCGAGTCCGCGGGTTCTTCGAGGCGGGCGGCAACGTGCTCTCCTGCGGCCTGCTCCCCTACCAAACGGGCGAGGGTGAGGAGAACGACGCCTGGCTGCGCGCCGAAGTGCTCGAGCTGACGACGATGGACCCGACGCGCGTGGAGCACTTCAGCGCGAGCAGCGCCCGCGCGATGGGCCGCGCCGCCATGCGCCCGCTCAAAGTGAACCGCGACCACGGCAGCCGGGTGGCCCGCTATGTGCCCTCCGCCGTGCCGCTGCCGGAGCAGCGCGCCCTGTTGATGAAGACGCTCCTCCGCACCCTCGCCGCCATTGACGTGGACCTCGATTGCGGGGACATCGTCTGCCACCAGCGGGAGACCGCCGACGGCAAGATCATCTTCCTCGCCAACACCGCCGATGCGCCCCGGCGCGTGAAGGCCGTCTTCTATGCCCTCGGCCATCCCGAGGAGTGGGACGCGGAGACGGGCGAGGTGCGGCGGCTGTGGCAGTACGCTCGCGCGGGCGAGAAGGTGACCATGCCGCTGCGGTTCGCGCCGCATCAGTCGCGCGTGATCGTCTTCACGGGCCGTGATGGCGTGCGGGTGGAGCGCGCCAACTTCCATGTCCGTCGCATCATCGAGCAGGAAGAGCACTACCTGGTGGAGGGCGAGGCGTGGGACTACGACCGCCCCCTCGATACGCCGCCGAATTGCTCACTGGCCCGGGAAGGCGGCGGACGGTGGGCGGAGGGGATTGACCAGGGGCTAGTCGAGCCCGTGGCGCTCGGCGAGGTCTGGGACCTGCGCGTCCTCGGCGACAACTACCTGGTGCTCGAGGACTGGCGCTTCCACGTGCCGCGATCCGGCCAGGACCCTGCGCTCCTCTCCACCTTCCAGGAGCACTGGCCCGAGCTGCCCCGGCGCCGTCCGATCACCGGCGATCCCGACCTGGAGCCCCTGGAGCGCGAGCTGCCCGACGAGGTGTGGCTCCAGACGCGCTTCCACCTCGACGCGGCGCCCCGCGGCCTCTCGCTCCTCCTGGAGCCGCTGGACGTGCCTTACTCGGTGTTCGTCAATGGGCATGAGGTTGTGCCGCTGCAGACCGGCGTCCTGGATCCGCGCTTCCTGACGGCCGATGTCGCCGACGTGGCCGTGGAAGGAGAGAACGTCGTCGCCCTCCGCCTCTCCCACGCCGGGGCGCGCGCGCTCGAGCCGGACAGCCGGCAGCGCATCACCTGCGACCTGGTGCCGGAGCCGGCGCGCCTTCTGGGCGAGTTCACGGCGCTTACGGACGAAGAGGGGAGCTATCGGGTCTACCCGGGGACCCCGGAGCAGATCACGACGGGGGACTGGTGTGCCCGGGGGTTCCCGCACTACTCTGGCGCGCTCGAGTATTCTCAGATGGTGACTCTCTCCACGGACCACTTCGGCTGCCAACTGGTGCTCGCCTGCGAGGATCCGGCGGTCCTCGTCCAGGTGTTGGTGAACGGCAAGCCGGCGGGCACCTGCCTCTGGCCGCCCTATGCTCTGGATGTTTCGGATCTCCTCTTCGCCGGCGTGAACCAGATCACTCTGCGCGTGACGAACACGGCGGCGAACGCCCTGCTGGGCGAGGCGCGGCCCTCGGGCCTGCTGGGCCCCGTCCGCATCGAGCCGTACACGCGGCTTTCGGTGCCGGTGCCGAAGGAGTGATTGCAAATTGCAGATTGCAGATTGCCGCAGCGCGCTGGCGCGCAGCGTGGAATCGCTCGGCTATAGACCAGAGTGCAGATTGCCAGAGTCGGCGCCGTGCGTCGATCCGATGAACTCGTCCGTGGATAGCCGGCTATCGCCATTCGAAGGCTCGCACAAGTGAACCCGGAAGAACTCAAAAGGCGCACGAAGGAGTTCGCCAAGGCCGTGATTCAGCTCTGCAGGCGGCTGCCGAACACATATGAGGGTCGCCTGATCGGGAATCAGTTGTTCCGGTCCGGCACTGGTGTGGGAGCGAACTACCGTGCGGCGTGCCGGGGGCGGTCCAGGGCCGATTTCGCTGCCAAACCGGGGGTGGCCCTGGAGGAGGCGGACGAGTCACTCTACTGGCTCGAAATCCTGTCTGAGACGCAGATCGTTGATCCCGGCGACTTGGCGCCGCTCACGAAGGAGGCTCACGAACTCGTGGCGATCTTCGTCGCCAGCCTGAATACGGCCAGGCGCTGAACCACCAGCCAGCACATCAGTGTGCCGCCAACTGCAGCTGCCAGCCCATCACCGGCGACAGACCGTCGGCAATCCGCTGTCCAGGCAGGCTGTCAACACTTTGGCGGTAGTTCATTGGGCAATCTGCAATCTGCAATCTGCAATCAAGGGGGTGTCTGATGGAACCGAGAACAACGCGGTCTCTCCCGCGCATCTGCGTCATCGGCGCCGGGCACGGGGGATCGGCGATGGCGGCGCACCTGGCGCTGATGGGGCTGCCGGTGCGCCTCTTCAACCGCAGCGAAGCCCGCCTGCGCCCGATCCTCGCCCTGGGCGGCATCGAGCTGATCACCCGCGACATCGAGGACGCGCCGTACGGCCTGGCCGAGCCGGAGTTGGTCACCACCAATCTGGCCGAGGCCCTGGAAGGCGCCGCCCTGGTGATGGTGGCCACGAAGCGCAACGGCCACCGCTCCATCGCCGAGCAGTGCGCGCCTTATCTCCGCGACGGCCAGGTGGTGGTCCTCAATCCCGGCATCACCTGCGGCGCCATCGAGTTCCACAGCGTGCTGCGGGAAGCCGGGGTGAAAGCCGACGTCACGATCGCCGAGGCGCAGACGTTCATCTACCAGAGCCGCATGCTCAACCCGGCCCAGGTGCGGATCCAGCGGATCAAGAACGGCATCCCGGTGGCCGCGATCCCCGCCTCGCGGACGCCCGAGGTCGTGCGCCTGCTGAACGCCGCCTACCCGCAGTTCGTCGCCGGCGAGAACGTGATCAACACCAGCTTCGACAACGTCGGCTCGGCCTTCGCCCCGGCGGTCACCGTGCTCAACGCCGGCCGCATCGAGAGCACCCACGGCGACTTCGAGTACTACGTCGAGGGCGTCACCCCCTCCGTGGCGCGCATCCTGGAAGCGGTTGACCGCGAGCGCGTCGCCGTCGCGGCCGGGCTGGGCTTCCGATCCATCTCCGCGCGCGAGTGGCTCTCCGTCGCCTACGACGCCACCGGCTCGAACCTCTACGAGGCGATGAAGAGCAACCGCGGCTACCAGGGGATCAAGTCGCCGCTCACCACGAACCACCCCTTCATCACGGAAGACGTGCCGATGACCCTGGTGCCGATCGCCTCTCTCGGCGAGCGCGTGGGCGTGCCGACGCCCGCCGTGCGCGCCATCATCCACCTCGCCTCCCTCCTGCACGATACCGACTACTGGCGCGAAGGCCGCACCGTGGAGCGCCTCGGGCTCTCCGGCTGGAGCGTCGAGCAGATCCGGGCGCTGGTGCTCGGGGAATGAGGGGATGACCGGGCGGATGCCCGATCATCCCCTCCATCGCTCCTCTTCCGGCACGCTTCCTGCACCTCTGAACATTGCAGCCCCCTCGAACGACCAATAGGGTAGAGGGGACGCCTGCTCGCGAGATACGGGCGGGCGGCCTCCGAAGGGCTTATGATCCCTTAACGCGAAAAGCGGGCGTTCCTCATGCCCTTTCTGGCATGAGTTATCGTCTAAAGGGGTATAACCCACCCACATGGATCGTTCATGGGGAGAGGGAGGGACGGAAGATGGCTACACCATCCGGTGCGAGCGGCACCCCGTGCCCGTGGTGCCATGAAGGCCGGATCGTCATTCACGATCCGAAGGAGGATTGGTGGGTGACCGAGGAGGGCGACGCCGCGTCGGAGTCGTACAGCGGCAAGTTCCCGGCGGGCATCCGCCGCAAGCGTTTCAAGACGCCGCCCGTGGAGTGGTTCTCCTGCACGAGCTGCGCCATGACCGGCACGATCGGCTACCTGGAGACGATCATCGCCCGGACGACGAACCGGCGCCGGCCCGACATGCGCCGCGGCTCGGCGCACGCGGTGAAGCGGGGCACGCTGGCCGGCGCGCTGCCCTGATGCGGACGGACTTCTGAAGAAGGAACAACCATGACGCAGCCCGATATCGAGGGGGCGCGCAAGCGCGACCGGGCATCCTCACACTGACGGCGTGCCCGGGCTGTTCGGCGGGCGATGCCGCCGGACGGCGATCCATCCGCGCTCGTGCGCCCCCTCCTCGTGTCTCCGAGGCCGCTCCCCCATCTCCCGACCCCGCCTTCCCCCTTCCCCCGCATAGGCGTTAACATAAGCGTTCCCGCGGTGCCACCCGGTATGAAACCGGGTGCTCC
>JACQGM010000435.1 GCA_016199585.1 Armatimonadota bacterium
CCGTGCGCCAGAACGAACGCAAGGAGCATCAGACGCCTTCTGGATGCCCGCGTTTCGGTGAAACGGCCGGCGCCGTGGCATTGTCAGCCCGGCGCTGCCGACTTCTGCAATTGGCTCACGATATTGACGCGGAAGCTTGCGCCAGGAACCAGGGAGTGCTGGCGCTCCATCGCCGGTGGCAGGAGCGCTGTCGCGGGCGCGTCTACCTGTGGAACGAACTTACGGGGCGATTCGACTGGGACCTGGGCGCCACCGGCTCCTGCCCCGGCCACACCCAGATCCAGAGGGACTTTCAGATCTACCGCAAGCTCCGCATCATGGGATCGGTGACCAACTGGGATACCTCGATGGCCGCTCCCAGCAATCTGTACTTCACCGGCCGGGTGCTCTGGGATGTTGACCTCGACGCTGATGGGCTGAGGCAGGATTTCCTGGACAGGTACTACGGCCCGGCAGGGAACCAGATGGCTGCCTTCTTTGAGGAGCTGGGAGAAATCCCCTTTGGGTATCCAGATTGCTCCGCTTTCCGGGATTTCCGGCCTCTGGTCCACCATCTCGATGATCCTCGGGTGCGACAGCTTTCGGACCACCTGGATCAGGCAGTGGCAGCGGCCCGAGACGAGCCGTACCTATCCCGCGTCGTGGAGGTCAGGCAGCGATTGCAGACCATGCTTGCCTGGGTGAAGTTGTATCGGGCTTCACAGGCCTCCGGCAAGATCCTCGCCTTGCCGGAGGCCGAGCGCAAGACCCGAGCCCGGATCGAGGCGCTGCAGCTCCTGAGGAACCAGGCACTGCCTCACTACCGGCACCTTGCAGCGCGACGGGATCCGGCGGCGACGATGGCCGGCGCGGCAGGGTATCGGAAGATCAGTCTGTCTGAGCTATGGAAGCCCTTCGGAGAGGAACCGACGAATTGAGTCGCCGTAGGCGGAGGGCGACGATGCCCCGATCCGCCACGTCGGGAAGGCCGGGGGCGGTTGAAGCCCCCCGGCCTGCCGAGTGCGGAGTATCCAGTGCCGAGGCTACTTGCGCTCCTCGGCCTCCTTGCCCTTCTCGATCAGCTCGCGGACGCGCTGCCCGCCCTTGTGCCCGAGCTCCTCGTAGCCCTCGTGGCCGAGCTCCTTCTTGCGGGCTTCGCCGCCCTTCTCGCCACCCTTCTCACCGCCCAGGTGGCCGATCTCCTCGTAGAACTCGTGGCCGTAGCGCTCCGAGGTCGTCTCGCCGCCCTTGCGGCCGGCCTCGCGCACGCTCATGTCGCCTTGTTTGCGCTTCGCCATTGGAGTTGCCTCCTCTCAAAGCCCGGCTCTGCGATGACATTCGGCGGACGTCACCGCAGACGCCGGTTCCGTCGCCCTGCCCGGCCGGTGCAACCTTCTCGTCCGGCCGATAGCCGATGGATCCCATACCCCGCGACCGGTCGCCCAAACCACGTTCCGTGCCGCGCGGTCGGCGTTTCCTCTCTACAGAGAGCGGAGGGTGAAGAGGGCGATCTCCGGCCGGCAGCGGAAGCGGAGGCGCAGGCCGATGGTACCGATGCCGCGGTTGACGTACATCCGGGAGCGGCCCTCCGCGTACCACCCGGCCACGTAGGGCCGGCCGCGCAGGCCCGGAATCCACGTCGGGCGCACGAAGGGCATCCGAATCTGGCCGCCGTGTGTATGGCCTGCCAGGCAGAGGGCGGCCACGCCGGCGCGGGCGGCGAGGGGGAGCGCCAGCGGCGAGTGGCTGAGGAGCACCAGCGCCTCTCCGGCCCGGCATCCCCGGTGCGCCCGCGCGAGGTCGTCCTTCTCGCACCAGATGTCGTCTATCCCGGCAAGGCGCAGGCCGGGCGCCAGGAGCACGTTGGTGTTCGTCATCTCGCGGATGCCGACGCCGCGCAGGGCGCGCAGGATCGGCGCCACGCCTTCCCAGTGGTCGTGGTTGCCCGGCACGGCGAACACGCCCAGGCGCGAGCGCAAGCGCCCGAGGATCGCCGCCAGCGCCCCGGCGCGGGCCGGAGGGTGAACGTAGTCGCCGGTGAGGACCACCACATCCGGCTGGATGCGGTTGGCGAGGCGCACGGCGCGGGCGATCTCCTCTTCCGACACGGTCGGCCCGAGGTGGAAGTCGGAGAGCTGTAGCAGCGTCAGCCCGTCGCAGGAGGATGGGAGGCCGGGGAGGGGAACGGTGTGCAGCGTCACTTGCGGCCAGATCGGCTCCAGCCAGAGGGCATCGGCGGGCACCGCCGCCATGGCGGCCGCCATGGCGGCGGCGAAGAAGCGGCGCCGCGCCGGACTCCGCGGCGCACCTGAGTCGTGTCCATCGCCCGTGTCAGGCACGCTCATTCCGCCGGCGGCCGGATCACGATCTCGGAGCGCACCGGCTTCGGCTTCGGCGTCGCCTTGGGCGAGACCGTCAGCCCGACTCTCAGGTCCCACGGCTTTCGTTCAAAGAGCGGCAGCGATCCGGCGGCGGCCGGGGTGCTCAGCCGGTCCACGACGACGCACACCTCGCCCTTCTGCGCCGCCTTCGCCCGGTCGGCGGGGAGAGCTACCGTGCCGGAGTCCACCACGCGCGTCTCTCCCCGGTGAAAAACCTGCCAGGAGAGCGCGTCCTTCTCCATCGAGAGCCGGATCTCGTAGTTCGCCTCCGCCGGGGGCCGCTGGTAGGCGAGCTTGGCGGCGCTGATCGGCGTCTTCGCCGACTGCAGCGCGGCCACTGCAATCGGGGTGCTGGTGCAGACCACGCGCCACGGCTTCGCCCGGATCACTGCGGGCGCCATCGTCTTCGCCGGTCCTGCGGCCGCCGCGACCACGAAGACGGGCGCGTCCGAAGTCGCCACCGCCAGCTCCGGCGGGGCCAGCGCCAGCCGCGGCCGGCTCGGCTCCGGCTCGGTGAGCGAGCGGGCATCGGCGCCGAGCGGCGCCAGAGCGAGCACGGGCTCGGCGGCCGGCACTACCTCCGCCTGGTAGCTTATCCAGGAGAAGGCGGGGACCTCCGCGGCGGGCGGCGCGTAGGAGGCCACCCGCCGCTGCTCGCGCATGTCAATGGCGCGGATGTACCAGCGGTCGCGCGGGCGCTGGAGCGTGTAGGTCAACTCCACGCGGCGCTCTTCGCCGTCCGGCCCGATGAAGAGGTGCTCCGCGTCGGCGCGCACCTCGCGAGAGCGAATGACCGGGCGGTAGAACCGGAAGCGGAGCGTCTGGATGTCCTCGAACGACTGGTAGGTGAGTGCCCGGAACTCGCGGGCGCTCATCGAGTGGCTGTAATCGCCGTCGTGGTACATCCGGATCGTGCCGTCCGGGTCCACGTAGCGGGCGATCTCGGCGTAATCCCCGTGCTGCCAGCCGCGCTCGATGTCCTCCAGCGCCTGGCGGGCGCTCCGCTCGTAGCTGTAGAACGACGGGCCGTCGTAGACGTACGGGTCCGTGTTGAACCACACCTCGCGCTCGCGCACCACCCACGGGCAGTAGTGGGTGAAGAAGACCCGGTCGTACGGGTAGTACCACGGGTCGTGGTAGTGGTGGATCACCACCTGGGGCACCGTCACCACCACCGGGCGGGAGGGTGGCCGGCCCGGCTTCCGGAAGATGTCTACCAGCCCGCCGGAGCCGTCCGACTTGTAAGGCGGGCGCGTGGTACCGTAGCCGGGGACCGGCCCGGGGCGCGGCGCAGGCGCGCTCGGGCTCCCCTTGCGGAAGATGTCCAGCAGGCCGCCGCGGCGCTCGCGGTCGGGGCGCGGCCGGAACTCGGCGCGCGGGGCCGGGCGCGCGGCCGGCGTATCGGACGGCGCGGGGTCGCGCCGCTCGGGCCGCTTCTTGAAGAGGTCCACCAGGCCGCCGCCATCCGAGTCGCGGTCGGACGCGCGGTCGCGGTCGGACGAAGAGGACGAGGACTTGCCGTCGCTGCTGGAGGATCCCTTGTCCTTCTTGAAGAAGTCCTTCAGGCCACCGGCGACTGCCGGCGGCGCCAGGGATGCCGCTGCCAGAGACAGAGCCGTGAGCAGTGCCAGGGACAGCAGAGCACGCGAATGCGAACGACGGGTAGACGAAGCGTTCATTTCATGTCCCTCCGACTCCACCACTCCCATCTTACCAGGAATGCGCCCCTGGCGTCAACTGCCGCCCGGGCGCGGTTAGGGCCTTTTCATTACCCCACCGCCCTGGATCTCGTAGTGCCCTCAACTACCGGGAGCATCCCGGAGACTGCCCGGAG
>JACQGM010000423.1 GCA_016199585.1 Armatimonadota bacterium
GCGTGATGGTGACGATGGTCTCTTCCTCAGCGATGATGTCTTCCTCGCCGATCTCTCGCGCTTCGGTCGGCACGATGCGGGTGCGGCGGTCGTTGCCGTACTTGTCGCGGATCTCCTTCAGGTCGTCGCGGATCAGGCCGACGACCTTGGTGGGATCGGCCAGGATGTCCTCCAGGTAGGCGATGCGCTTCACGACCTGGCGGTATTCGTCCTCGACCTTGCGCTGCTCGAGGCCGGTGAGGCGCTGGAGCTGCATCTGCAGGATCGCCTCGGCCTGCGGGTGGGAGAGGCCGAAGCGCTCCACCAGGCGCAGGCGGGCGGTGTGAGGATCGGGCGATTCCTTGATCGTCTGGATCACCGGGTCGAGGTTGAGGAGGGCGATGCGGAAGCCTTCGAGGATGTGGGCGCGGTCCTTGAGCTGGCGCAGCTCGTAGCTGCTGCGGCGGGTGATGACCTCCTTGCGGTGCTCCACGAAGTGGTAGATCACGTCGCGCAGCGTCAGCACGCGCGGCTGCTCGTCTACCAGGGCGAGCATCAGCACGTGGAAGTTGGTGCGGAGCTGGGTGTGCTTCAGCAGGTAGTTGAGCACCTTCTTCGGCTGGCTGTCGCGCTTCAGCTCGATGACGATGCGCATGCCGTGCTGGTCGGAGTAATCATGGATCGCGCTGATCTCGGTGACCTTCTTCTCCTTCACCAGGTCGGCGATCTGCTCGATGAGGCGCTTCTTGCTCACCTGGTAGGGGATCTCGGTGACAACGATCGCCGTCCTGCCCCCTTCCACCGGCTCGATGGTGGTCTTGGCCTGCATGACGACGCAGCCGCGGCCGGTTTCGTAGGCCTGACGGATCCCCCGGGTGCCGAGGATGAGCCCGGCCGTCGGGAAGTCCGGCCCGGGAATGGCCGTCATCAGCTCATCCACGCTGAGCTCGGGGTTATCCAGGTAGAGAAGGATGCCGTCGCACAGCTCGCGCAGATTGTGGGGCGGGACGTTGGTGGTGTAGACCACCGCGATGCCCATGCTCCCGTTCATCAGCAGGTGCGGAACGCGCGCGGGAAGGACGACCGGCTCATCCTCCTTCTCGTCGTAGTTGGGCACCATGTCCACGGTATCGCGAGCGATGTCGGCGACCATCTCCTGGGCGAGGGGCGCCATCCGCACCTCGGTGTAGCGCATCGCCGCCGGCGGGTCGTCATCCACGCTCCCGAAGTTGCCGTGCCCGGCGATGAGCGGGTGGCGCGACTTGAACTCCTGCACCATGCCGACGATGGTGTCGTAGATCGCCACGTCGCCGTGCGGGTGGTAGCTTCCCATCACATCGCCGACCACGCGCGCCGACTTGAACCAGGGGCCGGTGGGACCCATGTTGTTGTTGTGCATCGACCAGAGGATGCGGCGGTGCACCGGTTTGAGGCCGTCTCGGACGTCGGGGATGGCGCGCTGCTTGATGGCGCTCATCGAGTAGACGAGGAACGACTTCTTCATCTCCTCCTCGATGCTGATGGGAACGACCTCTCTCGCGATCTGGCTCATGCCACCTCCCTGGGCTGTGGAAACATTGAAACATGGAAACATGGAGACAGCGGCTCCGAGGGTAAGCCATTGCGCCGGCCGATGCCGCATCGCTCCGGCAAGCGGCCCACGCCCATCCTTCGGATCGGCGCCTCCAGACCTCGCGGCACCCCCAACCAACAGGGGAACTCCCGAGATTGCCGGAGCGCCCGCGCAAACGGGCCACACCCTCGACCAACAGGGGAACTCCCGAGATTGCCGGAGCGCCCGCGCAAACGGGCCGGAACCGGGCAGACAGGTATAGTATAACAGAATCTACCTTAATACGTCAAGAGCCAGGATCGGAAAAGAACAGGTGTGATGAGTTGTGACGCCGCCACCAAGATAGGCAGAGGCCGCCCCGCCATGCGCATCCAGGTCCCCCGGCGCCAGACCGCGGCCGCCGCCGAGATCCTGCGGGCGCGCGGGTTCCCCCGCACCGAGCCGGAAGCGGCATTGGCCCCCGGGGGGTACGGCACGGGACCGATCAGCGGGGCAGGACCTCCCGAGCACCGGCGGGAACTGTGAGTGGTCAACGCTCTGGAGGCGGCATCAACCCCCGGCAGGCATTCGCACGAAAGTACGGCGACGATCGCGAAGACAGCTTCTGGGTGCGCGAGCAGAAGCCCAAATCGGTGCTGGGGCGCCTGCGCGACCGGGGCCTCGTGTTCGTCGGGCGCGCCCCGAGCATCGTTCCTCGAGGACTGGCGCTGGTGGTGCCGGCGGAGCTACGTGCGCCGCTCGCGGAGCTCTTGGGAGGGGCGGCTTAGAACGGGGCGGCGCCGCCACAGTAGGAGAACCCGATGATTGGCGCCTACGTCCAAGCCATGAAGGGCCTTCCCGTCGCCGGATGATCCCCTGTCCCCGGCGGGGGACTCAAGAGCGACGAGAAGGCCCATCACGCCGGCTCATGCGTAGTGCCCTGCCGATAGCGGCCCCGACGCGGGCTGCATCCTTGGCCCGATCCGGGATCAGTCGGCCTGAATGGTCCACATCTCCGGCTTGCTGGTGTGCAGCACGAGGAACTTCACGTGCCCGTCCGCGTAGACCGCGTTGACGCCGTTGAGGTGCTTGGATCCCACCCGGCGCCGATCGCGGGACCTGCTTGCCTTCGGGTCACCCCAGATGTGGTTGTCCTGCCAGACATTGAGCGACGGATAGATGTTCTGGTC
Organism: Armatimonadota bacterium; assembly: GCA_016199585.1. GTDB lineage: Bacteria > Armatimonadota > JAAZEB01 > JAAZEB01 > JAAZEB01 > JACQGM01. The sequence continues at coordinate 2,722 of JACQGM010000423.1, forward strand.
GGGCGCCGCGATCTCGACGATGAAGATGGTGCCCGATGGATCCTCTACCATGGTGTCTGAGACCGGCGGCTGAGAGTAGGGTTGGTAGTGGGGGAAGAACCCGGTCTTAGGCCTGTACTGGGGGTACATGACCCAGCTATACAGGGTGTTCATGCAGTAGCTGAACGGCTTCCCGCCGTTGTCCGTTCTGGTCGGCGTGGCCGCGTCCGTCGTCCGCGCATACCCGGATGGGCACTTGAGGAAGGACTGGTTCTTGACGTAGGGCTGCACCAGATCGTCGAACCAGTATCCTTGGTTGACCAGATCCTGCATGTTGTAGAACATGCGGGATGGAACGTAGCAGCCGTCGTAGTCCTGCATGTACATGATGCAGCCCATCCCGAGCTGCTTCATGTTGTTCATGCAGGACGTCTTGCGCGCGTTCTCCCGTGCGCGGGAGAAGACCGGGAAAAGTATCGCCGCCAGAATAGCGATGATCGCTATGACGACGAGCAACTCGATCAGAGTGAAACCATTCGATCTGCGATCCTTTCGGTTCATCGGAATCCTCCTTCTGTCATCGACGGTAGCCATCCTTCAGGACGAACACACGGAACCTCCCAGTTTTCGTTCCTCCTTCCCCGCCCCGCGAGTGCCGCGCCGCAGGACGCGCGCACCACCAGGCGCGGCTTCAGGCGGACCACCTGCGGGGGCCGGTCCTCGTCCGGGCGCTCGATCCGCTCGAAAAGGAGCGCCACCGCCTGTGCCGCCTGCTCCCTCACCGGCTGCGCCACCGTGGTGAGGGGAACGGGGGCGAACGCGGCCATCTCGATGTCGTCAAACCCGACGACCGCCATCTCCTCGGGAATCCGGACGCCCGCCTCCGCCAGCGCTCTCATCACCCCGAAGGCGTACCGGTCGTTGCTGCAGAAGACGGCCGTGGGTGGCGGCCGGCGCGTCAGCAGTTCCCGGGCGGCCTCATAGGCGCAGACGCAGTACCCCTCGTCGTCACCGGTCGAGGGGCGAACAAAGATCGGTTCCTCGCCGGGACAACCGTGCTCCGCCAGGGCCTGCCGGTAGCCCAGATGGCGTTCGGCCGACTGGGGAGCCGCGGGACGACCGCCCAAGAGGCAGATGCGCCGGTGCCCCAGTTCCAGGAGGTGCTTGGTGAGCAGGTAGGCGCCCGCCATCCGATCCACCGTGACCACGTCGGCGGGCACGCCCTCCAGCGGCTCCAGGCTGACGACCGGGATCCCCGTCTCGATCAGCTCGCCCAATGGCCCGGGGTAGTCGAGGCCGGAGTTGAGGACGAGAACTCCCTCGACCGCGCCGCTGGCGAACTCCTGAGCGAACCCGAGCTGCACGCCGTTCAGCTCAGCCGGATGCCGGTAGCGCAGGAGCGTGCGGTAGCCCCGCTCGCGGATGGCCGCCTCCAGCGCGTGCAGCTTCGTGAGGCTGACGCCCTGCCCCAGGGCCCACGCGAGCACCCCCACCGTCTCGCTCTTCCCCGTGCGAAGGTGGCGCGCGTGCAGGTTGTGCCGGTACTTCAGCCGCCGGGCCGTCTCCAGCACCCGCTCGCGCGTGGCCGGACCGATGCGGTGTGCCTCCCCCTTTCCGTTCAGCACCACCGAGACCGTGAATACCGACACCTGCGCCTCCCGCGCCACGTCCCGCATCGTCAGTCGTCCGCTGCCCGCCATCCCACCATTCCCTCATCCATAAAGCATTAGCCTATTCGATTAGGGCACATTGTAGCAGGGCATCGCGCGCTTGTCAAGGGGGTCTTCAGCATCTGCTTGACGTGGCTGCCCCCCACCCCTCAAGCCCGGGGGTGCGCCTTCTTGTATGCCTCGTGCAGGCGGCCGGTGGAGACGTGGGTGTAGATCTGGGTGGTGGCGATCTGGGCGTGGCCGAGCATCTCCTGGATGGTGCGCAGGTCGGCGCCGCCGTCGAGGAGGTGGGTGGCGAAGGTATGGCGGAGAGTATGGGGCGTGATGTTCTTCACGATGCCGGCGGCGCCGGCGTGCTTCTTGACCACCCGCCAGAAGCCGGAGCGGCTGAAGGGCCGGCCCCGGTCGGTGAGGAAGAGCTCGGGGGCGCCGGCTCCATCCCACTGCGGGCGGACGTGCTCCAGGTAGCGCCGCAGCCACTCGGTGGCGTGGCGGCCGATGGTGACGGGGCGCTCCTTGCCCCCTTTGCCGAAGCAGCGGAGCCACCCGCCCTCCAGGTCCAGATCCTCAAGGCGCGCCGCAAGGATCTCGGAGATGCGCATCCCGGAGCAGTAGAGGGTTTCGAGCATGGCGCGGTCGCGGATCCCGTTGGGATCGCGGGAGTCGGGCGCCTGGAGCAGGGCATCCACTTCCTCGCGGGTGAGGACGCCGGGGACGCGCCGGTCGGTGCGGGGGGCATCCACCGTCGCCGCCGGGTTGGTGGTGAGGTAGCCTTCGCGGCAGAGGAACTTGCCGAAGGTGCGCAGCGCCGCCAGCTTCCGCCCGATGCTGGCCGGCGTCAGCCCCTGTCGCCTCAGGTGGCGGAGAAAGCGGTGGATGTCGGCATCGCCGAGGGTCCCCGGGGCGTCGTGCCGCTCCGGCCCCAGAAACCCGCAGAACTGCTCCAGGTCGCGCCGATAGGCGGCGCAAGTGTGCGGCGAAAGCCCGCGCTCGACTGTGAGCTGGCTCACGAAGTCCTCGGCCAGTTCCGGGAGCGTGGGGACGGGAGACATCAGTTGGGAGTTCCGCGCTCCGAGTTCAACGTTCAACGTTCAACGTTGAACGTTGAACGTTGAACTCTAGACTCCGAAACTCACGCCGCCGGCAGCGTGGCGTGCTGTCGGGCCAGGCTCACCACCCGGGCGAAGCCGTCGCCGTCCCTAACGGCCATGTCGGCCAGCATCTTGCGGTCGATGGCGACACCGGCCTTGTTCAGGCCCTCGATCAGGCGGTTGTAGGGGAGGCCGTTCAGGCGGCTGGCCGCGCTGATACGGGTGATCCAGAGGCGGCGGAAGTCGCGCTTGCGCTGCCGCCGGTCGCGATAGGCGTACTGGCCGGCGTGCATCACCGCTTCGTGGGCCTGTCGGAACAACCGGTGCCGTGCGCCCCGGTACCCCTTCGCCAGCTTCAAGACCGCATTATGGCGTTTGCGGGTCATCATCCCGCGCTTCACTCGTGCCATGGTAACCTCCCGGGAGTACGGATCAGAAAGCGTACGGCAGGTTGCGCCGGATCTCCCGCGCGTAGTCGCCGGTCACTTGCTCCTCGCCGGCGAGTCGGCGGGATTGGCCGGGCGATTTCCTGAGCATCAGGTGCCCCTTGAACGCGTGGCGGCGCACGATCTTCCCTGAGCCGGTCACCCCAAATCGCTTGGCGACCGACTTCCGGGTCTTCATCTTCGGCATCAACGCCTCTCCCCTCACAAAACACGAACCGCTCCGCCGACTGGCTGCCGGCATGGCGCGCCGGCCGGCGGAGCAGCCCGGAGCATCTCTCGGCATCGGCCGTGGCGCGGCCGTCACTTCGGACTGAGGATCATCGTCATCATCCGACCCTCGAAGGCAGGCTGCCTCTCGACACTGGCGACATCGGAGGTCAGTTGAACGATCCTCTCCATCAGCCGCTTGCCGAACTCAGGATGGGTGATGGACCGCCCGCGGAACATCACGCTGATCTTCACCTTGTCGCCCTCGCCCAGGAACTTCATGGCGTTCTTCAGCTTGAAGCTCAGATCGTGGTCGTCGATCTGCGGCTCCAGCCGAATCGTCTTCAGTTCGGTAGCGCGGGACTTCCGGTGCGCCTCACGGTCCTTCTTGCTCTGCTCGTACTTGTAGCGCCCGTAATCCATGATCTTGCACACCGGCGGGGCGGCGTGCGGGGCGACCTCGATCAGATCCATCCCCTTCTCACGGGCCAGTTCCAACGCCTGGCGCAGGGAGACGATCCCCCTCTGCTCTCCCTCGTCGTCAACCAGCCGTACTTCACGAGCGCGGATTCGATGGTTCACGCGCAGACCATGGTCTCTGTCTCTGTCGATGCTCAGTCCCTCCCGGTAACAGTAATCGCACTGATTTCATGGGTGTGGCGGTTGTTCCGAACGGCTGGTCCGCAGGCTCGGGCCACCACATAGCCATATTTAGAGGAGTATAGCACAGCGGGCGCAGCTTGTCAACGCCAGGAATCGGCGAATCGACGGGGCGGGCCCCCGTCCGCGCGCCGTCCTCGCATTGACACTCGTCCCCTCTTTGTGCTATCGTATCATCGGATGCCGCGTGAGGGATGCCGCAGAAGATGCGAATCGTGGCCGCGCCGGACTCGTTCAAGGGGAGCCTGACGGCGCTGGAGGTGTGTGACGCCATTCGGCGCGGGATCGGGAGCGTGGACCCCACGATCGTGGTCGACTCGGTGCCGATGGCCGACGGCGGCGAGGGCACCGTGCAGTCGCTGGTGGATGCCACCGGGGGGCGCCTGCTCGCCCTGGCGGTGACCGGCCCCCTGGGTGAGCCGGTGCAGGCGCGCTACGGACTGTTGGGCGACCGCGAGACCGCCGTCATCGAGATGGCGGCGGCATCCGGCCTGACGCTGGTGCCCTCGGAGCGGCGCAACCCGCTCATCACCACCACCCGCGGCACGGGCGAGCTGATGCGCGCGGCGCTGGAGCAAGGCTGCCGGCGGCTAATCATCGGCATCGGCGGGAGCGCCACCAACGACGGCGGCGCGGGGATGGCTCAGGCCCTCGGCGCCCGCCTCCTCGATGCCCGAGGACGACCGATCGGCCCCGGGGGCGGCGCCCTCGGTGACCTGGCCTCCGTGGATGTCAGCGGCCTGGACCCGCGCCTGGCCGGAGTCGAGATCGTCGTGGCGTGCGACGTGGACAACCCGCTGACCGGGCCGCGCGGGGCAGCCGCCATCTACGGCCCGCAGAAGGGGGCCTCGCCGGAGATGGTGCGTCGCCTGGACGCCCATCTGGCGCACTACGCGGCAGTGCTCCGTCGCGATCTGGGCAAGGATGTGGCGGGAGCGCCGGGCGCGGGCGCGGCCGGCGGCCTGGGCGCCGGGCTCCTCGCGTTCACCGGCGCCACGCTCCGCCGCGGCGTGGAGATCGTGATGGACGCCGTGCGCCTGCGTGAGCGGCTGCGCGGCGCCAGCCTGGTGATCACCGGCGAAGGGCGCACCGACGGCCAGACCGCGTTCGGAAAGACGCCGGCGGGCGTCGCGCGCGCCGCCGCGGAGTGCGGCGTGCCGGTGATCGGACTGGTGGGATCTTACTCGGAGGATGCCGGCATCGTTCACCAACACGGGATTCATGCGCTGGTGAGCATCCTCCACGAGCCGATGTCGGCCGATGAGGCGATGGCGCGGGGCGCCATTCTGGTGGAGCGGGCAGCCGCCGAGCTGATGCGCACTCTGGCCGTCGGCCGTCTTCTCTCTTGAGTGCGGGTAGCGCGCGAGCGTACCGGGGACCGTGCGTGTCGCGCGCCAGGAGTATCTGGAGCGATGGAACTCGGTCTACTGACCGTGCCCTTCGGCCAGCGGTCGCTGGCGGAAGTGGCGGCCTTCGCGTGCGACGCGGGCTTCGATGCCCTGGAGATCGCCGCCGGGCCCGGCAGCGCCCAGGTTGATCCATCCTGCTTCAGCGGCCAGGCCGCCGAGGCGGTGGGGCAGTGCCTCGAGTGCGTCGGCCTCGGCATCTCCTCCCTGGCCTACTACGCGAATCCGCTCGACCCGGTCCCGGAGCAGCGCCGGGCCGTCCTCGAGCACCTGATCCGCACCATTGACGCGGCGGCCGCTCTCGAGGTGCCGGTGGTCTGCACCCTGGCCGGGAATCCCCTGCCCGGGCAAGACAGGATGCGGACCATCGAGGAGGAATTCCCCCTGGCGCTGCGCCCGGCCGTGGACCACGCCGGTGAGAAGGGGATCCGCATCGCCTTCGAGAACTACCACGCCACCATCCTCCAGAACCTGGAGCACTGGCGGCGCGCCTTCGAAGTGCTCCCCGACGCGCACGTCGGCCTCAATTTCGATCCCTCCCACCTCGTCTGGCAGGGGATTGACCACCTGGCGGCCATCGAGGAGTTCCGCGACCGCATCTTCCACACGCACGCCAAGGACGTGGCAATCAACGAGCGCCGCCTGCGGCGGATCGGCTGCCTGGGCAGCGGCTGGTGGCGCTACGTCATCCCCGGCCACGGACGCATCCACTGGGGCGAAACCATCGGCGCCCTGCGCGCGGCCGGCTATCGCGGCGTCCTCTCCATCGAGCACGAGGACAGCGCCCTCGGCTGTGAGGAGGGGTTCGTGGTCGGCGCCCGCTTTCTTTCGCAGTTCCTCTGAAGCAGACGCCCTCGCCGGGCCGAGACCACCGTCTCCATCCGCGCAAGCGGCTGGCCGCCAGGTATCCCGGATGCCTCCCTGAGCACGAAGCCGCCTCGAGTGACGTGCCACTCTGCGCTTGGTGACCGCTTCACCGTTCCCTGGTCTACCCGGTGCGCGTTTGGCTTTCCCTCCAGGTGGGTATGGTACGTCTGTATCTTGACCTTGCGCTTGGGCTGTGGACACCCGGCCGCCGACCCGGCGCCGCGCTGCTCGAAAACCCCGCGCGCGCAAACATGCGATAGAGGTGCGATACAAGACGGTCGCCCGCCGGTCCCGCACGACGTCGCGCTTTGCCGCCCTCTTTGGCGTGCGCACGACCGGGCGCGCACCGCCACAGGCGAGACGCCTGTCGGGAAAGGAGGGAGGGTATGCGGAGTGAGAGACGGCTCGTGGCCCGCCGCGCGTGGGTGAGCGCGCTCTGCTGGATCGTTGGCCTGGCGGTTGCGGTGCTGGCGCCCCAGTTGGCCAATACGGCGGAGGAGCCGAGCAACGCGATCGACGCGATCAGGATCAGCGATGTGCCGATCCCGGAGCCTGCCAACCTGTCGGAGTTCGTGGTGAACCGGCAGGCAGCCATTCAGTTGGGCAAGGCGCTCTTCTGGGACATGCAGGTGGGCAGCGACGGCGTTCAGGCCTGCGCCACCTGCCACGCCGAGGCCGGCTCCGACCACCGGACCGGGAACGCGGTCAGCCCCGGACTGTTGGACCAGACCGCCGGGGCACAGCCGCCGGTCTTCAACGTCGGGCAGGACCCGCCGAACCCACCCCGCTCGCACCCCAACGGCACGGTGATCGCGGCGGACTACCCCTTCTACCTCCCCACGATCCCCGATCAGAAAGTGGATGGGGACAACCCCTTCCAGAGGGAGCACAACGATGTCACCTCGTCGCAAGGCGTGCGGAGCACGCTGTTCCAGAGGATCGTCAAGGGGAACCCGGTGGACGAGGGAACACCCCTCCCGGACGACGTGTTCAACGTCGGGGACCCGACTGATGACCGAGCGCGACGCGTGGAGCCGCGCAATACCCCCACGATGATTGACGCGATCCGCAACACGGCCCAATTCTGGGATGGCCGGGCCAACTTCTACTTCAACGGCGTGAACCCCTTCGGCCCCGCCTCCGCCGACGCGCGCATCCTGGTGAACACCGGGGGAAACGTCTCCCTGGTGGCGATTGACCTGCCGTTCAGCAGCCTGGCGTCTCAGGCCGTCGGGCCGCCGCTGAGCGACTTCGAGATGTCGTGGGCACTCCGCACCTTCGCCAAGCTGGGGAAGAAGATGCTGAGCCTGACGCCGCTGGGCCTGCAGTACGTAGCTCCCACGGACAGCGTCCTCGGCCCCATCGCGCGCTCCACGACCGCCGGCGCGGTCGGCACCCGCGGGAAGCCCTCGGGTGGCGGGAAGCCTCCCGGCGCCGGCGGCATCAACGGGCTGGCCGTCTCCTACTCCGACCTGATCAAGCAGGCGTTCGCCGGCAAGCTGTGGAACTCGAACAAGACCGTGGTCATCATCCCCGGCACCGCCGACACGCACTCCCCCACCGCCGAAGATCCGCGCACGTTCGTACTGGACAACGGCACGGTGACGATCAAGTCGGGGAGGCCCACGGGCGAGAATGAGTTCACCCAGATGGAGGCCAACTTCTCCTTCTTCTGGGGGATGGCGATCCAGCTCTATGAGGCCACCCTGGTCTCGGACGACACGGAGTTCGACAAGGCCGTGCGCGGCGAGGCGACCCTCGACGCCGCCGAACAGCGAGGGAAGGAGATCTTCCAGGGAGTGGGCAAGTGCGAGAACTGCCACGGAGGCCCTGAGTTCACCAACGCCTCGGTGCGCAACACCCTGCACCTGAGCGACAACAACGACCACCGCGTCGAGTTGATGACCATGGGCGACGGCAACCTGGCCTTCTACGACAACGGCTTCTACAACATCAGCCAGACCCGCACCCTGGCGGATATCGGCCGCGGGGGAAGGCATCCGTTCGCCAACCCGATACCGTTGGCGTGGTCCGATCTGGCGGTCGTGAAGGCGACAAACCCGGGATCGCTCCCGGCGCGGCTGCTGCCGTTCATTCCCGAATTGCCGGGCGAACTGGAGGGCAACCGCACGGCCACCAGGGGCGCCCACAAGACGCCGGGCCTGCGCAACATCGCGCTCACCGGGCCTTACTTCCACAATGGCTCGGCGCGCACCCTGCGCCAGGTGGTGCAGTTCTACGTCCGCGGCGGCAACTACCCGGATGCCAACATTAACGACCTGGACCCCGATATCGGGGTCATCAGGACATCGCATCCGGACGGGCCGATCCTGAGCTCGGATGACCAGAACGCCCTGGTGGCGTTCTTGCTCACCCTCACCGACGATGACGTGCGGTGGGAGCGATCCCCCTTCGACCACCCGGAGCTGTGGCTTCCCCTTGATGGGTTGGCGGCGACCCTGGCCGAGGTGAAGCAGCCCGGGCGCGGGCAGCACCTCCCGGCCGTGGGCGCCGAGGGGCGCACCCAGGCGCAAGGACCGCTCCGGCCGTTCCTGTGGGACGACAGCGACTCCGAGCTAGATTACCACACCCAGGAGTAGCCCGAGGCGCTTTCGGGAGGCCCTCCCGCGCTTCGCGAGAGGGCCTCCCGTCCCTGCCGGTCGGGGTGACGATCCCCCCTCTCAGGCCGGGGACGTCTGCCCCGGCCCGTCGGCGTCTTCGCGCTCATAGGCCCCCGGCGTTGAGGAGTGGATCGGGGATGCCGTCGCTATCGCCCTGGTAGCCATCGGCGAGGGCGGGATCGAACCCCCTGTCCCGCAGCGCCGACCTCACCTGCGCCGGGTCAATCCTCCGGGTGAGGTCCGGCGCCTCCGCACCGGGAGCGGCCAGGGCAAGCTGCCCGGCGATGTAGAGCGCCGCGGCGCCGGCCACGTGCGGGCTGGCCATGCTGGTGCCCGACATGGTGGCGTAGGTGCCGCCCGGGTAGGTCGAGTGGATGTTCACCCCGGGCGCCGCGATGCTCACCGCGGCGCCGTAGTTGCTGAAGGAGGCGAACCAGTCGTCGCGCCCGTAGGTGGTGCGGCGCCCCCGGCCGCCCGGCAGCCCGTCCGTATCCACGATGGCGGAGACGGTTATCGCATCCGGACAGCTCGCCGGGCTATAGTTGCCCGCGTCGAAGGAGTTGTTCCCGGCGGCCACGGTGTAGGTGAGCCCGGCCGCCACCGACCTGCTGATCGCCTCGTTGAGCGGATAGTAGAACGTGCCGCCCAGGCTCATGTTGACGACGTGGATGGGAGGACCCTGGGTGCCATCATCCATCATGCCGCTGGCGTGGCGGGTCACCCAATCCACCCCGGCGATGACCCAGGAGTAGTAGCCGGAGCCGTTGCGGTCCAGCACCTTCACCGCGTAGAGCGGCGCGCCGGGGGCGACGCCTGCCACGCCCACCCCGTCTCGCCGTGCGGCGGCGATGCCGGCCACGTGGGTGCCATGACCATGGTCGTCGTTCCCCGAGGCAACCCCTTCCACGGCGCTGAACTCGCCAACCACGTTGAGATCGGGGTGCTGCCGATCGATGCCGGTGTCGATCACGGCGATGCCCACATGCTGCGCACCGATCTCGCTCACCCGGGCGTTCTCCGCGTCCACGCGGTTGACACCGGTGGGAATCTCGCCGCTGACGCTGGTGCCCTTGTCGGGTCTGCCCGCGACCCGCTCCATGGGGTCTATGATTCGGATCATCTGGTCGGCATAGACGCCGGCCACCGCCGGGTCGGCCGCCAGGTGCCGCGCCTGGTCCGCGGAGGCGCGGCCGGCGAAGCCCTGCACTGCGGTGGTGTAGACCACATCCGGCACGATATTGTACCGGCGGGCGACGTCGCTGCCAACGATGCCCGGCTTCACCAGAACGATATAGCGCGACGCGCCGGCCCGCGCGACGCGCGAGTCGGCGACCATCGTCGGGCCGCCGCCGGCGTTCCCTGACCGGCCCCCGATGGCGCCGCACCCCTGGAACGCGGTGGTCGCCAGCGCCAGACCGGCCATGACGACTCCCGCGCCCGGGAGCTTCCTGTGCTTGCGTACATGTGTCATCGCTTCTCTGTCGCCGCCACCGGTGGGGCCGCGAACCGCCCGGCGACGGCAGCCTCCGCTCGCTTCCCTGCAACCATCCTGCCACTGTGCGGCGTGCCGCGATGGTTTCGGCACTGCCGGGGAGCGGCGTCTCGGGGTCCGCCACGGGGGCGCGGGCAGGTAGCCCACGGGCATAGGAAACACGGTGGTGGAGTTTGGGCGGGTGCCCTATTGGGGTATAAGCGATTGCCAGCGAAACCGAACGCAGGCGTCCCCGCCCGCCGGAGCGTGCATGGCACCGATCGAGGCGGCACCGCCACCCCCCGACCCACGCATCCTGCCCGGCGGTGAGCCGGGATGCTGTCGGCGCGCCCTGTTGTTGGACCCGCGCGCCGCTGCCGGCAGAGCGCACGGCGGCGGCAGGAAGACCCAACGGTTGGGAGAGGAGTATGGATAGACGTAAGTTCGTGAAGGTCAGCTTGGGCAGCCTTGCGGCGGTCGTGGCGGAGTCGGTAGCGGCGCCGCTGATGTTCCGCGGCTCGGAAGTCTTCGCAGGGCCGGGGAGTCCGCCGCGCGGCAGAACCGGCATCAAGATCGACATCACCGAGGTGTTGGTCGAGATGATCGACCTGACCCAGGTCTACATGTGGGCGTTCGCGGATGGCAAGGCCGGCCCGCGCATTCCGGGAACCTATTACTTTGTTCGCGAGGGAGATCCTCTCGACATCAACATCACCAACCGCCTGGATGAGCCGCACGCGTTCGCCATCCTGTCCCGCCCGGACGGCACCTTCGTGGCGCACACGGGTACCATCGCCCCGAGGAGTTCCTCGCGGCTGCAATTCAACGCCCCGGCGGCCGGCACCTACCTGTACCTGGACCCGCTGAACAGCCCGGTCAACCGCGTGCTGGGGCTGCACGGCGCCCTGGTGGTGCTGCCCGCGGCGGGGAACACGCCCTACACCAACCCGCCTGCCAGCGTGCAGGCGCTCTTCGACCACCTGGGCAACAGCCCCCACTTCCCGGGCAGCCCGTGGGACCCGGCCCGCACCTGGATCTGGGTGTTCAACACCATCGACCCCGCGTTCAACGCCCTGGCCCAGGAGAACCAGGTCATTGACCCGTTAGACTTCCGGGCCCGGTTCCTGCCGCGCTACTTCACGCTCAGCGGCAAGTCGGGCTTCTTCGCCGCGCACGACCCGCAGATCTCCCCCCACGGGCAGGTGGGCCAGCCGGCGCTGGTCCGCATCCTCAACGCCGGCATGGCGACGCACTCGTCGCACATCCACGGCAACCACGTCTACCTGCTCTCCGAGAACAACCAGGTGCGCTCCAATCTGCTCTGGGTGGACACGTGGGCCCTGCCGCCCGCGTGCCGCGTCGACTGGCTGCTGCCGTTCATGCGGCCGCCCGACCAGGCGGACGGCGCCTGGCCCCCGGTACAGGAACTCGCCCTCGTATTGGGGGATGGCAGCCGGCTGAACCCGCTCTCCTACCCCAACCACTGCCACACGGAGATCTCCCAGACGGCGGCCGGCGGCAACTATCCGTCGGGAGCGATCGCCCACTTCGAGATCACCGGGGATCTGAACGGCCCATTCCCGACGGCGGGCGGGAGCCATGCGACGGCACGGAGAAAGGAGGCGCAGCGTGGCTAGGGGACCAAATCGACCGCGAGGACTCACCGTCCTCCGGCGCGACCCGATCGAGGACGAGATGCATTTCCGGAAGTTCTACTGTCCGCCGACGGAGCCGAACTTCACGCCGGACGCGGTGACGCCGACGGTGCAGATCCGCAGGGAACTGATGCGCAACATCGACCTGACGATGCCCGATGGCAGAGAGGTCGAGATGTGGGTGGTAGAAGACCCGGACGCGCCGGACGGCGAGCGGCGGCAATTCCCATCGCGCATGGTCCGGGTGAGCCGGGGCGAGATCGTCCATGCCAGGGTGGGCGCGCACACGAACACCCACACCATCCACTGGCACGGCATCGAGCCGTGCCCTGCTCACGATGGCGTGGGCAAATCGACCTTCGAGATCTCGGGGAACTACACCTACCAGTGGCAGCCTCGCTTCTCCGGCACCTACCTCTTCCACTGCCACAAGAACACTGTGCTCCACTTCGAGATGGGCCTTTACGGGTATCTCATCATAGACCCGCCAGGGACGGACCCGAACGTCTTCCCCCGGCGGGCGTTCGACGGCGGACCGGTGTACCACGTGGAGGCCTTCTGGGCCGGCGACGAGATCGACTCGCGCTGGCACACCCTGGGCCATGACGCCTTCATGCGCGGCTGCGACATCGACGCGCCGTTCACCACGGACGGGTTCCTGAACGAGTTCAACCCGGACTACTTCGTGGTCACCGGTGTGCCCTCGGTCGCCGGGCAACCGATCACCGACGCGCGCGTGACCATCAACGCCGTCGTGGGGCAGACCATCCTCATCCGCGTCCTGAACGGCGGTTACTGCATCCAGAACTACTCCCTGCCCGCCCTGGGCGCGCAGGTGATCGCCGTGGATGGCCGGGCATTGGGTCAAGCGCCGTTCGGCCAGTACTCCCAGCCCTACGCGCTCCCGGCCGGGACGCCGCTGTCACTGACCACCGCGCGGCGCGCCGACCTCCTGATCACCCCCACGGCCGCGCAGGTCGGCGCCCACCGCGCCCGCGTGGAGTTCGTCCACTGGATCAGCGGTGAGGTGCTGCACGTGGCGGAGACCCTCATCCAGGTGGCTGCCGCCTGAGCGTGAGTACGGGGAGTGCCCGGACAGCGGGCACTCCCCGGATGCAGAGGGAGTGTTCCCTCAAGCGGCGGATGACAGAATCGTCGGCGTGATGAAGATCAGCACCTCGCTGGATCCCCGCCGCTTGCTGCGGAAGCGGAAGAGCTCGCCGATCAGCGGCAAGTCGCCCAGGGCGGGCACTTTCTGCATCGTCACGATATCCTCGTCGCGGATCAGCCCGCCGATGGCCAACGTCTCACCGTCGCGCAAGCGCACCACCGTCTCGACGGAGCGCTCGGAGGTGTTCGGCACCTGGCCACCGTCGCCGGTGGCGGTGAAGCCGGTAATGACGTTCACTTGCGGGCGAATGTCGAGGGTGATCGCGCTGTCGCCGCCGATGCGCGGGGTGACACTGAGCACCACGCCGACGTCCGCGGAGCCGATCTGCACCGTCGTGCCGTTGATGCCCGCAACGCGGCTCTCGAGGTAGCGGATCGTATCGCCCACGTGGATGCTGGCTGTGTTGCCGTCGAGCACGGCGATGCGCGGATTGGCGAGGAGCTGCGCCTGATCGCTGCTCACCAACGCCTCCAGGGTCGCGTTGAGGCTCACCGGCACGTGCCCGAAGCGGCCGAGCTCCATTCCCGGCGCCACGCTGGTCGTGCCGCCCACGGGCGCCACCTCGTGGATCCCGAAGGTGCTCCAGTTCCAGGTGACGCCGAGCCGCGTCAGGTCATTGAGCGAGACATCGGCCACCTTCAGGTCAATCATGACCTGCGGCGGCGGCACGTCGAGCTGCTCCAGATACTCCCGAACCGGGGGGATATTCTCGGGCTGCCCGATCAAGACGAGTGTTCGCGTTGTGCTGCCCTCGGGGATGGCGATGGTGGATCCCTCGCCGGGCGGCAGCGACTGCCCGGGCCCCGAGCGTGGCACCGACGGCGCCAGGGCCGCCATGGCCGTCCGCACCGCAGCGTCGGGGTCCGCAGCGCCAGCCTGGCCGGCATCTGCGGCCGGTCCGGCCGCGGGTGCCGCAGGCGGCTGCCCGCCGAGCACCAGGTTCAGGAGGGCCGCGGCGGGGTCGGCGGCCGGCTGATGGCGAGCACCCGAGGGTGGAGCCCCTTTGACCGAGGGGAGCACGGGCGTCGGTGCCGGCGTGATCACCACCGGCGGCAGGATCCTCGCCTTCATCAGGCCTTCGACGATCCGTCCGGCCTCAACCGCGCTGACCCACTTGAGCGTGTACATCTGCAGGGCCAGCTTGGGTGGCCTGGCCGCCGTGCCAGGCGGCGGCGCCGACGAGGGCGGCGGCGCCAGGGCCGGCACGGCGGCCTCGAGGGCCCGAATCCCCTCCTGCGCCAACTGAACTTGCTCCGCCGCGCCGAACAGCACGAGCACGTGCTTCTCGACAGCTTCCACTCGGAGGCCCGGAGCCAGTTTCTGCACCAGGCCCACCACCTCGGCAGCCGGCACTCGCGTGGTGCGAACCGTTCGCATCTCCGGCGGTGTGGCAGAGGCGGTCACCGAGAGAGCGGCCTGCTCACCCGGTTCGCCCGAGGGCGGGAAGACGACCCGACCGCGAGAGCCGGCGGGAAAGAAGGTCGCGGTCTGGTCGCGCGGGCACACGAGGTACATGTTCCCGTCCCGACCATAGGCCAACCCCGTGGAGCGCACGACATACTCCAGGGCTTCCTCCGGCGCGCGGTTGCGCATGCGTATGGTCACTTTCCCTGTGACCCCTGGTGTGACGATGATGTCCGCGCCAATCTGGATGGATAGCGCTGTAAGCACATCCTGGACGCTCGCGTCAACGAAGTCCAAAGAGATGAGTCGTTGGTTGCCCACCTTGGCGCCCACGGCCGGCGGCGCCCCGGGGGCGGCGTGAGTCACGGCGATCGGCGCTCCCGGTAGACCGAGAGCAGCACCGCAGAGTGCTGCCTGGAGTCTCAACCGGCCGCTCCTCCGACGTGTGTCCATGCTCTGCACCCTATCCCTCGCTCGATGATCGTACCATTGGGGGTGATGCCACGCAGTGGCCCGCGTCAGCCCCTGCCCCGCGAAGGCACTCCGCTGCTGAAACCGGGGAGCGCAGGAGCCTCTGGCGCGGGCAGAGGGCGAATCCGTACTGTCCCTTACCCACCGGGCACACCCGCCAAACCCGTGCTGTGCGAGAGAGAGCACAGCAGCGCCGAGCGAGCGAGGCACAGATGGGAAGGGATGGCACCGCAGCGAGGGGACACGCGGAAACCAGGGGCCGCGCCACCGGCGCGCGGGGGGGCGGTTGGCGCCGGCAGGCTCGCCGGCAGCGGGGTGCTCGCGAGTCACAGCGGCGTGCGGAAGGCAGCGAGTAGTCAACTGCGGGAACGGCGACTCTCGACGCAGCGGGGGCGGAGCAGCGCGAAGCGCCAACCGCGAACGCGATGGTGCTGCCGCGTGGGCCTCCGCCCCCTGCCGATGTGTCGCCAGGGCATCGCCGGCGACCGCTACTTCAGCGCG
Organism: Armatimonadota bacterium; assembly: GCA_016199585.1. Lineage (GTDB taxonomy): Bacteria > Armatimonadota > JAAZEB01 > JAAZEB01 > JAAZEB01 > JACQGM01. Next base: position 18,342 of record JACQGM010000423.1, read on the forward strand.
GACACCAGCTCGTCCACCGAGAGCGCCGCCAGCGTCGTCACCCGAATGCTGCCGCGGGAAGACAGCTCGGTGGATACCCGCGCGATCGTCTTGTTGTCCGGCGCTTCGACGACGTTGACGAAGTCGTAGGGACCCAAGACGGCATACTGGGCGGTGATCTTCACGCCGAGCGCCTCCACCTCCCGGTTGACTTCCTTGATGCGCTCGGGGTTCTTCTTGAGGGTCTTCGCGCCCTCGTCGGTCAACGTGCTCAACAGGATATAGGTCGCCATCTCTTCCTCCATGCTGCGGGGTTGGTCCGTGCCCTTCCGTAACCCGGGCGCCAGGCGGCGCGCGCCTGGCACGGGCGTGCTCCTTTGGTTCGCGGTGGGGGTGCCCGGCACCTCCTGCGCCGCGGGCGGTCGCTCAAGTTTGCCTCGTTCAGGGCCATAATAGTATAGTGGGAGAATGGCGAAAGGAACAGGCGTGAGGACTGGCAGTCACCGGTATCTACGCCGGCGCGCCGCAGGCCTGCTGGTGTCCCTGGTGCTCGGGGCCATAGCCGTCTCGATCTACCCCCGCCTGGAGCCCCTTGAACGCCGCACCTGGGATTCCCGTTTCATTCATCGCGGAGCGCGCGCCACCAGCAGCCAGGTCGTCATCGTCGCGATTGACGAGAAGAGCGCCGACTACGAGCCCTGGCTGGAAGAGCCGCAAATCATCTGGGGTCCGCACTACGCGGCGGCCATCCAGAACCTGAACGCCTGGGGCGCGCGGGCGATCGGGTTCGACTACGTCCAGCGGGTCTCCACCCAGGCCCTCGCCGAGCGCTTCGGCCTGGATGTTACCTACGATCAGCACTTCGCCCAGGCGCTCCTCGCCGCCCCCAACGTCGTCCTTGCCGCCATCCACAAGGGATCCCGGCTCATCCTGTGGGTGGACCAGCTCCTCTGGCCCGCCATGAGCTTCGATGGCCGCGAGAACATCGCCATCGCCAACTACGTGAAGGGCGAGACCGCCGATCTCGGCGTGGTGCGCTCCTTCGAGCCCCTATGGGACGGACAGCCGGCGCTGCGCTCGTTCGCGCTCCGCCTCGTGGAACGGGCGGCGCCCGGATCCCGGGAGGGAGCCGGCCAGCGGGCGGAGCGCCAGGGCGCACGGAGCATCACCCTCGGCCAGATGCGCATCCCGCTCTACCGCGATGGCACCGTGCCGATCAACTACGTCGGGCCGCCCGGTTCCATCCCCACCTACTCCTTCTGCGACATCGCCGAGGGCCGCAAGCCCCCCGGCGCCGATTTCCAGGGCAAAGTCGTCATCATCGGCGAGGCATACTTCGGCACGCAGGACCTCCATCTGACGCCCTATTCCGCCGGCCAGCCCGCCGACAAGCAGGACATGTACGGCGCGGAGGTCTGGGCGAACGCGGTGGCCACGCTCCTGGATCGGCGCTTTCTCGCCGCCACCGAAGTGCCCACCGGGCGCGCGATCCTGCTGGCGCTGGCGCTCGGCAGCGGCGTCCTCTTCCTCGGCACCGGCCTTGGCGTGGGTGCCGCCATCTGCGTTCTGTCTATGGCGCTCTGGCAGTTCGCCTGTCACTGGCTCTTCCGCGCACACGACTACCTGCTGCTCATGTACGCGCCGCTCGCGCTCATCCCCGGCAACTACTTCGCCATCACCGCCTACCGCTTCTTCACCGAGGAGCGGGAGAAACAGCAGATCAAGCGCATGTGGGAGCGCTACCTCAACCCCGCTCTCGTGCGCCACCTCCTCGAGCACCCCGAGGACCAGGCGCTGGGGGGGAAGCGCACCGCCGTCACCGTCCTCTTCTCAGACATTCGGGGCTTCACCGCCATGTCCGAGCGGATGACGGCGCAGCAGGTGGTGCGGATCCTGAACGAGTACCTCACCGAGATGACCGAGGTCGTCATGGCCCGGGGGGGAGTGGTGGACAAGTACGTGGGCGACGCGATCATGGCGTTCTGGGGCGCCCCGCTCCCCTGCGAAGATGGACCGGAGCGCGCCGTGCGAACCGCCCTGGGGATGATGGAGGCCCTCGCCCGCCTGAACGAGCGCTGGCGATCCGAAGGCGTGGGGCAACTCGAGATCGGCGTCGGCATCAACACCGGCGAGGCCGTCTTCGGCAACATCGGCTCGCCCCACAAGATGGACTTCACGCTCATCGGCGACACCGTGAACCTCGCCTCGCGTCTCGAGAGCCTGACAAAAGAGCTGCGGGTGGGAATCATCATCGGCGAGGCGACAGCGAAGCAGCTCGGACCGCAGTTCCGCGTTCGCGCGCTCCCCTCGGCGATGGTGAGAGGTGTCAGCGACCTGGTCGCCATCTACACCGTGGATGGCGTGGCACAGACGACCCCCCCGACGCCGGAGCCGCCGGCGTCCCGCCCGACGGAGGCCAAGCGATGAAGCGGGAACACTCCTGCCTGCCGAGAGCGACACTCATCCTCGTGGCTTTCCTGTTCGCCTTCGCCTCCGCGGCCGGGGCCGCGGAGGACCCGGCCGCCGACCTGAAGAAGGAGCGCCAGGCCGGCGCCGCCTTCTTCGCGCATTTCCGCCAGCGCTTCGGCTTGAGCGACAACGAGCGTTACCGCAGCATGGCCAACGAGGTGCTCTACCGGCTGAGCCGCGCCTCGGGAGAGCGCCCCGAGCTGGAGTGGCACTCGGCCGTCCTGAAGTTCCATCCCGCAAACCCGGTGGGCCGCAACGCCTCGGCATGGCCCGGCGGCTACGTCCTCACCGACGACGCCTTCATGGATCTGATGTGGGAGGCGTCCGGCAAGGACGAGCGGCGCATGGAGGGCATGGTGGCCGGGGTGATGGCCCACGAGGTGGGCCACGTGATGAACCGCGACACCGACGCGCTGGTGCGCCTCTACTTCCAGCAAGCCGAAGCCAGCCCGGCGCGCATCGCGAACACCCTCACCTCGCGTCCGGCGACCCTCCTTGTTCGCGCCGCCGAGCAGCGCCGCAGGGAGGACGAGGCCGACCGCGCCGGCGCCTTCTACCTCCTGCGCGCCGGCTACAGCATCAAGGAGATGATCGGCGTGTTCGAGCACATGGCGCGCGAGGAGATCGGCGAGGTCCTCTTTACCAGCGAGCTGGACCACGCCCGCTCCGCCGACCGAGTCGCCAACCTCCTGCGCGTGCAGGCGGAGGTGGCCGAGGACCAGACGCGCTTCGATGAAGCCGTGCTCCTCCTCAAGCTGGATGCCGGCGGCGCCGAGTTGGCGGGGGCCATCGCCGACCTGGAGCGCGTGCGCCGTCATTTCCCCAACAGCACCGCCGTGCGCCACGCCCAAGCCGTCGCCTGCCACCGCAAGTACCTCGCCAGCGTCGCCCCGACCGACCAGCGCTTCCGCCCCGCGTTCGCCTTCTACCGCTTCCGCGCCCTGCGCGCCGAGACCCCCCCGGAACCGGACGTGCAGAGCCTGCAGCAGGCCGCCGACCTCTACCAGGAGATCCTGCGCCGGGGCGAGAAGACCGAGTATGCCGGCCTGGACCCGACGGTGGGCGCCTACGCGCTCGCCCTGGCGCAGTTGGGCCGGCTGGATCCGGCGCTCCGGTGGGCGCGCCGGGCGACATCCCTGGCGCCCGACGTCTGGCAGCACTGGAACACCCTCGGCAACGTGCTCCAGGCGCGCGGCGATGCCGCTGGCGCCGCGGATGCCTACGCCCGGGCGCTCTCGCTGGCGAGCGCCCGCTACCGCCTGGATCAGATCCTGAAGGCCGTGCATGGCGGGGGCGGCAGCGCCGGGGCGATCGCCGCCGGACGCATCGCCCTGATGGAGGTTGGTCCCGCCATCTTCGGACTGGCGTGCGCGCAACAGGAGGCGGGGAACACCGGACCAGCCATCGGGCTTCTCCGCCTTTACCTGGCATTCGACGGGGAGAGCGAGTGGTCCCAGGTTGCGGCTGCGCGGCTGCGGGCGCTCGGGGGACCGCCACTCCCCCTGCGCGTCACCGAGTTGGCCGGCGTGCGCGTGGGTGCCGACCGCAAGACGGTCGAGGAGACCCTCGGGCCGCCGGAAGCGCAGGGAAAGTCCGAGGAGGGAGCGCGCATTCTCAAGTACCTCAAGCGCGGCGTGCGCGTGGTGCTGGAGGATCAAGAGCACGTCTCAGCCCTCATCGCGATGAGCCCTTTCTCCGGCGAGGTGGGCGCCGCCGGGGTGGCCTTGGGCGCCCCCGCCGCGGATCTGGCGAGCGCCTTCGGCAACCCGATCATCCGACAGGAAGTCTCGCCGGACGTCGCGGTGTGGGACTACCCGCCCTCCGGCCTCACCCTGGTAGTGGGGCGAAAGGGCCTCGAGCAGGCGATCGTCTATGGCCGCCCGGAAGATGCGGCGCCCCCTGCGCCTGCCGCGGTCATCCCCGAGCTGCCACGGGCATTCGCGGTGCAGCCGGGCGACACTCGGGAGCAGGTCGAGAAGGCTCTCGGCGCGCCGTCTCAGGTCAGCGGAGACGGCGTCTGGGTCTACCCGGAGCGTGGGCTGCGGGTGCGCTTTGGCGCGGAGGGGCGCGCGGCGCGGGTTGTCGTCACACATCCCTCGGCGGAAGCGGTCGCCGGCATCCATCTGGCCGATCCGGCGTCTAAGATCCAGGAGGTGCTCGGGGAGACACCGGCGAGCCTCAACTTCGACGACACGGTGACTTACACCGCTCCTGGCCGAGGCCTGGCGTTCATCGCCCGCGACGGCCGGGTTGTCACCATGACGCTATTCCAGTTGTGACGCGGGGGGGGAGTGGCGCGGGATGGCGAAGATCCTGCTCGTGGATGACGAGCCGAACATCGTGAAGCTGACCAGCCTGCACCTGCGACGCCAGGGGCACGCGGTAATCTCCGCCGAGAACGGCGCGGCGGCGCTTCTCTCCGCCCGCGACGAGGAGCCGGATCTGATCGTGCTGGACGTGTTGATGCCGGTAATGGATGGCTTCGAGGCGCTGCGCGCCTTGAAGGCGGACCCGAAGACCCGGGGCATTCCGGTGATCATGTTCACCTGCCGCGCCCTCGATGAGGATATCGCGCACGGGCTGTCGGAGGGCGCCGATCTGTACATGACCAAGCCTTTCGACATGAACGGGCTCGTCCTCGCCATCGGGCGGATACTCGCGGCGCGGACCTTCGGTGAGCATCCCTCCGCGCCAGCGAACAGCGATTGACATTCGGGCGCTTGTCTGCTATAGTAGGTAGTGTCGGGTGGATTGGCCCCGGGGCCCGCGTGCTCGCCCCCGGATGCCGCCCACGGTGGCCGGAAAGAAGATGCCGATGAGACCCTTCAAGCAGTATCACTTCCTCTACCTTACGGGCATCCTGCTGCTGGCGCTCCCCCTGATCGGCGCCGGATGCGGTCGCGACGATACAGCGGTTGCGCCCGGGAATTCCGCCGTGCCGTCTCCGGACATGAGCACCAGCATGGGACCCGGCGGGGCGGCCGGTGAGCCCGGGATGCCGTTTGACCCCACGGGAGGTCTCGGTGGCTTCCCGCCCGGCATGATGCCGGGCATGGCCGGGATGCCAGGCATGTTCGGCATGCCGGGCATGGCGATGGCGCCCGGCCCCACGCTGCACACCGAGGAGCCGATCCTCTTCCGCGAGATGAGAGACGGCCGGGGTGAGCCGCTTCGGACCAAGGAGGTGGCGGTCAAGCAGCCGGACGGGAGCGTGATCCGCTACCTCAGCTTCCGCTACTACGCCCGAGGAGAAGCCGACTCGGTGCTCCCGATCCTTGATCCCAGTATCGAAGGCCCGATCAGCCTCGGCTCCACCTGGCACGTCTACATGCCGATCCACCTCGCGCGGGAAGAGCGGCGGCCCGGGGAGTGGGAGAATCTCTTCTACACCCACGTCATGCCGGACAAGCAGGCGATGGCCAACGCCATCCACGCCGCCGAGGCGCGACTGACGGCGCTCCGCCAGCGTGTCTACCGGCAGCCGGTCTACGCGGTGGATCTGCTGGCGGGCGAAGACATTCCTCCGGGCGCGTGGGCCCAGGCCGGCGACTCCATCGCCTCGTCCACCGAGATGCCCTACCAGCGCGCCCGCGAGTACCTGCGGCTCGCGCAGCAGGCCGAGGACCAAGGCCACCCCGAACAGGCCCGGCTCTTCGCTGCTGCCGCCGCCAAGGCCGTGGCTCAGTTGATCGACGAAAACGGCTGCGACGCCGACGCGCTCTACCTCTACGAGAAGATCGCCCGCGAAACCCGCTGAGTGAAGCGGTCCCGGTTCCGGATGGCGATGTGCTCGGATCGGGCACCCCCGCGCCGGTGTGATCCCGCGGTGGGAGGGGCGAAGCACCGCGCGGCGGCCGCGCGCCCCGCGCGTTCCGGTGCTCCGTCCCTCTCCGCGCTATCGCGGCGGGCCGCCGGTGCCGGCCCGCGCCGTTCAGCGGCGGATCTCCTGCGAAGGCCGCAGCAGCTTGTTGAACATCCCCATGTTCAGGATCGTGGGCGCCCACAGGCCGACGAAAAGGCTCCACTGGCGCTTCCCGACCAGGAAGAGGACCAGCGACGTGATAATCGAACCGAGCATCCCCGCGAAGTACGCCGTCGAGGAAAGGTTCTCCAGCTTCTGCATCGGCTGCTCTACCAGTTTCTGCGCCGACTCCATCGTCACTGCCATATCCATGCCTCCTTCGTTCCGAACACTCAATCGCGAAGACCATCGTGATCCCCGCTCCGGCGCTCTTTCCCCGCACTGAGGATCGGAAAACCCGGCCGCGGTACCAGAGGCGGTGATGGCGGCATCGGCGGCGAGGCACACCGCCGCGATCTTCGCCGATGCGCCCCTGCCGCAGCGGCCGAGTAGCCCGAGGCGCCGGCACGGGTGCCAAGCTGTACCCCAGTGTTTCATCCGGTTCGCTACCGGGCATGCTCCGTCAACGGCGGACCCATGTACCCGGGCATCAGTTCCCGGACGCCGCTCGCAGGCCTCAGGCGGGAGGCGGGGGAGGGGTCGGAATGGTACGGACGCGATGGGTGGCGGCGGCTGCAATGATCGGCTGGCTCCTGACGGCCGGCGGCGCGCGTGCTGAGGGCATCTCCTGGGGGTCCAGCGTGAAAGATGCCCTGACGGAAGCAGCCAGGGATGGCCGGCTGGTGATGATCGGTTTCTCCGACGAGGATTGCACCTGGTGCGACCGGATGGACGGCGAGACGCTCGCGAGCCCCGAGGTGATCGAGATGGCGAAGCGGTTCGTCCCGGTGCGGATCGAGGTGGACAAGACGCCCGAGGCCGCGCGTGAGTACGGCATCGAGGGCGTGCCCAGCTTCGTCTTCCTGGAGGCGCCCGGCGACGAGGTGGCGCGGATGGAGGGCTTCATGCCCGCCCCGGCGTTTGTGGCGCGCCTGAACGAAGTGCTGGGTGAGCAGGAGCGGGTGGCCGCGCTCGTCCGCCAGGTCGCCGAGAAGCCGCAGGACTACGCGGCAAAGGCGGATCTCGCGCGCATCTACATCGAGCGCCGCAACGGCGACAAGGCGGCTCCCCTGGTGGATGCGCTGGCGGCGCTCCCCCGCGACAGTGAGAACGTGCCCAAAGACATGGCGGACCTGCTGCTGGGCACCGGCATCGCCTACGGGTCGCGCGGCAACAACGACCGGGCGCTGGTCTACCTGGCGAAGGTTTCCGAGGGTTACCCGGACACCGAGGAAGCGGAATGGGCCGGATTCTTCACCGGGCTGGCTCTCGGCCTCAAAGGCGAGCGCGAAGCTGCGATCGCCCAGCTCGAGAAGATGGTAGCGACGGCGAAGAACGAAGCGATCCGCGAGCGCTCCCGGATGCTCCTGGAGCGGTTCCGGGAAGCGCCCCCCGTGCCGAGCCTGTAGACCGACGGGTGAGCCGCCGGACGAGTGAAGGGTGATGGGTGACGAGTGGGATCACCCGTCACCCATCACTCGTCATTGGTCCAGGGCAGCGATCACTGCGTCGGTCACCTGCTGGGTCGTGGCCGGGCCGCCCAGGTCGCGCGGATGATGGGCGGGATCGGCCAGCACCTGCGCCACGGCGCTCTCGATGCGCGCGCCCGCCTCTTCTTCGCCCAGGTGCCGGAGCATCATCGCGGCAGAGAGGATCACCGCCGCGGGGTTAGCCAGCCCTTTCCCGGCGATGTCCGGGGCGCTGCCGTGTACGGCCTCGAAGACGGCGTAGTCGGTGCCCAGGTTCGCTCCCGGCACCACGCCCAGGCCGCCCACCAGGCCGGCGCACAGATCGGAGAGGATGTCGCCGTAGAGATTCTCCATCAGCAGGAGCTGGAAGCGCTGGGGCCGCGCCACGAGGTGCATCGCCGTCGCGTCCACGATCAGCTCCTCGTATTCGATGTCGGGGTAGCCCCGGGCCACCTTGCGCGCGCACTCCAGGAAGAGCCCGTCGCTCATCTTCATGATGTTGGCCTTGTGTACGGCCGTCACCTTCGTGCGCCCGGTCGCCACCGCATGGGCGAAGGCGAACTCGCTGATCCGAGTGCTGGCCTTCTCGGTGATGATCTTCAGGCTCTCCACCACCCCGGGCACCACCAGGTGCTCGATGCCGGAGTACTCCCCCTCGGTGTTCTCACGGATGATCACCAGGTCCACGTCGCGAAAGGGCACCGGCACCCCGGGGAGCGTCTTCACCGGACGCACCGAGGCGAAGAGATCCAGGGCCTTCCGCAGCGCCACGTTGGGGCTGGCGAAGCCGCGCCCCACCGGCGTCGTGAGCGGTCCCTTCAGCGCCACGCGGGTGGCCTTGATGCTGTCGAGGACCTGGTCCGGCAGGGCGCTGCCGTACTTACTGACGACCTCGGCGCCTGCCTCCGCCACCCGCCACCGGATGTCCACCCCCGCCGCGGCCAGCACTTCACTGGCCGCTCCGGTCACCTCCGGGCCGATGCCGTCGCCCGGTATCAGCGTGATCTCGTGCGCGCTCATGCAGATGTCCCCCCCACCCCATTATTGTCCCCGGCGGGGAGAGAACGCAAAGCGATGCGGGTCCGGCCGTGGGAGGCAATGGCACAGGGCCGCGTCAGCCCACGTACAGGGAGTATATCTCGCTGACCGGCACCGGGCGGCGGGAGGCAGCGGCGATGTCGCGTCCCTCATGCGTCCAGAGCGGCGGAGCGATGGAGAGGCACTGGTCGCCGCCGATGAGCGCAACTTCGTCCTGCCACCCCGGCCAGCGCAGGCTTTGGTAGAAGCGCGCCAGGTCGCCGCTCAGGATCCACACCAGGAGCTGGCTGTAGGTCATCTCCTCCATCGCCTCCCACGCCAAGGTATCGGGAGCGAAGTAGCAGGCATGATGGTGTCCGGGTCCCAGTGCGCCCCCGTCGAGGGCGAAGAACCCACCCACAATGTCGTCGGCCACCAGAACGAACGGCGGCGGCTCGTCCTCCCGGGTCACCGACCGGCCCCAGTTCCATCCCGGCAGTGAGCGCGGCAGCCGTGGATGCCCGGAGCCGAGCACGCGCAGCCATCCGTGGTCCACCAGCAGCCCCCCGGTTTCATAGATGACGGCTCCCAGCGGGCTGCGGGTGCTCACTTGCGCGGCGAGGAGCGCCTCGCTGCGGGCGGGATCTGATGCAGGGAGCACTTCCGCGCGGTTGGTGGCGGCGCGGATCCATCGCGAGACGAGCGGCCAGGCCGGCGCGTCACTCTCGATCAGCTCAGCCAGAGTGCGCCTCGCGATCATCTTGTCCTCCCGCCGGTTCGTCGGGCGTGAGAATGCCGGCAGACGGGCGGCTCCCGCCGGGGTCATCCAGGGAGCGCCGGAGAGCTCGCAAGAGGGCGGTGACTTGCCGGCAGTAGTGGGGATGATGGTCGGGGCCGCGCTGCCGCAGCGCCTCCAGGCAGAGCTCCAGGTCGTGGGCGCACCGTGTGACCGTGCTGAAGCCGAACACGCCGGCCGAGCCGGCCACGTTGTGCGTGAGGCGCTCCAGGGCCAGCGCCCGGGCGACGTCCCACGGCCCGGCGCAAATCTCCCCCCAGGTGATCTCGATGCCCGCCACCGCCTCGTGCAGGTGAGCCAGGTAGGAATCGCGCAGCCGCTCGAGCTGGAGGCGGAGCGCCGCGCTCGGATCGGACATCAGTGGTCGTCCTCACGCGCCTTTGGGTCGCCGGCGGCATCCTCCACTTCGGCGGCGAGGATGCCGCGGCGGATCGCATAGCGCACCAGGTCCACCTGGGTGCGCAAGCCCAGCTTGCGCATCATGTTGGCGCGGTGGATCTCCACGGTGCGCGGGCTGATGAAGAGGCGCGCGCCGGTCTGCGCGTTCGTCAGTCCTTCCGCGGCGAGGTGCAGCACTTCACGCTCGCGCCCGCTGAGCGATTCGTAGAGATCCAGCTCCGGGCTGGTCCCGCGTTCGGCGTAGGCCTCGATGGCGCGTTGAGCCAGCGACGGGCTCAGGAAACGCCGGCCCTGCGCCGCCTCCCGGATGGCGTGGATCAGTTGGTCGGGAGTGGCATCCTTGAGGACGTAGGCCGTCGCCCCGGCGCGGAGCGCCTCAGTGACGTAGGCTTCGCGCGAGTGCATCGAAAGGATGACCACGCGGGTGAGCGGAGAGCGCTCCCTGACTTGCCGGATCACCTCCAGGCCGTGGATGCCGGGCATTCCGAGATCCAGCACGAGTACGCACGGCTTGACGCGCTCGACAATACGGATCGCCTCGACTCCGTCCCCGGCCTCCCCCACCACCTCGATATCGCTCTGAGCTGCGAGCAGCACACGAAGACCCTCGCGGACGATGTGATGGTCTTCCGCGAGTACGGTAGTAATCGCCACGGTGTCACACCTCCCGGTTCGGAGAGTCCCCACCGGCGAGGGGGCATAGGGACCCTTCGCCGCCGCTGTTTTCGCCAGCGGCGGCGCGCCTCCTGCCCGGCTATCGAGAGGCGCGCGCGGCGCACAGGGGATTCCCCACGCCCAGTTACGTGCAGGTACGGATATATGTCCCACCGAACATAGGCCATGATAGAAGCAAGGGTGCTTGCAGCCTTCTCGTGGGCAGATGAGGAGGCTGCGGGCACTGTAAACCACCGGAGAGAAGAGCGATGGCCGACAAGCAACAGGCCACTCACCCACTCTCCCAAAGACGCCGCACTTCATCGGAGAGCGCCATCGGATCGAAAGGCTTGGTGATGACGCCCAGGGCGCCCAACTCACGGTAGCGCGCCACCTCGTGCGGCTGCGCCTTCGCCGTCACGAAGACCACCGGCGTCTCCGCCGTGCTCGGCAAGCCGCGCAGGGCCTTCAACGTCGTCGGGCCATCCATGCCCGGCATCATCACGTCGAGCAGGACCAGCTCGGGGCCGAACTCCGGCGCCACCTGCAGCGCCTCCGCCCCGGAGCCGCACACTCGAACCGTGAAACCTCCCACGACCTCAAGTGCCAGCCGCGCTACCTCCTGAATGTCCGGCTCGTCCTCGACGAAGAGGATGCGGGTCAGCGTTTGCTTCGGCATCGGGTTCCCTCCCGGCGATCAACAGCCGTTGCGGATCACCGAGGTGATCGTCTCCAACAACTCCGCGTTCGTCGTGCGCGACTTCACCAGCGTCGCCGCCACCTCTCGGACCAACTGCGGCTCCACTTCCCGCGCCGAGAAGATGACCACGGGAGTGGTGGGCTCGCCATGCCGATGGAGCAGAGGGAGGATCTCCAGCCCCGATCCGTCGGCAAGGGCCAGGTCGAGGAGCACCAGGTCGTAGCGCTCCCGCGAGAGCCAGTCGCGCGCCGTGCCAAGGTCCGCCGCCGGCACCACGTCGGCCACGTCTTCCAGGATCATCGAGACGAGGCTGAGGATGTCGGCGTCGTCTTCGATGTGCAGGATGAGCGGGCGGCGACCCGAGCGGGCGCGGACGGCATCGCGCAGCGCAGCGGCGAGGCGGTCCTGGTCAATCGGCTTCTCCAACCAGTCTACCACGGCCAGGGCATCGCCGTTGAGTAGCTGCCGCCCGGTGGAAGCGACGACCGAGACGACGACTACCGGCAAGTACTGCGTGTACTCCTGCGTGCGCAGCTCGCGGATGAGCGAGAGCCCGTCCTGGCCCGGCAGGAGGATGTCCACGGTCATGGCGGCGTAGGGCGTGCGGGCGAGGGCCGCCTTCGCCTGCTCCGCGTCGTAGGCGGTGTCGGCCTCAAAGCCGGCCTGGTCGAGCATCATCCGCAGGAGATTGGCCACGTCGGCATCGTCTTCCACCACCAGGATGCGCGGCCGCGCGGATGGGCGAGGCTCCGGCCGCGCAGCGGGGATCTCCTGCCACACCGGCAGATCGAAGAAGAAGGTAGTGCCGGCGCCCGTTTCCGTCTCGAACCCGATCTGGCCGCCGTGCCGGTCTATGATCGCCTTGCTGATGCTCAAGCCGAGGCCGGTGCCCCCCTTCTGGCGCGAGTCCGAGGCGTCGGCCTGGGCGAACTTCTGGAAGACCTGCTCCCGGAATCCGTCTGGAATGCCCGGCCCTCGGTCGCTGACGCTCACGCGCACGGCGTGGTGGAGCTGCGCGATGCCCACCGTCACCACGCCCCCGTGAGGAGAGAACTTTGCCGCGTTGGAGATGAGGTTCGCCATCACCTGGCTGAGGCGGTCGTCATCCCCGAGCACGCGCGCCCCGGCGGCCTCGTCTTCCAAAGCGATGCTCACGCCGAACTGGCGGGCGTAGGCTTCATTCGCCTCGAGGGCGCTCCGGACGAGAGGCGCGATCGCCACGGGGCGCATCCGGAACTCCATCCGCCCCGACTCGATCTTCTCGATGTCGAGGATGTCGTTGATCAAGCGCACCAGGCGATCGCTGTTGTTCAGCGCGATGCTCACCAGGCTGCGGGCTTGCGCCGGCAGCTCTCCCACGACGCCGCCCTCCACCAGCCCGAGCGCGCCCCGGATTGACGTGAGCGGCGTGCGCAGCTCGTGGCTTACGGTGGAGATGAACTCGTTCTTCATGCGATCGATCGCCTTGCGCTCGCTGATGTCCTGCTTGATTGCGATGAAGTGGGTCACCTGCCCCTGCGCATCGCGGACGGGAGTGACAGTCATCTCCTCGGCGTAGTGATGGCCGTCCTTGTGGCGGTTGGTCAGCTCCCCGCGCCAGGAACGTCCCGCGAGGATCGTCTCCCACATCTCCCGGTAGAACGCTGCGCCCTGGCACCCGGACTTCAGGAGGCGTGGCGTCTGCCCGACGACCTCCTCGGGCGAGTAGCCGGTGAGGCGGGTGAAAGCGGGATTGGCCCACTGGATGGTGCCGTCACCGCCGGTGATCATGATGGCGTTATCGGCGGCTTCGAGGGCGGCCGCCTGAAGGCACAGGTGTTCCTCGGCCAGGACGCGCTGTGTAATGTCGCGGACGGTCACCACGAACTGCGGCTCCGCGTCGCTCCGCTCGCCCTTGCGGGCCGCAGAGAGTTCGAACCACCGGCGGCCGTCCGGCACGTCCAGGGAGTAGACGGCGCCATGATGGTGGCCCGTCTCGGCCGCCTCCTGGAGCGCCCGGGTGATGATCCGACTGGCCTCTCCGGGGAGCACCTCGTCGATCCGCCTACCAAGGAAGACCTCGGGCGGAGCATAGAGCGCCTGCTCCTGCGGCGCGTGGCAGCTCTGGATCCTCCCTCCCGCATCCACCTCGAACATGAGGTCGGGCACCGCCCGCAGGGTGGCCTGCAGGCGGTCGAGCGTCTCGTGCAGGGCTGCCTCCGCGCGGCGGCGCTCGGTCATGTCGCGGGCGATGGCGGACGCGCCCACGATCTCGCCTTCCGCGTTCCGCACCGGCGATACGGTGAGCGAGACGTCCACGCGCGTGCCATCCTTGCGCACGCGAACGGTCTCGTGGTGCTCGACGCGCTCCCCCCGGGCGATGCGCCCCAGGATTGCGAGGGTTTCAGCCGCCCGGTCGGGAGTGACAACGATGCTGATCGGGCGGCCGCGGACTTCCTCGGCCGCGTAGCCGTACAGCCGCTCGGCCGCCGTGTTCCAACTGCGGATGATACCGTCCAGCGTCTTGCCGATGATCGCGTCGTTTGAGGACTCGACAATCGCGGCGAGTTCAACGACGGCGTCTTCCGCCTGCTTCCCCTCGCTGGCATCGGCCTGATCCAGCCACGCCGCGTTGGCCTCGCGCTCGGCCCACGCGCCCAGGTCGCGCAGCGTCTCCAGGTCCCCCGGGGCCATCTGCCGCGGCTTCACGTCGGCGATGCAGAGCGCGCCGATCCGGCTGCCGTCCAGGGCGTGGAGCGGCTGGCCTGCATAGAAACGAACACACGGCGCCCCGGTGACCATCGGGTTGCCGGCGAAGCGGGGGTCGAGCCGCGTGTCCGCCACCACGAGCGTCTCATCCTCTGCGATGGCGTGCGCGCAGAAGGAGAGATCGCGCGGTATCTCACACACCGCCACGCCCACTTGCGACTTGATCCACTGGCGGCGCTCGTCCACCAACGAAACCGCGGCCATCGGCACCGCGAAAACGCGCGCGGCCAGGCGCGTGATCCGGTCGAACCGCTCCTCCGTGGGCGTGTCCAGGATACCAAGGGCGCGCAGCGCGGCGACCCGGCGGCGCTCATCAGGCGGCAGGCTGGGCTGGCTCATCGTCTCCCGTCCGTCCGGGGTCCTGACCCCCGGGCTCGTGCCGATTACATTATAGCGCCCCGGGCGCGCGAGTGCAACGGTGGTTGTTGGCAGCCCAGCGGCTCCGCCCCGGGAGGCGAAGAAGATCCCGGGCGAGCGGCACGCGCCGGTTCCCCGACCGCACCACAGGCACTCAGAGCCTCGAAGTCGCAGAGCCTGGTGCGCCACCTCTGTCGTAACGTACCGTATCGCCCACTTGGGTTGCCAGAGGAGATCGCCTCCTCCCTGTACTACTAACTTGTTTTCCGCTACCCCCCGGATGAGGTTTGACCGGACGCTCGGTTGGGGCACAA
>JACQGM010000421.1 GCA_016199585.1 Armatimonadota bacterium
GCCCCCGGGCATCCCCGTGCCGTCCATGCCCGGCATCATCCCCGGCATGCCCCTGGGCATCCCCGTGCCGTCCATGCCCGGCATCATTCCCGGCATGCCCCCGGGCAGCGCCCCGCCGGCCAACCCCATGCCGGGAGCACCCATGCCTGCCCCGGGGCCCGGCAGCATCCCGGAGTAGATGCGCGTCGGGTTGCCCATGGCGTCAAGCACGGTCTGTTGCGGCCGCCCGAGTCTGATGCCGGCGAGCTGCGTCTCACGCGCGCTGGCCGCGCCGGCGACGAGCAGCATCCCTACCACCATCGCTAACGTGGAAATCCGTCTTCGCATCGCCATGATTCCTATCCGGGGGTCCTAACGGCGCCCCTGCCTCTGGCGCAGAACACTGGCATCGGGCCCGTGCGCCCTTGCTTCCGCCGCCGCCGGGTGCCTCGCCGTCCACCGGTGGAGAGGCGGGGCTAATGACCTATTCGGTCCCTCGGCAGCGGCTCCTTCCAGTACTTTAGACCTCATTCGCCGGTCGGTGGTTCGTTCCGGCAGGCGCCCTGTGCCCATGAATACACCGTCTTGAGCGGAATCTCCTTCTCCCGCGCGATCCGTCGGCACGCTTCATACTCCGGGGAGCACGTGACGCGCTCGCCCCCCCATCGCCCGATTTTCACCGGAACGGTCCCCCACGGCGTCTGCGCGTCCGCCATCTCCCGCGCCAGGGCGTGCCGCTCCACGCGGCTCACGCGCACCCCCAGGGTGGTGGTCTCGCGGTACAGCACATCCAGCATCGCTTCGGTGCGCTCCGGCGGGCAGAGCACGCCCAGGAGCGCCCCCGGCCGGTTCTTCTTCATCTGGGCGGGCAGCAGATAGACATCCAGGGCCCCCGCGGCGAAGAGCCGGTCCATGGCGTGCTCGAACCATTCGGCGGGCATGTCGTCAATGTTTGTCTCGAGCAGCGCCAGCGTCTGCACGTCCGCGCCGCCGACACCGGTGGCCTCCCCCAGGAGCAGGCGCAGCACGTTCGGGATCGGCTTCTGGAAGGTCCGTTTCCCGGCGCCGTAGGCCACGCGCTCCAGGCGCATCGGCGGCGCGCAGCCGTAGCCGTCGGCGAGGGTCGTCAAGATGGCCGCGCCGGTGGGCGTCAGCGTCTCCTCTTCCAGCTCCAGTGGCACGACGGGGACGCCGCGCATCAGCTCGAGCGCCGCCGGCCCGGGCACGGGCCAGGTGCCGTGCGAGAACGTGACGAACCCTCGCGAGACCGGCAGCGGCGAGCAGAAGACCTTCTCCACGCCCAGGAGCTTGATGCCGGCCACCGCGCCGCAGATGTCCACGATGCAGTCAATGCCGCCCACCTCGTGCAGATGGATCTCCGCCACGGTGCGGCCGTGGATGTGCGCCTCCGCCTCGGCCAGCCGTCGCACGATCCGCGCGGCGCGCTCGCGCACGTCGGGGTCGAGCGCGCTGCCGGCGATGATCGCCTCGATCTCCGCCGCCTTCCGCTCGTGTGCGTGGTCGTGGACGACGACATCCACGTCGGCCGCTTCGAGGTGCTGCTTCATCGCCCGGCCGACGCGGACTTCGAAGCCGCCGACGGGGAGCTTCGCGAGCTCGCGCCGGAGGTCATCGGGGTCCAGACC
Organism: Armatimonadota bacterium; assembly: GCA_016199585.1. Taxonomy (GTDB): domain Bacteria; phylum Armatimonadota; class JAAZEB01; order JAAZEB01; family JAAZEB01; genus JACQGM01. The sequence continues at coordinate 1,626 of JACQGM010000421.1, forward strand.
GCCGTCCACCAGCGCCCCCAGAATCATGTCGCCGCTGGCCCCCGCGAAGCAGTCGAAGTAGGCGATTCGCATGATACTCCTGTCTCACCGCACCACCACGCGCACGCGCGGCTTCCCGTCCGGCGCCGGCTGAAGCGTCAGGCCGCCGAAGAGCGACGGATCGATGTAGTCATCCGCGCCCCCTGCCCACACCATCTGGCACTTCCGGCCCCGGTCGTCGTCGGCATCGTCGAGCGCGATGTCGAAGCCGATGGTATCCCCGGCCACAGCCAGGCGCTCCCGGAAGGGCGCGGCCGGCAGGTCCACCTCGACGCGGTAGCCGTCCGGCAGCAGCGCGCCCCGCAGCGCCAGCGGCTGCCATCCCTGCGGCGATCCATCCAGCGGCCGCCAGGAGGGGGCTTCCCCGGGCTTCACGCCGGGATGCACCATCAGCCCGACGACGCCCGCGTCCCAGCATGGCCGTCCCTGGTCCTCCGGGCCGCGCAGGTCCAGAAACACCTCGACACAGTCGCTCTCGTGACTGGCGCGGCGGAGGGCGCGGCGCGGCGCGCGGTCGTCGCGCACCTCCACACTCAGGCAGAGCGTCTCGCCCGCGGCCGCGACCGCAAAGCGCCCGGAGAGATCCGCGGCCCCGCCCCAGCGCTCCCGCCCCACGACCAGCCCTTCCTGCCCGAGCGCACCGCCGGCCCCGCCCGCCTCGACCACCGGGGCGAAGGTGAGCCAGCCAACGTCGCACCCGAAGGCGCGCTCGCGTCGCGCCCAGGCGAGCAGCCGGCGGCTCTCGGTTCGCCCCCGACCCGTGACGGGGAGCCCGAACACCGCCGATGCCCGGCCGTCGCGGTCCGTCGCCACGCTCTGCTCGCGGCGCTCGCCGTCGCACTCCAGGCAGACCGCCACCGGGCCCGCGCCCTCGGCCCGCACGTTGACGGTCACCGGAACCGCCTCGCCCTGGACCACCTGCCGCGCCCCTCTCGCGATGGAAACCTCCAGGCGGGGCGCCGGACCCGACAGCCTGGCGAAGGCCGCGTCGAGCTCGCGGGCCATCACCGCGTGCAGATGGCGCCCCGGGTGTCGCCCCCGGGGGAAGGCGCCCCGCGGCCCGGTGCCGTGCCGGCGGATGGCGGCGTCGAAGTCGGCCACGGGCACCGCCTGCGCGCGGCCCACCTCCCTCACCGCCGCCACCATCGGCGTCTCCGGCTCCGGCTCTGCGATGGGCGGCGTCGCCAGGACCACCGCCGCGCCCCGCTCCCGGATCCGCCCCAGGATCATCTCCAGGTCCCGCCGGAACGCCGCGGGCGAGCGGCGGGCGCCGTGGTCGTTGCCCCCGAACTGGACCACCACCGCATCCGGGCGGCGCGCCCCTACCTCGCTCTCCACTCGCGCCGCGCCTCCGCGAGCCGTGTCGCCGGGAACTCCGGTGCTGATGACGCGCACGCGCGCGGCTGGATAGCGGCGCTGCAAGATCGCCTCGAACACCCCCGGGTAGCCATCGCGCGCCGGGTCTGGCAGCTCCCAGCCGGCAGCCAGCGAGTCGCCCAACACCACGATGGTCACCGCCTCGCCGCGCTCCAGGCGCTCCGACAGGTCGGCGCCGGCCGGCGTGATGGCGCACGCCATCAGAGTCGTGAGGCACGCCGTCCGGGCCAGGCGCCCCGCCGCGAGCAGACCGTCCCTCGTCACGCCGAACCCCCGTTTCCAGAGCCGGCGACCGGCGCTGCCTCCCCGCCTTCGATCCTCTTCGCCGCCGGCACGCCCTCTTCCTCTTGACGCGGGCGCGAGCGTGCCGCGTCAGTCGGACGAGGCCGGGCCTATTCCCCATCCCCGGCGCCGGCCTCCTTCGCCCGCGCGAGCAATGGGACGCGGATGCAGGTGCGGAACTCGCGCAGCCGGCCCCCCTCCTTGTCGTCCTTCTCCGCGGCGCTGAAGGCCGTGAGGAAGGCCGACTCGACGTTGTCCGTCAGGTAGCGGCGCAGCGAGGCGTGTACGGCGTCGAAGTTGGCCCGCTCGGCGATGCGGAACGTCAGCCGGAAATCGCGGACCGGGCCCAGGTCCTTGTCCTCCTTGTCGGCGGCGCCGAAAGCGGCGAGCGTGGCGTTGTGCTGGCTGGCGAGAAAGCGCGACAGGTCCAGCTTGATCTCTTCGTAGGATGGCATGAAGCGGTTGTTCCCTCCGGATGTGGTCGTCAGCACCCTGTTCGGCGATCAACGGGCGGATTCCTGGCAGCCGGCAAGAGTGGGCGCCCGAGACGGTCCCCCCATCTCACCGTTCGCCTGTTGCCCCCGGAGGCCTGGCTCTGCTATACTGGCGTTGAGCGCAACCGCGCCTGCCCTCCGATCGGGCACACCGGCGCGGGACGACGTGTGCAGGGCGTTCGGGACGGTCGGGGTGGCGAGAGCGGCGCCGGCACCGGAGAAGCAGGACCCGGGCGCGCCCGGGTCCGCCTCGCATCCGTCTCCGACAGGCCCGGAGGAGCAGCCATGACTTCGCGCGCGCGGGTGGCGAAGGCCATCAACCATGAGGAACCGGATCGCTTGCCGCTGGATCTCGGCGGCAGCCCCGTGAGCGGCGTGCAGGTGAGCGTGGTCGTCGCCCTGCGGCAGGCCCTCGGTCTCCCCGGCCCGGTGAAGGTCGTCGAGCCGTTCCAGATGCTCGGCGAGGTGGACGACGACCTGCGCCGCGCCCTCGGAGTGGACACCATCGGCCTGGGCGGGCGGCGCACCTTCTTCGGCTTCGAGAACCGCGACTGGAAGCCGTGGCGCCTCTTCGACGGCACCGAGGTACTGGTGCCCGGCGCCTTCAACACCGATCCCGAGCCGAACGGCGACGTGCTGATGTACCCGGAGGGCGACCGGTCCGCGCCTCCGAGCGGGCGCATGCCCCGGGGCGGGTTCTACTTCGACGCGGTCATCCGCCAACCCCCCATTGACGAGGCTGCCCTCCGCGTCGAGGACAACCTGGAGGAGTTCGGCCCGGTCAGCGACGACGAGCTGGCCTACTTCGCGCGCGAGGCGGATCGCCTGTCCCGCGAGACCGACCTGGCGATCGTGGCCAACTTCGGCGGCACATCCTTCGGCGACATCGCTCTCGTGCCCGGGCTGAGCCTGAAGCACCCGAAGGGCATCCGAGACGTGGAGGAGTGGTACGTCTCCACCCTCCTCCGGCGGGGCTACGTCTACGAGGTGTTCGCCCGCCAGTGCGAGATCGGCCTGTCCAACCTGGAGAGGATCCGCCAGGCGGTGGGCGACCGCGTCTCCGTCGTCTTCGTCACCGGCACCGACTTCGGCACCCAGCGGGGGCCGTTCGCCTCCCCCACCATCTACCGGGAGCTGTACCAGCCGTTCCATCGCCGCGTCAACGATTGGGTACACGCCCGCACGCCGTGGAAGACCTTCATCCACACCTGCGGCGGCGTGGAGCCGCTCATCGAGGACTTCATCGCGGCCGGCTTCGACATCCTCAACCCGGTGCAGTGCTCCGCCGCGGGGATGGACCCGGCGCACCTGAAGGCGCGCTATGGCGACCGCATCACCTTCTGGGGCGGCGGCGTGGATACCCAGCGCACCCTCCCCTTCGGCACGCCCGAAGAGGTGCGCGACGAGGTGCGCCGGCGCATCGAGGTGTTCGCGCCGGGCGGCGGGTTCGTCTTCAACACCATTCACAACGTGCAGGTGGGCACCCCGGTGGAGAACGCGCTGGCGCTCTACCGGGCCGTGCGCGAACACGGAGAGTACGGGAGAAGGGCATGAGCGATCCGCGGCGCGTGGGCGTAGGACTGATCGGTTACGGGGACTACGGGCGCTTTCTGATCGAGAGCTGGCGCCGGATGCCGGAGGTGGAGATCATCGCCATCGCCGGCACCAACCCGGAGCGCCTCCAGCGCACCGCCCACCGCCTTGCCATCCCGCGCGCCTACGTCGGCCACGAGTCGCTGCTGGCGGACCCCGACGTGGACATCGTCGTCGTCGCCAGCCCGCCCTTCCTGCACGCCCGGCACGCCGTGGCGGCCGCCCGCGCCGGCAAGCACCTCTTCTGCGAGAAGCCCCTGGCTACCCGCGTCGCCGACGGCGAGGCGATCCTTGATGCCGTGAAGGCAGCCGGGGTGCGCGCCGTGATGGGCTACGTGATGCGCTACACACCCCTGGCCCGCCGCCTGAAGCGGATCGTGGACGAGGGACTGCTCGGCGAGCTGCACCGCGTGGACCTGGCCAACTTCGCCGCCGACGAGAGTCTACCACCCCGCCACTGGTTCTGGAACCGGCGACAGAGCGGCGGTATCCTCGTCGAGCACGGGGTCCACTTCTTCGACCTCTACACCTGGATCTCCGGCAGCCGTCCGTGCCGGACCACCGGCCATCGCACCACCCGGCCCGGCACCGACCAGGAGGACCGGGTGATCGCCACCGTGGAGTATGAAGACGGCGCCCTCGCCACCTTCTACCACGCCTTCGACAAGCCTGCGCGCCTGGAGCGCACCCGGGCTCGCCTCGGCTTCGACCGGGGCTACATCCACGTCGATGGCTGGATCCCCCTCTGCATGGAGCTGGAGGCGGCCGTGGACGAGGCGCAGTATGCCCGCCTGGTGGCGATCTGCCCCGAGGCCCGTGTGACGGTGCGCGAGGAGTACGATGAGGAGCGGCAGGCGATGGGGGGCGGCGGCCACTGTTATCATGTCACCCGGATGGTGGCGCTCCGCTGCGAGCCCACGCTCGACAAGCAGGCGGTCTATGCGGATGCGGTGCGCGACGCCCTGGGCGACCTGATCGCCGCCATCCGCGACCTGGGCCATGCCGTGCGCGCCCCCCTCGAGGCGGGCCTGGAGAGCCTGCGGATCGCCACGTCCGTCACCCGCCGGCGGGCGCGCCCGTAGCCCTGTAGCCCGCTGGCAGGTCTCCTTCGGGGGGTCGCCGGACGCGGTGTCGGTGCGGGGCGCGAGGGTGAAGCGTCGCCGTGACTCTGCCGACCAGACGCTGGAGACCGCCAGCGGCGACGCCGTGCTGGCGGAGCGCGTGGAGGTGCGCGAGATCCCGATCAACCGATGGGCGGCGCGTTTGACGCCGACCCCGCATGGTGGTAGAATGGCGCCGATGGGGCAGGGACCCCACCCCCACCCCCACCCGCCGAACACCTGCCTGGCAGACGCCCCTCCCACGGCACCCTTCTTGCACCCCCGAGCGGGCTGGGAGGTGCGACGTGCGGGTGATGCGGCGACTCGGGTGGCGCGTGCCGATCCTGATGTACCACCGGGTGCTGGCGGAGGGGGCGGTGGACCCCACCGGCTACTTCTTCAGCGTGCCGCAGCGGCGGCTCGAGCAGCAGATGCGCTGGCTGAAGGCGCTGGGGCACCACGTGGTGTCCCTCGATGACATCGTTCATTGGCTGGAGGGGAAGCGGCGGCTGCCGTCACGGCCCGTGGCGATCACCTTCGACGACGGCTATGAAGATGCCTACCGCCTGGCCGCTCCGGTGCTCGAACGCTACCGCTACCCGGCCACGTTCTTCCTGATCGCCGACCGGCTCGGGGGATGGAACGACTGGGACACGCCCGCGGGCACGGAGGGCTACCGGCTGATCGGCCGCGACGAGGCGCTGGACCTGGCGCGGCGGGGCTTCACCCTCGGCTCCCACAGCCGCACCCACCGGGAGCTGCCCGGCCTGAGCCAGAAGCAGCTCCGTGACGAAGTGACCGGCTCGCGCCGATCGCTCGCGCAGCAGCTCGGGATGCCCGTGCGTTTCTTCGCCTATCCCTTCAACATCACCGACCGGCGCTGTCAGAACGCCGTGCGCCGGGCCGGCTACCACGGCGCCTGCGCCGGCGGCGGCCGCGCCTACCACGCCTTCTGCCTGGATCGCGTGGACGTCTCGCGCGCGCCGCTGCCGGTCTTCCTGGCGAAGGTCTCGCCGTGGTTCCATGCCGTGCGGCGGGCGCGCGCGTGCCTGCAGGAACGCCCGGATGCCCGCCTCCGCGCGGCGGTGGCGTGGCCGCCGGTGCCGTAGACCTCTGGGACGCCGACGTGTGCCACGGGAGCGTACGGAAGGGTCCATGACCGTGGACCCACCTGCCACGCTCACCGGGACCGGCAGCGCAGGACATCGCCTGCCTGGACTTCGCTCTTGCCGGCAGCGCCGCCTGCGGCTATAATGGTGTACGCGAGGCAAGAGCGTATGCCAGCCCGGGATGTGTATCACGGCATAGTGAGGAGCGCGCTGGAGAAGGATGGTTGGACCATCACTCATGATCCGTACGTTCTGCCAGCAGGGATGCACGAGTTGTACGTCGATCTGGGGCCGAGCGCATGCTGGCCGCCCAAAAGGGCACCGAGCAGATCGCGGTGGAGGTCAAGAGCTTCATCGGGCGGTCTGAAGTGGAAGACCTCGAACAGGCCCTCGGCCAGTATCTTCTCTACCGGAGCCTGCTGAGCCGACGGGACCCAGGGCGCACGTTGTACCTGGCTGCGGCCACCGATGCCTTCAACGGCATCCTGAGCACCGCTCTGGGCCGTGCTGCGGTGGAAGACTACGAGGTGAAGCTCCTGGTCTTCAGTCCCGCTGCGGAGGTGATCGAGCAATGGCTGAAGTAGCCAGATACGCTGACATCATCAAGAGGGTGATCCGGGAGTACGCGGCTATCAGGCCCGCCAAGGGGGACATCGCCATAGAGACGGTGTTCGATGACGCGGGCGGCCACTATGAGCTGACCTACGCCGGCTGGGATGGCTACTTCCACATTCACGGCAGCGTCATCCACGTGGACATCCGTGACGGCAAGGTCTGGATCCAGCACGACGGCACCGAAGGTGGGATCGCCAGTGAGCTGGTGGAGGCGGGCATCCCCCCGGACCACATCGTGCTGGCGTTCCACCATCCGGACAAGCGCCAGTACACCTCCTTCGCCGTGGCCTGAGTGAGACGCGGCATCCAGAAAGCGAGGAACCACGCGGCTTCCCGCTGCTTCGGGGGGGCGTGCGGCAGGAGTCGTGCCGGCAGGAGCGAAAACGGGGGGTGGGGGTGACGAAGATGACGACGCGTGAGCGAGTGCTCGATCTGGTCGAGCGCACTGATGACGAGGATCTGGCAGCAGTCGTACCGATACTGGAGCGGCTCGCACGGCCGCTGACGCCCTCAGAGCTGCAAGCGATGGCTGACGCGGCTCCGCCTGACGACGAACCATCCTCCGAGGCCGAACTGGAGGGCGAGGCCGCCTACCAGGCATGGCTGCGTGGCGAGATACAGGCCGTTCCTGACAAAGAGGTGAGGGGTTACCCCCACCAGGGAGCCGCCTGATGCCTATACCTCGCGCCCGCGTCACGCTGGTGTGGCTGCCTCCCGCCGCCCGCGACTTCGACACCCTTCGCGAGCCATACCGCACGCAGGTGGATGTGATGTTGACACGCTTTGCGCTCTATGGCGAGGGTGATGTCGCCCGGGTGATGGACTCACCTGGCGCCCTGCGCCTGAAGACCCGGTCCCATCGCGAGCACTACCGGGTCCGTTTCCGGCTACACGGCGAACAGATGGTCATCCTTGCAGTCGAGCGGCGCGACAAGGTGTAGCAAGAGCAAGGCATAGGACCCCGTGTCATCACGAGGCGACGTTTCACCATCGAGGCTCCGCCACAGCGGTATCCGACCCTGAACCTCCCGGGGGACAACCTCTTTACGAAGGGAGATGCCGATGCCCGAAGCTGATCCGAACCCAAGACCCCGCTGCTGCCGGTGGGTGGCCGCCGCGGCGGGCGCCGCCGGTCTCTACCTGCTGTGGCGCCACCGCCGCTGCCTGACGGTGCGCTCCGTCGCCACCGGCGAGGGCGCCGCCTACCCCGAGGTGCTGGCGCAGGTATTCGCACACGCCCCGGCGAAGGTGCGCGGCGTCGCCGTGGAGGCCGTTGAGTCTCTGCACGGCTGGTCCATCGCGAGCGCGGAGGAGACCGCGATCCATGCGCGCGCCCCCCTTGCGCCCCTGGGGGGCGCCGCCGGCCTCGCCATCCGCTTCACTCCGCTGATGGATGGCCGCCTGACGCGCGTGGACATAGCGTCGGCATCGCTCGGGCGGCGGCCGGACCACGGCGGCAACGCGCGCGCGGTCCGGGCGTTCCAGGCGCGCATGCGCTGCCTGCTGCCCTCGGAAGGAGCGCCTCATGCCGGTTAACCCGTCGCCGGTTGCCCTGGTCACCGGCGCGAGCCGCGGGATCGGGCGTGGCATCGCCTTCGCGCTGGCCCGCGAGGGGTACGATATCCTCGTCAACTACGTCAGCCGGGCCGATGCCGCCGAGGCCGTGCGGGCTGAGATCGCCGCCCTCGGCCGGCGCGCGGAGACCTTCCGCGCCGGCATCGGCGACGGGGCGGATCGGCAGGCGCTCGTCAACTTCACGCTGGAGGCGTTCGGGCGCATCGACCTGCTGGTGAACAACGCCGGCATCCCCGTGCGACAGCGCGGCGACCTGCTGGAAGCCACCGAGGAGAGCTACGACGAGGTGATGGGCACCAACCTGAAAGGTCCCTACTTCCTCACCCGGCGCGTGGCGAACGAGATGATCCGGCTGAAGCGCGACGGCGTCATCCCGGCGGCGCGCATCGTCTTCGTCACCTCCATCTCGGCCTACACCGCCTCCACCAGCCGCGGCGAGTACTGCCTCTCCAAGGCGGGCCTCAGCATGGCCGTCGCCCTCTATGCCGATCGCCTGGCCGAGTTCGACATCCCGGTCTTCGAGGTGCGCCCCGGTATCATCGCCACCGACATGACCGCCCCGGTGAAGGGGAAGTACGACGCTCTCATCGCCGAGGGCCTGCTCCCCCAGCGGCGCTGGGGCACCCCTGAGGACGTAGGGAAGGCCGTCGCCGCCCTCGCGCGCGGCTCGCTCGACTACTCGACGGGCCAGGTGATCGAAGTCGGGGGCGGGTTCGGGATACGGAGGCTGTGAAGTCTGCCGCGCATCCTACTCATGATGCCGTGGCATCGGATAGCCCATCGGGGTCCGATCGGTGTTGCCGGGCACCCCGAACCCGGGGCCGGGGATAGGATGTGGTATAATGAAGCTGCCGCGGCTCGGCGCCGGAGGCGGCATCGGCGGCGCTCAACAAGGCGGGCGCGCAGGCCAGGAGGGAACAGGCGATGAGTGTGGAGATGGCACCTAGAGCAGCGGGCAGCAGCCACGTGGTGGAGACGCCGCGGGGACTGACATTGGCGGGTACTCGCATCACCCTCTACGCCATCCTGGATTGCCTCCACGAGGGATGGACCGCCGAACAGATCGCTGCATGGTTCAGGCTGCCGCTGACGCGGGTTCAGGGGGCTCTTGTCGTAATCGAGGCCAATCGTGACGCCGTGGATGCGCAGTACCGGCAGGTGCTTCGCCAGGCTGAGGAGAACCGGCGCTACTGGGAGGAACGGCTGAGGGAGCGGCTGCAAAGCGCTCCCAGGCTTCCGGACTCCCCTGGCAGAGCCCGGATCAGGGAGCGCCTGGCAGAGCAGCGGAAGCGCCTGGAGTCGTGGTAATCCTATCAGACCACGATGTCGAGGGGCAGGCACGGCTCATCCTCCGTGTGCTGGCATATGGGCGGGTGGGCGGATCTGCTGTCGCTGCGACTGGTGACGTTCTCCGAGGTAGGGCTGCGCGTAGACAGCTCGGATCGTGATGTCTGGCAGACGTGCCAGTCCCAACAGTTACTGTTACTGACGGGCAACCGGTCCATGGCCGACGGTAACTCTCTGGAGGCCGTAGTGCGCAGCGGCACCAGAGACGAGACGCTGCCAGTGGTGACGATCGCTGACCCGGGACGTGTTGCTGAGGCCGCGTACCGCCAGCGTTGCGCACTGAGGCTGGCTGAGATCGTGCTCGACATGGACCTGTACCGGGGTGTTGGCCGCGTCTACATCCCGTGACGTGCAGCGCCTTCCCCCCTCGCTGCGACACCTGCCTCCAACGCGCCAACGCGCACGCGCATTGACGCTTGCCCCTCCCCGGGAGTATAATGCCTCCACACAAGGAGGTGTCCGATGGCGACGTGGGCGCTGGAGCAGCACATCAACCGCATCCGGCGGCGGATTCGCCTCCTCCAGGCGGTGCGCTGGGGCGTCCGATTCGCCCTTGCCGGCACCGTGGCGTCACTGGCGTTCCTGATCCTCAGCAGGATTCTGCACGTGGCGTCGCAGACGGAATGGGTCGCCCTTCTCCCGGGGGTATCCGCCCTGGCGGGAGCGGCCTTCGGCGCCCTGCGCCGCGTGACACCCCACCAGGCGGCGCTGGCCGCCGACGCGCGCCTTGCCCTGCGCGAGCGCCTCTCCAGCGGGCTGTACTTCCTCCACCACCCGGATCCCGACCCGATGGTGTCGGCCCTCGTGGAGGATGCTACCCGGCACTCGGAGTCCATTGACGTGCGCCGGGCCTTTCCGGTGCGCGCGACCCGCGAGGCGCACACTCTGGCGGGCGCCCTCCTGGTGCTGGCGCTGGTGCTGGCGCTGCCTGAGCTGCCGTACTTCCAATCGCCGGCGCAGCGCGCCGAGCGCGCGGCGATGAAGGCGGAGGGGGCGCGCATCGTTCGCGTCGCCAAGGAGGTGCGCCGGACAGCCGAGGCGCGGAAGGTGGACCTGGCGAAGCGCGTCGCCCGGAACCTCGAGCACCTGGGTGAGCAGATGGGCGCAGCGCGGATCAGCAAGAAGGAAGCCCTGGTCAAGCTGAACAAGCTGACGCGCGAGGTCGCGGATGCCCAGAAGCAGCTCGCCGCAGCCGACGCCGGGAAGTCGCTGGCGCAGGCGGCCGCGGAGCTGAGAAAGGCGGCGGCGCAGGCCGCAGGACGCGGGATCCGCCCCGCGCCGGATGCCGCCGCGAAGCGCCTCCAGGCGATGGCCGACGCGCTGGCCGGGAACGACATGGAGAAGGCGGCGAAGCTGCTGGAGGAGATGGCAGAGGAGGCCGCGAGCAGCAAGATGAGCCGCGAGGAGCGGCAGCGCGCGGCCGACCAGGCGATGAAGATGGCGCAGGCGATGTCGGGCACGCAGCTCGACGAGGCCGCGAAGCAGCTCCAGGAAGCGGCGAAGCAGCTCCAGCAGGGGCGGACGGCGCAGGCGGCCCGGCAGATGGCGCAGGCGGGCGGCACTTGACGGGCCTGCGGCGCGGGCTCGCAGGCTGCGAGCCAGATGCAGGAGGCGGGACAGGCGCTCCAGGAGGCGCAGCAGCAGCTCGCGGCGGCGGGGCAGAAGGGATCCGCCGGCGGCGCGCAGGCCCTGGCCGGCGGCGACGGAACGCCCGCGGGCAACTCGCCGCGCACGGCCGTCGCGGCGGCGGGCAGGGCGGCCGGCCCGGAAGCGGGCCACGGCACTACCGGCACGGACCTGGGGCACACGGGCCAGATGGGGACCAACTCGCCGAAGATCCGCCAGTCGGGCGAGCGCTCAGGCGCTCAGGCGCGCTTTGAGAGCATCTACGCGCCGAAGCGCGTCGCCTCCCGGCGCCTGGACACGCAGGTGAAGGGCAAGCGGGGCCAGGGCAAGTCGGACTACACCACCCTCCGCGGCGCGCCCGACCCGAGCAGCGCCTCCCGGCCCTACTACGATGTCTACGCCTCCTATCAGCGTGTCGCGGAAGACGCCCTGAGCAAGGAGGATGTGCCCGCCACCTACAAGAAGCAGGTGCGAGACTACTTCAACTCGCTGCGGCCGGGGGAGTAGCGAGCATAGAATATATTATAGGACAACATATGGTCCGGGCGGGCGCGGACGGAGCAGCGCCCCTACGTACCGGAGGCGAGCGTAGGGGCCGTCCTCTGTGCCGGCCCGCTCTGTGGTCTCATCCCAGACCCAATCCGTCATGATGACTGACGACCGGAGACCAACCCCATGAGCGTGGTCGAGATCGAAGCCCGAGCGCAGGCGTTCAAGGAGCAGTACGCGGCCATCCGCGGCGAGGTCCAGAAGGTGATCGTCGGCCAGGAAGCGATCATTGACGGGGTCCTCGTCGGCGTGCTGGCCGGGGGCCACGTGCTCCTCGAGGGCGTGCCCGGGCTGGGCAAGACGCTGCTGGCGAAATCCTTCGCCCAGACGCTGGGCCTGACGTTCAAGCGCGTGCAGTGCACGCCCGACCTCATGCCGGCCGACATCCTCGGCACGGAGCTCGTCGTCGAGCGCGAGGGCCGCAAGGTCTTCGAGTTCTCGCCCGGGCCGGTGTTCACGCACGTGCTGCTGGCCGATGAGCTCAACCGTGCGACCCCCAAGACGCAGTCCGCGCTGCTCGAGGC
>JACQGM010000422.1 GCA_016199585.1 Armatimonadota bacterium
CCTCCAGCCGGTTCGGCACCGGCGCTCCGAGGCAGATGGCCCACATCCCCGCTTCGGACCAGCGGATAACGCTCTCGTAGAGCAGGGGTTTTGGCCGGCGCAGGCCCTCCCCCGACCCCCGGGGCGCACCGTGTGGCAGTGATGAAACGGCCATGGCCGCGGGAAGCGAGGGCTTGCCTCCCATGCCTCGCGGGGCTATAATGGGAGTGATCACAGCTTGAGATAGGAATGCGACGAATCCGGGCCGATGCGTCCATGCGCCCCACCCTTCCGCCGATCTGCAATCTGCAATCGTAATGAGATGCGCCCGGGTGGACCTGGTCTAGGCATGCGACAGTGCGGGGGGCTGGCAGATCTGCAATCTGCAATCTGAAATCTGAAATCGCTATGAGAGGGAGTGACCGCCGTGAAGATCCCCGTCCGCACCAGCAAGCCGACCGAGATGGTGGACATCACCGCCCGCGTGTCCGAAGCCGTGCGCCGGAGCGGCGTTTCGGAGGGCCTCTGCACCGTCTTCGTCGCCCATACCACCGCCGGCGTCACCATCAACGAAAACTTCGACCCCGACGTGCGGCACGACTTCCTCGGCGCCCTGGAGCGCATGGTGCCGCTGGCGAGCCCCGACTACCGCCACGACGAGGGGAACTCGGCGGCGCACGTCAAGGCGTCGCTCGTCGGCTCTTCGGCAACGGTGATCGTCGCGGCTGGCCGCTTGCAGCTCGGCACCTGGCAGGCGCTCTTCTTCTGCGAGTTCGACGGCCCCCGCAGCCGGGAGGCGTGGGTGAAGGTGATGGCGGGGTAGGGGAGGTCGGTGGGTCGGCTTCTTCGGCGCGAAAGCGCACGGAAGGGCAGGAGATGATCGAGTGGCAGGCCAAGGCCGCTGCTCCTCGGGGGCGTCCCAGGGTGCCGCAGGAAGAGTACGCGAGTGCCCTGCACCCGGATGATGAACGTTTGCGTGAGTCGCGGCGTCTAACCCGGTAAGGAGGTAGATGACATGCTTCCTCGGAAACCCCCTTTCCTGATCGCTTCCGTCCTCGCCGCGATCGCGGTGCTGGCCGCTGTGGGGATGTCTCCCCGAGGCCGCGCTATCCAGGCCGAGACAGGACCGGCGGCGGGCCGCGAGGGACCCGGCACCGAGAGGACGTTGCCGCGCGTGCCAGGTCGCCTGGGTTCCGCCATCTTCGAGACCCCGGAGAAGGCCGCTGTCGTCGTCCGCGACCGCCGTACGGGCCGCGTTGTGTTGAGCACTGCATCCGAGACTCTGGAAGGCGCCGACCTCCATGGCAGGCACCTGTGGGGCGCGGACCTGGGGAAGGCAAAGCTGGCCGGCGCCAACCTCGAGGGGGCGCAGCTCTCCGACGCCGATCTGGAGAAGGCCGATCTCCGCCGCGCGAACCTGCGAGGCGCCTCCATGGTGCGGGCGCGCCTCGTCGGCGCCTGTCTCCAGGGCGCCGACCTCAGCGGGGCCAGCCTCTGGGGCGCCAGCGTGGAGGGCGCGGACCTGCGTGACGCCACCCTCACCGACGCGAATCTCCTCGGCTGTGTCTACGACGCGGCTACCCGCTGGCCCGATGGGTTCGATCCCAAGGCGCACCCGGTGGTGCCCGCCACGCTCCTCGGCAAGGACCCCGTCGCGCCCGGTCTCCTCGACCGGAGGATCGACCTGCGCCTGCAGAATGCCGACCTTCGCGCGGCCGCCGCCGCTCTCCGCAAGGCGGGAGTGATTGTGGCGCCCGTCCACAAGACGCTGAAGACCGGGCGTGCCTCGCTGACGCTGCGCGACACCCCGGCCCGGCAGGTGCTCGATACCGTCGCGGCCCTCTACGGCGTGACCTGGCGGGGGGACACTGCAGTCCAGTTCCAGCGCAAGTGGGCCGAACGCCCGATTGACTTGACGCTGAAAGACGCCGACCTGACGGCGGCCGTCGCGGCGCTCCAGCAGGCCGGGATCTTCCAGCCCGAACTCCGCGGCGAGGCACCGGAGCGCCGGATCAGTCTGTCGCTGCGGAGCGTGCCGGCCCGCCAGGCGGTGGAGGTGATCGCGGCCGCCTACGGGGTCGCCGGGAGGTGCCAGCAATCGGGACCGGTCTTCACCGCCCTGGCGGCGGTACAGGCGGATGCCGACGAGGGTCTCTCCGAGGAGCGGGCGCAGCAGATCAACATGGCGATCAACATGCTGCGCCAGCTCGGCATTGCCGACCGCTACGACGGCCGCAGCGATCCGACCGCTTCTGCGGAGGCGATCCGGCGCGTGGTGGCGAGCCTGGCCCCGGCGGAGCGAGGGCAGCCGCAAGGTGCCGGAGAGGGAGGGGCCACAGTACCCGGCGTGCCCATCCGCGACCTGCCGCCGGCGACGCGCCGGATCGTCTTGCAGTGGCAGCGCAGCGAGCACGCTCGGCAGCGGGAAGCGAGCCTACGCTCTATCGAGCGCATGCTGGTGCGCGCAACAGAACCCTTTGATGAGGAGCGCTGCCTTGCCTCCGCCATCTCCTTGAGGCAGGAGGGCAGCCGCTGGCAGGTGGATCTGAACAGCCCCGGGTGGCGCAGGGGCTACTCCTACACCGCGACGGCGCCGGCCCCGCTGCCGTCCCCGAACGAGACGGGAGGGAACCAATGAGCATCACGCGGAGGCACACCATCCGGGTGGTCGCCGTGGTCCTGCCGCTGTGCGGCGTGGCCGCCCTCGTCGCGGCGCCCCGGAATGTCAGCATCCAGAACCGAAAGACGGGCGCCGTGATCCGCACGGTTCCCGAAGCCACGATGGAGGGAGCGGATCTGCACGGGGCGGCACTGGGCGAGGCCGACCTTCGCGAGCAGAACCTCCAGGGCGCCAACCTGGAGGGCGCCCACCTCAGTCGGGCCGCACTGGTGGACGCCGACCTCAGCCGCGCCAACCTCAAGACTGCCCGGCTGCACGCCTCCAACCTCACCCGCGCCAGACTGAAGGGCGCGAACTTGAGCCGAGCCGACCTCAGCCGCGCCTCCCTCCTCGGAGCAGACTTCTCCGGCGCCAACCTCGATCACGCCAACCTGACCGGGGCCAACATCCGCGGCGCCCGCTTCGCCGGAGCCAACCTCTCCTACGCCGTGCTGGACCACACCACGACCATCTCCGGCTTCATGTGCGGCACCGGCCTCTCGCCGGCGCAGCTCAAGGAGTTGGATCGGATCGCCAAGCTCAAGGGCGTGGACTTCACCGGCGCCGACCTTCGCCATGCCACCTTCAAGGGCGCCAGTCTGAACGGCGCCGTCCTGGCGGGTGCGGATCTGCGCGGCGCCCGGTTGGATCCCCCGAACCCCTGGAACGAGATGAGCTTCGTCGGCGCGCGCCTGGACGATGCCGCCCTCCTGCGCCAGCTCCTGGCCGTGCGCGCCCCGGTGGCGGGCATCGTGGCGACGGACATAGACCTCTCTGGAATCACCCTCCTGGATGCCGACCTGGGGAACGCCGACCTATCCGGCACGAACCTCTCCGGGGCGAAGCTGGAGCGCGTGAACCTGAGCGGCGCCATCCTCGCGCAAGCGAACTTCCAGCGAGCCAGCATCCAGTTCTCAGACCTCACCAACGCCAACCTGGAGAAGGCCGATTTCCGTGACGCCAACCTGTACCAGGACCGGATGGAGGGCGCCCGACTGCACGGCGCGCGTTTCAAGGGCGCGTACGTCTCCCGCATCCATCTCTCCGGCGACTCCCTCTCCGGGCCCGATCTAGCGGGAGGGCGCCTCACCCACCTCTACTTCACGGAAGGCGACCTGAGCGGGCGCGAACTGCGCGGCGTGGACTTCAGTGGCTCCGATCTGGCCGGTATCAACCTCTCCGGCTCCCAACTGGCGGGCGCCAACCTGCAGAACGTCAGTCTGAAGAACGCGAATCTGTCCCAGGCGAGCCTGGCCGGCGCGCGCCTTGGCTACTCCACGCTTGTGGGTGCCAACCTCTGGCGCGCGGACCTGACGGGCGCCGACCTCCGCCGCTGCGACCTGACCGGAGCGAACCTCAATGGCGCCATCCTGACAACGGCTCAGTACGACCGGTATACCCAGTGGGATGCCGGCTTCGACGCCGCCCCCCGTGGGGCCCGCGAGATGCCGGAAGAAGCGTCGGCGCCCACCATGGAGCTCACCGCCGTCTGGCGCAGCCCGTAGGCGTTCCCGCGCATGTCGCCGGAGCGAACCGACCCCCCTACCGCACCGCCACGCGCCCGCCCCGCTTCACCGCCTCCACCTCCTTCCACGCCAGGAGCAGCGAGTCGCGGGCGGACTCGCCGGAGAGGAGATCCGGGTCGCGGCCCTCGTTGAGGCACTGCACCACGTAGCCGAGCTCGCCGACGAAGGGGTCGCCCCCGGGCAGCGCCGGGGTCGTCTTCCCCTCGGCGGTGTAGAGGGTCACGGGCACGGCGTCGAGCGAGTTGTGGCGGAGGGTCGCCTTCTCCAGGTAGACGTCGTAGCCGTGCTCGAACATCACGCTCGGCATGGCGATGGCGCCGCTGGCGCAGGTGATCGCCACGTTGCGCCCTTCGTAGAGGTACTCCGTCGCCAGGTAGCTGACGCCGCCGTTGGCGGCGAGGGTGCCGCTCGACTGCACGGCATCCGGCATGCCGGCGAAGAAGCGGATGAAGTCGGTGTCGTGGATGTGCAGGTCAATGGCCGGGCCGCCCGTCTTCGTCACGTCGGCGTAGCCATCCATCGTGCCCCAGTCGGGGCTGGAGATGACGCGCTTGAAGTGGGCGGCCAGGAGGGCGCCGTGCTCGCCGCTCTCGACGACCTGCTTCGCGTAGACGAACTCGGGGAAGAAGCGGAGCACTTGGGCCACCATCAGCTTGCGGCCCGCGCGCCGGGCGGCCGCCACCATCGCGTCCGCGTCCGCCAGGGTGATGGCGATCGGCTTCTCCACCAGCACGTGCTTCCCCGCCTCGAGGGCCTGGATCGTGACCTCGCGATGGAAGGGCGTGGGGAGGCAGATGTCGAGCAGTTCCACCTCGGGATCGGCGAGGATCTCGCTCACCTCGCGGTACTTGCGGACGCCCGTCAGGTCCTCGGTGCCGCCGCTGGCGCCGAGGTTCCCGCGGATCTCGTTCCAGTCGCCTTCGAGCTTCTTCTGGCTGCGCGTGCAGATGGCGGAGACGCGCGCCCCATCAATCTGCTTGATGGCGCGGAAGTGCGTGGCACCCATGAACCCGATGCCGACGATGCCGATGTTCACGGCCGGCTCCTTTCCTGGCGCGGACGACGGCGGACTCTGGCGTGTGACGGGAGTCTAGCACAAGCCCCGCGCGGCTGTCAAGCGCACGGTCGGCCGCCCCGGGTGTCCCTACTGCCGGCCCGGCTCCCGCAGCCGCGCCTGCGCCGCCGCGTACTCCTCGGGCGTGTTCATGCCGACGAAGGAGAGGCCCTCCGGGTCCACGGCCCGGATCGCCTCCTCCGGCACCAGGCGGACGTCCGGGCGCTCGGCCAGGGCGCCCAGGCGGATGTCTCCCCTCCGGCGCGCGCCCGCGAGCCGCGCCTCCAGGTCGGGCAGCAGCGACCGTCCGTAGGCGGCGGGCAGGGGATGGACCCGCCCGCCCCATCGGGGGACGGCTCCGGCGACCCCGGCGGCCCGCTCCGCGAGGAGGCGCGCCAGGGACGGCGCCAGGAACGGCGAGTCGCAGCCGGTGACGAAGGCCGTGTCGTGCCGCACCGCCCGCAGGCCGGCGTGGAGGCCGCCCAGCGGCCCGGCGTCGGGGAACTCGTCCTCCACGCGCCGGGCCGGCGTCGCGGGGAGCTCCTGGCCCGGCGCGGCCACAATCACCACCTCGGCGAACTCCGGCGCGAGCACGCGCACGAGGCGCTCCAGCACGGTCTCGTCGCCGAAGCGAAGCAGCGCCTTGGGGGTGCCCATGCGGGTGCTGCGGCCGCCGGCGAGGATCATCGCGGAGTATCGGCTCATGCTCTGCGGTTCACCGCCGGGGGCTGTTCATCCTGCCGCGACCGCGCGCCGTACCGCATCAAGGAGCTTGGCCCCCGATCCCGAAGTACGCGCGGGGCACCGCGGAGGCAAGGGCATGGGTCTGGAGTTCAAGCCGGATTGGGAAGAGACGAAGGAGCGCTGGCGGGCGTGGTGGGCACGCGAATACATCGGCCGCTGTGCGCTGGCCGTGACGGCGCCGCGGGCCGACGCCCCCGACGTGCCACCTCCGGTGCCGCTCGAACGGGTCGAGGACCGGTGGCTCGACTTCGCCTACCGGATGGCGCTGTGCGACTGGCGGATGCGCCGCAGCTTCTACGGGGGCGAAGCGATCCCCAACTGGAACAGCGGCTACTCCGGGTGGAACAGCATCCCGACCTACCTCGGCTGCCCGATCGTGCTGGACGAGGGGACGGGTTGGTGGGACCCGATCCTTACCGAAGGGAAGCTCACCGACCACGACTTCCGCGCGCTGACCGTCCATCCGCGGAACGCCTGGTGGCGGCGGGCCCGCGCGATGCTGCGGGCTGCTGCCGAAGCGTCACGGGGGCGCTGTGTGGTGGGCGTGGGCGCGTTCGGCGGCTGCGGCGATACCCTGGCCGCCTTGCGGGGCACCATGCGGCTCCTTGAGGATGTGATGGATTACCCCGACTACGTCCGCGAGTTCGAGCTCTATCTCATGCGGCAGTGGACGGAGGTCTTCGACGCGCTTCACGCGATCACGCGCGAGGTAACGCAGGGATCCACCTGCTGGAACGACGCCTGGTCGCCCGGAAAGCACTACGTGGCACAGTGTGACTTCTCCTACATGATCTCCCCGCGCACGTTCCGCGACCTCTTCCTTCCCGCCATCGAGCCGCAAACGCGCTTCCTCGACCACTGCACCTACCACGTGGACGGCGTGCCGGCCTACGTTCACATTGATGCGCTCCTGGAGCTGCCTCGCATCCAGTGTCTGCAGATCATGCCGGGCGCGGGGAAGCCGAGCGCGATCCACTGGCTGGAGATGCTGAGGCGCATCCAGGCGGCCGGCAAGAACCTGGAGCTCCACCTCAGCCCGGATGAGGTGAGGACGGCGCTAGCGCACCTCTCCGCCCGTGGCCTCTACATCCGCGCGGAGTGCAGGAGCGAGGCAGAAGCCCAGGAGCTCCTCAGAGATGCCGAGCGGTGGTCGAGAGACCGGGGCTGAGGGCGCCCGCGCGCGTGGCGGCCGGGCGCGCGAGGTTCACGCGCGCCCGGCCGCCATGCGTCCATTTGCCCTGCGTCCTGCTCCGGGGGGATGGAACGCGCACCCCCGTTGGGAAAGGCGCAGATCCCGTCCACCTGTATGGCCGCCGGCATCGGCCAGGGCATCACGACGCGACGCGGTGATCCCTGCGGTCCGCGAACGCCGGCTTCTACCAGCGGTCCCGGTCGCGGCCGCCGCCGCCGTATCCGCCGCCGCCGCCGCGTCCACCGCCCCCGCTGCGCGGCGGACGCTCCCGCGCTTCGTTGACCGTGATCGCGCGCCCATCCAGCTCCGTGCCGTTGAGCCGGGCCACGGCCGCGTCGGCGTCGGCGTCGTTCTCCATCTCAACGAACCCGAATCCCCGACTCCGCCCCGTCTCTCGCTCTGTTACGACTTCCGCCGACTTCACCGGGCCGATCGCCCCGAACGCCTCCTCCAGCTCGCCGGAGGTGGTTCCGTAGGAGAGACCGCCCACATACAATCGCTTCGCCATCTGTCCGCTTCTCCCTGATTCCGCCGCGCGCGTCGAGATGCGCGCGGCTATCCAATTGCTGTTACCCATTCGCGGGCCTGCTCACACCCGGAGGCTTTCCGGGCACCCGGGGGTAGAGAGGCCCGCGCCGCCAGCCGCTGCGCGCGAGGCGCTCCCACACTCCCACACTCCCATACCCCCACATTCACCGAGAGACCGCCACCGCCCGTCCCATCCGCTCGCGTTCCAGCCCGAAGAGGCCGGGCACCACGGCCTTCCGGATCTCCTCGGCGACGAGCACGCTGGCGGAGACCAGGAGGATGGCGGCCCACTCCGCCGCTGAGAGCGGCACCGTGCCGAGGGCCCTGTGCAGGAACCCGGAGTGGATCGCCAGCGCCAGCAGCCCCGCCGAGGCGAGTACCCCCCAGTTCACCCACCGGTTGCTCCAGACACCGATACGGAAGATCGAGTCGTTCAGCGACCGGTTGTTGTAGACGTTGAAGAGCTGGAAGACCGCCATCGTGGCGAAGGCCAGGGTACGGGCGCGGTCCACGGGGCCGGTCTCCAGACCGTAGAGGAAGATGCCCACCGTGCCGGCCGTCATGAAGAGGGCCACGAAGGCCAGCCGGTAGACAAGGGCGCGGGAGAGGATCGGCGTGTCCGGGCGGCGCGGCGGCTGATCGAGCACGCTTCCGTGCCCTGGCTCCTGGCTCAGGGCGAGGGTGGGCGCGCCATCGGTGATCAGGTTCACCCACAGGATCTGCAGGGGCAGCAGGGGCAGCGGGAGGCCGGCCGTGATGCTGGCGAGGAGCGTCAGGATCTCGCCGCTGTTGGTCGCCAGGAGGTAGCTGACCACGCGCCGGATGTTGTTGAAGATCACCCGTCCTTCCTCGATGGCGGCGACGATCGTGGCGAAGTTGTCGTCGGCCAGCACGAGGTCGCTCGCCTCGCGGGCGACGTCGGTGCCGCTGATCCCCATGGCGATGCCGATGTCCGCCCGCTTGAGCGCCGGGGCGTCGTTGACGCCGTCGCCGGTCATCGCCGCGATGTGCCCCAGCTCCTGCAGCGCCTTCACCAGGCGGAGCTTGTGGGCCGGCTCGGCGCGCGCCACCACGGCGATCCGCTCCACCCGGCGCGACAGCTCCTCGTCGGGCATCGCGCCGACCTCGCGCCCCTCCAGCACCTCGCGGCCGCCGCGCAGCAGCCCGAGCTGGCCGGCGATCGCTTCGGCCGTCAGGCGGTGGTCGCCGGTGATCATCATCACCTCGATGCCCGCGCGCCGGGCCGCCTCGATGGCCGGTCGCGCCTCGGGCCGGGGCGGGTCAATCATCCCGGCCAGACCGAGCAGCGTCAGCCCACCCTCGGCGTCCGCCGCCCGGATGTTGCCGGCGTCCGGCGGTAGGCGGCGGTAGGCGATGGCGAGCACCCGGAGCGCCTGACGCGCCAGGTCCTCATTGGCGCGGCGCACGCGATCCCGGTCCTCCGGCGTGAGGGGTCGGGCAGCCTCGAAGGGGGCCTCCTCCTCGGCCGCGACGTGCGAGCACATGCCGAGGAGCCGCTCCGGGGCGCCCTTGACGAAGAGCCACCGCGCGCCGTCCGGCCCGGCGTTCAGCGTGGCCATGTAGCGCTGGTCCGGGTCGAAGGGGATCTCGTCCAGCCGGGGGATCTCCCGCTGCAGCTCCTCGTGATGGAGGCCGGCCTTCTCGGCGGCCACGATCAGGGCGCCTTCCGTGGGGTCGCCGGAGACCCGCCAGCGTCCCTCCTCACACAGCAGGCGGGCGTCGTTGCAGAGGGCGCCGGCGCGCAGCAGGAGCGCGAGACCGGGGTGCGTCTCTGGATCCAGGTGGTCGCCGCCGCGCCGGAAGCCCCCCTCGGGCGCGTAGCCCTCGCCCGCCACCTGAACCGGCCCGGTGGGGAGCCAGAGGGCGCGCACGGTCATCTCGTTCTTGGTGAGAGTCGCCGTCTTGTCGGTGCAGATGAAGGTCGCCGAGCCGAGCGTCTCGACGGCGGGGAGCCGCCGCACGATGGCGTGCCGGCGCACCATGCGCCGCACCCCGACCGCCAGGACCACGGTGACGACCGTCGGGAGGCCCTCGGGGATGAAGGAGACGGCCGCGGCCACGCCAGTGAAGAAGAGATCCTCCAGCGGAATGTCGCGGATGGCGCCCACGACGACCAGGAGGAGCGCCAGGAGGATGGCCGCGATGCCCAGGCGCGTGCCGAGGGCCTCCAGCTTGCGCTGCAGCGGCGTCCGGGTGGCCCCGGCCTCCTGCACTTCGCGGGCGATGGCGCCCATCTGCGTGCGCATCCCCGTGCCGGTGATCACGGCCCGTCCCCGCCCGGTCACGACGGTCGTCCCCAGGAAGAGCATGCCGTGTTGATCCGCCAGCGGCGCGCTCTCCGGCGCGGGATCCGGGCGCTTGCGCACCGCCTGGGATTCTCCGGTGAGGGCCGCTTCCTCCGCGTGCAGGTTGGCTGCCTCCAACACCCGGGCGTCGGCGGGCACGCGGTCGCCGGCGGCCAGGATCACGACATCGCCGGGGACCAGATCGGCCGCCTTCACCTGCACCGGCCGGCCCTCGCGCAGCACCGTCGCCTGTGGGGCGGCCAGGGCGCGCAAGGCGGCCAGGGCGCGCTCCGCCTTGTACTCCTGGAAGAAGCCGATGAGCGTGTTTAGGATCACGATCGCCAGGATCACCCACGCATCGAGGGTGTGGCCGGTGGCGAAGGAGATGCCTGCGGCGATCAGCAGGATGATGATCAGTGGGCTGGTAAGCTGCGAGAGGAGCAATCGGGCGGCTGAGAAGCGCTCGCGCGTTTCGATGGCGTTGGCGCCGAACTCCTCTCGGCGTCGCTCCGCCTCCCGGTCGGCGAGACCCTCCTCGCGTGACTGCAGCCGGGTGATCACGTCTCGGGGTGGCAGCGCGTGCCATACTGGGGTTTCCATCGTCACCGATCAGATACCCGCGCGCGCAGCCGGCGAAACGCCCGCGCGTTCTCCGGGGCGGAGGTTTGGCAGGCCCCGGCCTCGGGAACACAGAGCGTGCCCGGCAGCGGCCGGTGCCGCGAGCGGCTCCCGCTGCGGACTGAGGGAGGAAACCGTGAATACTGAGGAGTATCGCCGCCGGCTGACGTGGACGTGGGTCATCGCAGGCCTGGTGATTGCCGCGCTGCTGATCGTCGCCGCCGTGCTCACCACCCGGACCGCCGAGATGTCCCCCGGCAACGCGCCGGCCAATCAGCCGGCAGCCAACGTCCCGGCCAATGCGCCCGTCGCCAACGCGCCCGCGCCCCAGCCGGGCTCCCGCGATGACACGACAGTGATCATCACCCCGCCGGCCAGCCAGCCACCCCCTGCCGCGAGTCCGCCGGTGGAGGAGGCGCCCCCGGTGACGATCCGTCCCCGGGAGGAGCCGGCGCCCGAGAACACACCGCCGGCCGAGGCGCCGCCCGGCGAGGAGCCTTCGACGAACGCGCCCCGCTCGGGTGCCCGCACGCAGCCTCCGGCCAACACCCCCGAGGCAGCGCCACCCTCGGAGCGCGAGCCGGGCGCCAACCGGCCCTCCCGGTCAACGCGAGAGGCCGGGGAGGGGACGTATCCCTCGACAGAGGAGTGAGGGCTGCCCGATGGAGACGCAGCGGATACGGGCAGGCGATCCCGTCGGGGTCATCTCATAACCTTTTCGGCTAGGAATGAGAACGAATCGTCGCCGTCCTCGTCCTCGGAGCCCCGCCGAGCCGAGGACGACGATGAGGACGATTCGTCTCGTTTCTGACTGAAGACGTTAGCACATCCCCCAGATGGTGATCGTCCGGCCGGCGTGTGTCTCCTCGCGGCGGAAGGGCTTCTCATTCCACGGCTTCCCCGGGGTGCGTGTCAGGAGGAGCGGTGGTGAGCAGCAGGGCGGACCAGCGTGTTCGCCGGCACCAACTGGTTCGCCCGGCAACAACGGCCGTGCCTGTGACGAACGGCCTGCCAGAACTACCCACAGCCATCACGCGGGAGTGGTATGGAAGAACGAGGCGGCCGCGCCTTGCACCCACGTCCGTGAGGCTGTCGCGGTCCATGTGCCCTTATGGGCTACAACCATCCCGTCCGCTTCCGTCACGTTCTTCTCATGAAGGAAGACCTCCCGCCAGAGCCGGAATCCTTTCGCAACGAGGCGCTCCACAGCGCACCCGGTCGCCGCGAAGGAGCCGCGCTTCCCTGCGAACCAGTCGTGGGTCTGCTCCATGCCGTACATCGTTACCTGGAAGGGGCGGATGTTGTACTCCCGCAGGCGGTCTACCTGCGCCACCTGGCTCCCCTACAGTCACCCCTCGTCGCATTCGACCTCGAACTGATAGACCCCCGCCGCCTTCTCCAGCATCCTCGGTAGTGCGCCACACTCTTCGCCGACGCCGATCATCATCAGGATAAGCGGGGGCAGGAACCCGACCTCGGCCAGGGGCCGCGTGATCCCTTGTGCCAGCACCTCGCCTGGTATCGAGCGAACGGCGTGGCGCTGCGTGGCCGGGAGAAGCTCCGCCACGGTCTCCAGCGCCAACTTCGCAGGTACCCCGGCCGACAGCACGGCGCCCAGGCACTGGCAGAAGAGCATCAGGACGAGCGACCCCTCGCGTCCGGTGAGGTCGCCCCAGTGCTGCGGCATCTCCCGCTGGGTGGGGCTCAGGAAGGGAGGGAGATCCTTCGCCCGTCTTCGGGGCCGTACCTTCCACTCGGCGGCGAGGCAGTCCACCACGATGCGGAGGGTCTCATCGAGAATGCCGCCCACCTCGCCGATGCGGACCATAGCGATGTAGAAGGGTGTGAAAAGGTCCGGTCTCCCCGACATGGCGCGCGAGAGCGTCTGACCCGAATCGATGGCTGTCGCCAGTTCCTCCGCGCCCTGGTTGTAGGGCGCCGGGGCGTGGCGCGCCAGGGTGCGAACGCTGTGGATCAGGTTCACTCCCGACCCAATCAGGGTCGCAAACGCCGATGAGAAGAGCAGCAGGGCACGGAAATGCTCCCTACACAACGGGGTGTCGCTGGTCATCATCGTTTCTCCTTCCACCAGCGGCGGTGCTCTGGCACCAGGTCGCCGGCATCGGCTCGCAGCAGGCGCCGCAACTGGGCTTTGGCCCGGTGGATCCGGCCTTCGATGGTGGTCACCGGCACGCCCAGGATCGTCGCGATCTCCTCGTAGGAGTAATCACCCCAGACGTGCATGAGGAGCGCGAGACGGTTGGCTTCCGGCAGCGATTGCAGAGCACGGTGCCACGCGCGCTGCTGCTCCCTCGCCAGGATGATCTCCACCGGACCGGGAGCCGGGTCGGGCACCTGGGCGGCATCGGAGGCTTCGTCGAGGGACGCCGGCCAGGGGCGGGAACGGCGGTACCAACCGCGACAAGCGTTCCGGGCGATGCTGCGCAGCCACGCGCCGAAGTGCGCCGGTTCCCGGAGCTGTGGCAGCTTCTCCCAGGCGGCAGCGAGCATCTCCTGGACCAGGTCTTCCGCCTCTTCGCGCTGGCCGGTGCGTGAGAAGGCGAACGCCAGGAGCGCCGCCCGGTAGTGCCGGGCGAGTTCCTCGAAGGCGCTGCCATCGCCCTGCTGAGCGCGCCGCACCAGTTCCGTAGCATC
Organism: Armatimonadota bacterium; assembly: GCA_016199585.1. Lineage (GTDB taxonomy): Bacteria > Armatimonadota > JAAZEB01 > JAAZEB01 > JAAZEB01 > JACQGM01. Next base: position 13,262 of record JACQGM010000422.1, read on the forward strand.
GGTGACCATCTGCCCTGGAGCCGCCTTTCCGGCGCCGTCGGGGTGTGCTCCCGGCGCCCACCGAGTCAGTAGATGCGTGCGCGCGGGGAAAACTTACGTTTGAACAACCCTCAGTCGCCATGCTGGATTGGGGCTACCGCTGTGCGCTCTTCCACAGCATCAACTGGTTGTGCGCCCCCGGCATGCGATCCTCAGCGCGCGGCCCACTCTGCCGGGCTACGGACGCGGTTGACTCGATGCGATCACGCCTTCGCCGCCATGCCCTCGATCTCAACCCGCCACTCCGGCCGGGCGAGGGCGCGGATGAAGACGAGCGTCGTCGCCGGGCGCACGCTGCCGAGGACGCGATCGCGCACCTCACGGAACGTCGGCAGGTCGTCCTCGCGCGTCAGGAAGATGGTGAGCTTCACCAGGTCCTCCCGGCTCATGCCGGCCGACTCCAGCACGCGGTAGAGGTTCGTCCACGCCTGCTCGCACTGCTCCGCGAACGTCTCGGGGAAGCCCCCCTCGGGCGAGAGCGCCACCTGACCGGCGACGAAGAGCCACCGCGCGTTGGGCGGGACCTCGATCGCGTGGCTGTAGGAGCCGACGGGGGGATGGACGCTCTCGGGGTTGTGGATGGTGTTCATCGTGTTGCTCCTTGCGGCGCGGATCCGACGCGGGGAGTCGGGCGCCCTCGCCATGCCGCGCCCCGCGAGGGCTCGACGCCGGCAGACTTCCCGCCGCGCCACAGGGAGTCTTCTTCGCCACTCGTCAGAGAACTCCGCCCGGAACCTTGATCACCGCGCGTCGCTCCCTGCCGCAGACGCCGCTCCTTACGCTCTCCTTGCGATCCGCCCGCGTTCCTTACGGCGTGGCTACGCCCGGAGGGGTACACTGCTGCCATAGGGCCCGGCGAGGCGGCAAGGCTGCCGGCTTGTTCCCGAGACACTGGATGTTTGAGCCATCGAACGGAGGGGCAAGCGCCGACCGACCGGCGCCGAACCGCAGCGCCGGGCCCATCCCGTACCCTCGCGAAGTCCCCCGCTGTCGTGTGCCGCTCACCCGCCCCGCAGCGCGCGCAGGGCTGTCTGCACGTTGCGGATGCGCTCGTCGGGCGTAGGGTGGGTGGAGAGGAAGTCACGTGTCTCCGGGTTGAGGCGCTCGCTGCCGGGGGTGGGCTGGCGCTCGTCGGGGCGCTTGAGCCGCTGCAGCATCATCACCGCCGCCTCTGGCCGGAACCCGGCCTTCTTCAGCAGCGGCAGCGCCTCGCGGTCGGCGTCCAACTCCTTGCGGCGCGCGTCGCGCACGGTCGTGGATGCCTCGGACCGGACCACCCGCCGGCTGACGCTGCCGTTCGGTCCGGGGTTCTCCACCTCCAGGACGATGCTTCGCTCCTCGGGCGCTTCTTCCAGGAGCTGGCGGGTGTGCCCGAGGAGGACGTGCGCCATCTCGTGGGCCAGGGCCGCCGCCAACTCGTCGTCGGAGCCGACCGTGTCCACCAGGCCCCGCGTGACGTAGATGAGGCCACCGGGGAGGGCCAGGGCGTTGAACTCGGGGCTGTCCAGAATACGGAAGAGGATGCCCCCGGGCCGTCGGCCCGCTGCGGTCTCCAGCCGCCGGCCCACCGAGAGCACGCGCCGGAGCCGCCCGGGGTCGACCAGGCGACCGAAGCGCGACTCCAGCGCGGCGGCGGCCTCCTGGCCGACGCGCAACTCCTCCTCCGGCGTGACGGCCGCCTGCGCGCCGGGCAGAGAGCCGGCGGCGCCTCCCAGCAGGAGGAGGGCGCCGAGCACCATCCAACGGAGCCGTCGCGGCACGGTCTGGCGTGTGCGGGTCATGGTCGGTTGCCTCCGGCACCACCATTCCCCACCGGCGATCCGGCCAAACATGGATTTGCCGGTTCGGACCCGCGGCGGTCGTCGCCGGGAAGTGCGGAAGCATCACCGGGCAGGCACGGGGGCGGTCTTGCGGGCGGGCAGCCGCCGGCGCCGATCGGTCGGCGGCGGGTTCATCGGGAAGGAAAGTGGAAGATGGAGGGATCCTCGACGTAGGGCGGGTAGGTGCTCCCGTCGTGGTTGGGTTCATCGGGAAGGAAAGTGGAAGATGGAGGGATCCTTCAGGTCGGGGATGCCACTGACGACCACCGCGTCGGGGCGCACGGCGATCTCCGTCAGATCGATCGGGAGAAGGGCGCCGGAGACGTCGAGGACCGGATTGAGACGGCGCTCGACCTGGCGGATGAGGGCGTCGGGAACACGAATCCCCGCGGCGCGGGCGCCTTCCGTGTGGAACCCGATCCGGGTTCGCCCGAGCAGTTGGAGCGACCCGGTGATCTCGAAGGGGGTCCAGACGCGCACGAGCAGATATCGCCCGGTGATCACCAGGCGGCCGCTCCGTAGCAGCACCCGGACATCGCGGAGGTTCTCCTGGCCGCTCTCCACGTACTGGACGAGCGTCGGCGGGGCGATGCCGGCCTGGAAGCGCGCGGCGCCCACCTCCTCCAGCACCTCGCGGCTCACGTCCACGCGCACGCGCTCCAGGGTCACCCGCAGGTAGTCCACCGGCCACTGGCCCCCGATGCGGACCCGCCGGCCCTCGATGTGTACCTCGCGAAGGCGGCCGCCGATGACGGAGAGATCACTACTCGCCCGGATGTTGACGCGATAGCTCCTGGCCGGACCGATGATCTCGGGCAGGCGTTCTCGGATGCGCCGCTCGGCATCCTTCTCGGCGATCCCGGTGTTGCAGCCCGCCGGGAGCAGCCCCGCCAGCGCGGCCAGGGAGAGGAGCAGATACATCCACCGCACGTGTCTCATCCGGCCGCCACCGCCTCCTCTGCCGCCGGCCCCGCCCCGGCGACGGCCACCTCGCGCGTCATCGCGATCTCGGTGCAGTCGAAGAACTTGGGACAGCGGACGCACTCAGACCACACCTTGCGGGGGAACCGGCAGCGGTCCACCACGTGGAAACCGCAGCGCCGGAAGAAGTCCGCCTCATAGGTGAGACAGAAGACGCGCGGGATGCCGAGCGCCGCGGCATCGGCCACGCAGGCCTCCACCAGCCGGCGGCCGATGCCCCCGCCCTGCCGGCCTTCCGCCACCGCGAGCGATTTCACCTCCGCCAGGTCGGCCCAGAAGACGTGGAGCGCGCAGCAGCCGACCACCTCGCCGTCCCGGTCGGCCACCCGGAAGTCGCGCAAGTTCTCGTACAGCTCGTTGAGCGACCGGTGCAGCATGCGGTCTCGGTCGGCAAATCCGCTGATCAGCACGTGGAGCCGCGGGACATCCGCAGCCACGGCCCTCCGGATGACCACCGTGCCAGATTCCAACGTCAGTTTGCTCACCGGTGTCGTGATGCCCTCCCCGGGGTCGCGCCCCTGGCGGGGGCACACCGATACTATAGCACAGGCGGTTTGGATGCGTCAACGCACATCGCCGGCATCAAACCAGCTCCTCCCGCACCCAGCGGAACGTCTCCAGGTACTCCGCAAGGACGTTGGCGTTCTCCACCTCGTTCTTCCGGATCTCGCCGGCGATCAGCTCCTCGACGGCCCGGCACTCCTCCGCGTCCTTGACCGCCCCGGCCGGCAGCGGACGATCCTCGTAGCGGAAGGCCCGGTCGCCGGCGAGGTTGTTCCACGTGGCGGGCGGGAGGATGCTCCCGAGCCGGATCAGCATCTCTCCCAGGGCCGGGGACAGGCGCGGCCCGAAGAGGTGCCTCGGGAGCGCCCGCGCGAACGCTCCTGGGTCGTCCACCTTCCCCTTGTGCCAGCACCGGTCGCCGAACATCGCGATGGCGGGCGGCAGCATCCGCAGGTAGAAGCTCTCGGGCCCGCCCCAGGCGCAGAGGGTGGCGCCGGCCACCCGGTGCTCCAGGCCCGGCGGCACGTAGGGCCGCAGCGCCGGGTGCCACTCCGCCAGGTTCCGCTCGGAGAAGGGAGCCTCGTTGGCGTAGGTGTCCGGCCAGTGGGAGTTGACGACCTCGAAGCCCGCTTTGAGGAGCTTGTCGTAGCTGCAGTGCCGGCGCGGCCCCCAGTTGACATTGGCGATGCGGAAGAAGTGGACCAGGATCTCCGTGGAAAGGTCGTGGGGACTGGCGATGTCAATCGGATCGCTCCACATCATCAGGCGCTTCCCGTGCCGGTCGAGCAGCCCCTTGACCCGGTTGGCGAAGTAGTAGAACAACTGGCGGTGTCCGGCGATCCCCTCGCGGCGCACGCGCTCCCGGCACACCGAGCAGTCGTCCCACGACGAGCAGTAGACCCGCTTGCCGTTGATGACGATGTCGCTGCAGTCTAGTTCGTCGGTGCCGATGTGGAAGACCTTCCCCGGGAAGAACGGGGCGATCTCATCGAGGATCGCCTCCAGGACTTGATAGGTCTTCTCCGACCCGGCGCACAGCACCGTCTCGGAGGCGTAGCCGTCCGCAACCCGGCAGCGCAGCTCCGGCGAGAGGGCGACGATGTGCGCCGCGTGGCTCGGCGTGCCGATCTCCGGAACGATGGTGACCTTGCGCCGCTCCGCGTAGGCGACGAGTTCCTTCAGGTCCTTGTGGGTGTAGACCCCGAAGAACCGGTCGGGGCTGTGGACCGAGCGGATCGGCAGATCCAGCCACTCGTTGAGGGCGGGGAAGCGCTTCGATTCGAGGGTGTAGGACTCGTTGTCGGTGAAGTGGACGTGCAGGACGTTCAGCTTGCCGCGCGCCATCAGGTCCACGTACTGCTTCAGCAGCGGCATCGGGATGAAGCGCCGGGCGGGGTCCACCAGCAGCCCCCGCCACCGGAAGTCGGGCCAGTCCCGGATCGCCACGGAAGGGACGAGCCACCTCTCCCCGTCTCGTTGGAGGAGACCGGTGAAGCTCTCGCACCCGTAGAAGAGGCCACCGTCCCCCGCCGCCTCGATGCGCACGCCGCCGGGCGCGACCGTGAGTAGGTAGCCCTCTTCCTTCGCCGCCACGCCCGGCAGGTTCTCCGTGATATGGAGCAGAATGCTCCCCTCCCGCGCCGAGGCTTCGGCCCCCGAGGCCAGGCTCAGATTGAGGCCGGTGAGGTCTCGGATCCGTTCCCGGAGGTACTCTCCTTCGGCCCGGCACCGCGGGTCATCGCCGCAGGCGATTCCGGTTCCGTCCGACAGATGGAAGGCACCGCTGGCGGTTCTCAGCTCCTGTGGTCGTGGGATCATCATCGTTCCCCCGGCGCGCTCCCGCACCCCACGAAGGTGTTGTCCGCCGCGCGGGCCGCCTTCCATAGCCCCTTCACGCTCTCGCTCACTCCCACGGCGCACGCATCCACCACGTTCCCCTGGTAGACGGAGGGGCACATTCGCCCGATGGCGTCCGGGTAGAGGGAGAGCGCCACGCTCCCCGGCTCGTCGAAGCCGTGGATGTGGTTGCCCGTCACCCGGAAGGCGCCGTGGACCGCCACCGCTTCCTTCACCCCCTTCGCCTGGGTGCGGGTGATTACGTTATTGCTGAAGGTGGACGTGGGGCTGCCGTAGGAGTCGAGCGCCACCGGCTGCAGGCAGTCGGTGATGGTGTTGTCATGGATCAGCCAGTTGGCGGAGGGTGGGAAGACCTCCAGGCGGTCGCCCTCCTTCATCTCGTGCGGCTCGCGCAGCTTGAACTGGAGCGTCTCCGGGTCGAAGGACTCCAGGGTGGAGAGGGTGTTCGGCTTGCTCCCGCTGAGCCAGGCGACGTGGAAGCCCCTGTAGCGGTGCGATTGGCGGCGCTCGAACGGCACGCCCCGGCCCGTCAGCAGGAAGGTGAACGGGTCTATCACCTTGGTGATGTCGGCCTGGGCCCGGGCCGTCACCAGCCCCGCGCCGCAGCTCCGCACCAGGTTGTCGTGGATGTTGAGGTTCATCGCGGGCTCTTTGAGCAGAATGGCCGTCACCGTGGGGTCCGGCTCGCCGCGCACGTAGATCTGGTTGTCGCTGACGATGACGCCGGGGATGCTCACGTCAATGGCGGTGCGCGGGATCGGCTCCGGGTCCTGGCAAGTCATGTCGAAGATGTTGCCGCGGATGGTGGCGATCTCGGCGGGCAGCAGTCTGTCCGAGGTGATGTTCCTCAGCGAGACGCCGGTGGAGTTGAAGTTGACGAAGAGGTTGTTGGTGATGATCACCTGAACGGCCGCCGCCGCAGTGATCATCGGTCGGCCGGCGCGGCCCGCGTAGAAGCAGCGGCTCTCGAAGACGTTGTCGGCGACGATGTGCTGCCCGGAGCCGAGCTGCTCCAGGTGCTCCGCGCGGGTGCCGATGTTGCCCATTGCCACCGGGCCGGCGTTGCGCACGTAGTTCCCGATGAAGCGCACGAAGCGCGACGCCCCTTCCCAGGAGCACCCGCCCACGTCCACGATGCGGCAGTAGAGGACGCTTGTGTTCTCCGCCAGGTCGTTGTTATTGAAGGCGTTGCCGTCACAGTTGGTGGCGGAGCAGCGCAGATAGGTGACCGACTTGGTATAGACTTTCGGCTCGTCGGGGCCGGAGCGGGAATTCCCCTGGCAGTAGAACGCTTCGCAGTTCATCTTGCTGGCGTGGCAGTTTTCGACGAGGACGCGCTCCGTGTTCCGAATGGCCACCGCCCGGCAGATCTTCAAGGCAACGGGCCAGACCGCGCCTCCGCCTCCCGGCGACCGGTGGCTGCGCCAGCCGGGGCCCTCGCCCAGCCCGGTGTGGCCCACGAACCGGAAGTCCCGCAGCGTCACCTCAGTGCCGCCCACGAGATTGACGCACGCGCCTTGGCCCTTGATTGACGGCTCGGAGCACTCGCTGATATCGAGAGTGGTGTCCACGCCGTTGGCTCCCTGCAGCGTGATCGCGGCAGCGTTCTCTACCACCAGCCTGCGAGAGAGACGGTATCTTCCGGGCGGGAAGTAGACGTTGCGCTTCTCCTGGACGGCCCGGTTGATGGCCGCCTGGAGCGCCGCGCTGTCCTCGTGGCGCACCACGGCCTCCTGCACCGTGCGGTTGGCCGCGTCTGCCAGAGTGAGCACGTTTCCCTCGATCTTCTCAATAGTGGTCGCCAACTGGTCCCTCGCGTGGAAGCAGATGAGGTGGCCCGGGCGCCAATCCACCTTCCTGCTGAATCGGATCTCTTGCCTTCCGCTCAGAGGTTGCCAGTCGTAGGTGATCGGGATCTTCTCTCCTTTCCAGGTGACCGTCAGGTCATCGCTCCAGCGGAAAGTGAGGGGATCCGTGCCATCCACCTCCACGATATAGACGACCCAGCTCCCCGGGCGCCCGTCGTAGCCGCGAAGCTCTGCGGCGTCTCCCAGCGGCTCCGTGGGGTTCCCCCGCATGACAAACCGGAGGATCGCGTTGGGGTAGCTCACGAAGCACTTCGAGACCGTCACGCCCTGGCCGACCCGGAAGTCGCCCACGTCGGCAACGGTGATCTCCTTCGATCCGGCTGTGGTCGTGGCCGTCGTCTCGAACTCGGAGCCCGAGGCGCCCAGATCCTGGACGTTGAGCCACGGGCCCGGGCCGGGAGCGCCCGGAGTCGCGTCCGGGGCCGCCCCGACGGCACAGGTGGCGACGCCGGCAGCGGCCATCAGCGAGAGGGGCAGCAGGCCCAACCCCGGCAGTTTGCTGGTAATCATCGGTTGTTCCTTCTCCATCGGGAGAGCGCTGAGGACCCGCAAGGGGAGCAAGACGCTCGCAGTGGCTGGCTTCAGCCGGCTAAAGCCAGCTACTACGAACAAGAAATGGATCCTCTTGCTGCCTTACGGTCCCTAACCCCCGGCCGCACGAGTCGCCGTAAGAGGCGGGCGGGCGGCTACATCTGGTTGAGGTCCGCCGGCTCCGCAAGGGCCATCAGCACCGAGGCCAGGACGTTCGCTCCGAACCAGCGCACGTCGTCCGGGCTGCGCCCGAACCAACTGATCTCGAAGCTGGCCCGCCGCGAGCCGTACATCCGCCGGCAGTAGTGGGGCAGGAACTCACGGGGAGGCGCCGGCTCCTCGAGCGGCAGCTCATCCCGGGTCCACCACCGCTTCCGGTGCCGGCTGATGTCCGGCATGTAGTAGAGAAACCGCTCGCGGTGGCTGGTCGGCATGCCGAGGATGCCGTCGGAGACCTTGCTCTGCCAGTTGTGACAGTCCACGAGATAGGCCGGACGGATGCGCGCCAGCAGGGCCATGAGCGCCGTGTGGCCCGGTTCGTCCACCCCCGGATCCGACAGGTCCAGGTTGCCGCCCCGAGGCGCGGTGAGCTTGCCCATGCCGTTGCGCACCCCGTCGGGGTTGGCCATCGGCACGATGAAGAACTCGTAGTCGCGGCGGGCCTGCGCCGCCCGGGCGTCGTCACTCAGCAGCCAGCCGACCATCCCCTCCATCGTGTAGCTGCCCCCGCTCTCGTAGCCGTGGGCGCGCGCCCGGATGCAGAACGGGGTCTTCGCCCGAGGGGTGTCGTCGGTGATACGGATCAGCCAGAGGTTCCGCCCCTCCCGGCTCGTGCCGAGGCGCGCGACCGTCGTCCACTCCCGCTCGCGCAGCCCGGTCATGAAGGCCTCCCCCTGCGTGTAGTTGTAAGGCGGGTGCCAGTGGACCTCCGTGGTGCCCGGCGGGAGCGTCAGGCGAAGCGTGGCGACGGATCCCTCCACGGCGGCCATCTCGTAGCGCCAGCGCGGGCTTCCCGGATACTGAACCGCACAGAAGTCGCGGAGCGCCATGTAGGCTTCGCAGCTCGGGAAGGTGCGCGGCGCGTCCGGCGGGGCGTCGTTGAACTGCCAATCCACGTGGAGAACAGCGCTGGCATTCACGGACGACGTGTTCCGCACGCGAAAGCCGAGGCGCGTGGTGCGCCCCAGGCACTCCTCGCTCAGCCCCGGCTCCGTGCGCCAGGAGGGGAAGACACGGAAGGTTCCTTCGCCCTCGCGCCGCACGCCTTCCGGGCTCTGCGGACAGCTTCCGTCAAAACCGACCTCGACCTCGAGCATGGCTGCCTCTCTTCCTCCTCAGACCTCGGCGACGGATCGAGATGCGCCCGATGTGCCTCCCGAGGGTAGCAGCGCAGCGCGGGCCGGCACAGAGGACGGCCCCTACATGTCGCGGACGCGTGACGTATGCATCCCACCTGTAGGGGCGTCGCTCCGTCTGCGCCCGCTGGTGACGCGCCGTACTAAGATATCCTGAACCCTCGCGCCTGAGGGGTGGTGCCGACAGCCGCGCCCGATCAGAGATTGCCCAGCGCGTAGTGCTGGAGCGGGCCCTCGCAGGGGTTCCCCAGGCGCACCCACATCTCCCGTGTCTGGGGGCAGAAGAGCACCATGCCGCAGCTCTTCCCGCCGTCCGGCGTTGTGTTGTGCACGCAGATGGAGCGCGCCCCGCCCTCGTGGTCCGAGAGGAACCGATGGATGTCTTCCGGCGCATAGGGAGGCGAGCCTGCCGCCAGCAGCGCGCGCATCCGGCGCTCGCGCACGGGCGAGCTGGAGGCGGCCAGGGCCTCAACCGGCGACGCGAGGCCCGGCGCCGTGTAGTGGTTGGCGTGGGCGAAAGTGTGACCCTCCGGCTGCAGCACCACGGCGTGCTCGGCAGTGGTCTCCACGTCGCACACGCGGCCATCGGCGTCGGCAACGTAGTAGTTGTGGCCCGAGGCGCGCGGAGCGTCGGTGAGCGCAGCCACGGCCGCCTCGAAGCTATCGGCAGCGAGGGCCTCGTGGATCATCGCCGTGAAGACCACCCCCGGGCGAGCATCCGGGCCCTTTAGGTTGTTCGTGCCGACCGCGATCCCGGCGGCATTGATGCCGAACAGGGAAGGGCATCCCGCGGTGGTGAGGCTGAGGGTGGCCGGGCCCCGGTTCGGCTTTCGGTGCAGCAGCACTGCGAACGGCTCGACCGACGCGTGCATGTCCCAGGTCTGGCCGCAGAGGGTGCGTCCCCCGGCCGCCTCGGGGCGGACCCAGAGCGCCGTACACTCCTCCGGGAACGTGCCGCGGTCGCTGACATCCACGTAATCGGTGTATCCGGTGCTGATGAGGAGCAGCTCTTGAGAGATCCCGGCGCCGTCGGCGATTCCCCGGAACTCCTCGTAGCCGGCCGCGGAGTAGGCCCGGTAGGCCGGGAGGTAGCGAGCGGCCAACGCCAGGCAGCGGGCACGGTCCTGCTCATGCCCCGCGCTGGCCGCTCGGCTCAACACCAGGCGCACGCGCTCCTCAGCCAGCGCGCGCACCTCGTCTCGCAGCATCCGCCCGTGCTGCCGTCCCATCTCGTAGGGTTCTCCCGAGATGTGGACCAATCGTAAGTCCATGAAGGTCTCCTTCCGGCGCGCGGGCGCTCCCGCGACGGGCTTGGCTTTGCGGCGCCAGGGTCAGGCGTGTTTCTCGGCGCACTCCCTGGCGATCCGAACCCACTCGCGCGGGCGCTCGTTCCTCCCTTCGAGGGTCGCCACCTCGCGCAGCACGATCATGATATAGGTGCCCCGGGCGCGCTGCAGGCCGCGCTCCAGGTGCTCGCGCAGCGCAGGCATCGGCTTGAAGACGAAGTCGGTGGCCAACTGCCGCCACTCGATGGCATAGCGGTCGCCCACGGCGTCCACGACGGTGCCCAGGTCGGTCCATGCGCTGGCGACGAAGCGGCGCAGATTGCGGAGGGTGAGCAGGTGCGGAACCTTGCGCGTGAGATCCTCGCAGCACCCGTAGAAGACCAGGCCGAAGCGCTCAAGGATCGGCTTCTGGTATTGCAGCAGGAACTCCTCGTACTGCGCCGGCCCGACGCCCTGGAACTCCTGGCTCTCGCTCCGCCCCCAGAGGTCCTTCAGCCGCAGGCGCTTCGGGTCGTAGTCCGGCTGGGGCAGGTCGTCGCAGAAGAGCTTGCCGGTGGTGTGGTTGAGGGCGAGCGCCTGCGCCTCCTCGAACTGGTCGTAGGCATCGAGGTAGCCGCGCATCAGCGTCTGCATCAGGCGGTGTACCCACTGCGGGCGGTCCATCATGTCAATCAGAAGCTGCTCCATGCCGCGCAGTCCCATCGCCCAGCCGTGCAGCCAGGCCCCGTACAGCCCGTGCAGATGGTAGCCGTTCCCGCAGCTCAGGAACACCGGCAGGATGTCGCCGACGATGTCGTGCGTGCGCCCCTGGTTTCGCTGCGTCGCGGCGCGGTCGTACTGGTACCGGGGCAGCCGGATCCGGTCAATGTCGGACTCCTCCTTGATCGGCGGCTCATATCGCCATGCGCCGCGGGAGCGTGCCGCTCCCGGCACATCGGGAGGACTCTCGTGAACGATGGGCAGCCCCCAGACATGTTCCCCTTCCACCCTCACGACCATCGGGACTTCCATGTGGTCGGGCATCACGAAGTCGTCGCCCAGAGCCCAGTGCCGCAGCCAACCGATGAGCTGGCGCTCGACGGCAAGATCGAAGGGATCCGAGGAAACCGGGGCCATCGGCCTGATATCCGGCGAAACCACGCAGGACCAGATCGGGGACCTGTCGGGCTTACGCAGGCTGTTGACATCGCGCCAGCGCTGGCCCCGAAGGCGGTTCTCGTCGCTGGCCGCCACCGCAGCTACCTCACGAGCCAGCTCCCGCACGCGCTCGCGCGCTCGACTATGTTCATTGTTAAGCATCACGAATCTCCGTCATCGTCTCCTGCTCACGCAGGGGGACTTCTGCAGGTCCTGCGGCAACTCCTTGTGAATCCTGGAGCGATGCTTCGTGCGATGTGCGGCCCGGCGACCGAGGTCGCGGGCAACAAAGGCGCGAAGTCCGCCTTCGCACACTCGGACTCCGAGTCGGCGCAGGCCGACTTGGTGCCGTCGTCGCCCGCGACCTCGGTCGCCGGGAACCCGCTACCGAATTCGCACCACGCTCCCATCCTTCAGCAGAACCACCAGGCGGCTGCGTCCGTCCTTGCGCCGCTGGAATCCGGCCTGCGCCACCGCCCCCGGC
>JACQGM010000426.1 GCA_016199585.1 Armatimonadota bacterium
GTGGTGGCCCTCGGGGCGGAGACCCTTCGCCTCAGCGGCTCAGGGTGACAGAGTCGCGGGTGCAGCGAACTGGTCGAAACGGTGTTGGTCGCCCGCCAGTTTCTCAGGAGGCTCCGAGCCGAAGCATCTCCGCAGGGGTACCGCTACAGGTGCGGACCGGTGGTGGTGCCCCGGCGGAGATCCTTCGCCTCGGCGGCTCGGGATTACAGGGACTTGGGTCCTTGGTGCTGCCAAGCGCCATTACCTGACTGCAACACTTGTTGTCTGACGGTTCCTTAGCCTTCCGTGGCCGCCCCCTCCGGCAGTTTCCGATCGCACTGCTCGGCGACACGCATCAGCGTCCGCAGTGCCTCGTTCACCGAGGCGGAATCAGGGAAAGCTGCCGCCACATCGGGATCAAGCAAGACGATGTTGCTGCCTTCCGCGTAACGTGTTGCGTACTTACCACGCACCCCCGCAGCCCCACAACCACATACTACGCCGCCACCGGCACCTCCTCCAGGCGCACGGACACCATCTTCGAGACCCCCGCCTCGGGCATGGCGATGCCGTAGAGGAAGTCGGCTGCCTCCGTGGTGGCCGGGTTGTGGGTGATGACGACGAACTGCGAGCGCTGTGCGAACTCGCGAAGGAGGGCGCAGAAGCGCTGGACGTTGCCCTGGTCGAGCGGCGCGTCCACCTCATCGAGCAGGACGAAGGGGCTCGGCTTGATCTTGAGGAGGGCGAAGAGGAACGCGGCAGCGGTGAGGGCGCGCTCGCCGCCGGAGAGGAGGAGCAAGCTCTGCGGCTTCTTGCCCGGCGGCTGCGCGATGATGTCGAGGCCGCCTTCCAGCACGTCGTCGCCGCCGGAGAACTGGAGGGAGGTGGTGCCGCCGCCGAAGAGGCGGGTGAAGACCTCGTCGAAGGCGGCCCGTAGCGCCTCCAGGGTGCGCAGGTATCGCTCGCGTGTCTCGGCGTCAACCTCGGCGATGACCCGCAGCAGGCCCTCGCGCGCCTCCGTCAGGTCGTCGCGCTGGGCGCACAGGAAGGCCAGGCGCTCCTCCAGGCGCTTCAGCTCCTCAATAGCCCCCAGGTTCACCTCACCCAGCTCCGCCATCCGGGCGTGAAGCTGGCGCAGCTCCTGCCCGGCCTGCTGGCGATTGCGCACCTCGGTCGCCTCTCCCTCGGCGCTCGCACGCTCGACCTCCGCCGCCGTGAGGCCGTACTGCTCGAAGAGCGCCGTCCGGGCGTGCTGGATGTCGGACTCCACCCCCGCCAGCTTCACCTCGGCGCGGTGCAGCTCCTGCTGCGCGGCGCCCAGGCGCTCGCGCGCCTCTTTCACCTCCTGCTCGATCTGCCCGGAGACAGCCAGGCACTTCCGGCGCTCCTCGCGGCAGTCGTCCAGGCGGCGCTGCGACTGCTCGAGGGCATCCGCGAGCGCGGCGCGTTCGGCCTCCTGGCCGGCGATCTCATCGCGCAGGCTCCGGATGCGTTCGGCGCGCTCCCCGGATCCGGCACGGCGGCGCTCCAGGTCCGTGAGAGCTTCTCCTTCCTGGCGGGCATCGCGCGCGGCGCTCTCGCGCAAGCTCTCCGCCTGCTGGCGGGCGCGGGCGGCGGCCACCTTCAGCTCCGAGACGGCGTCGGACAGGGAGTCGCGCTCCCGAGCCAGCTCATCCAGCAGAGCACGGGCGCGCTCGTCGTCGTCGCCGCTTCCCTGGCCCTGAAGCGACTGCACGTGCTGGCGCAGGCGAGCCTCCTGCGCGGCCGCCTTCTCACGGTCGGCCTCGGCATGGCGGATGCCCGCCTCGGAGCGGCGGCGCTCTTCGACCAGTCGCTGCCGCTCCCGGGCGGCGTAGTCCAGGTCCTTCTGCGCCGCGGCCTGATCCGACGCGGCGCGGGCGGCCTCCTCGCGCCGGTGGCGGACCGACGTCTCGGCGGCGCGCAGCTCGGCGGCCTGCGCCTCGCCTTCCGCGCGCAGCTCCGCCAGGGATGCTTCCAGGCCGGCGACCTCCTCTTGCAGGGATGCCATCTCCCGGCGGCGGGAGAGCAGGCTGGCGGCGGTGCCGTTCTCTCTGCCGCCCCTGAGGATGCCGCGCGGGTGGAGCAGATCCCCCTCCAGAGTGACGGCCCGGTAGCGGGCGTGGTCGAGGGAGAGCACCTGGCGGGCCTCGTCGAGGTGGCGCACCACCACGGCGTCGCCGAGAAGGGCGCGGATGGCGGGAAGGTGCGCCTCATCGCAGCGGACGTGGTTGGCGGCGCAGCGGCGCACGATCTCAGCGGGGTCATCCGGCCGGGGTGGCTCACCCCCGCAGGCGCCGGGCGTGACGAAAGTGGCGCGGCCGCCGCCCTCCCGCCGGAGGAAGCGGATCGCCTCCCGGGCTTCATCCATGCTGCCGGCCACCAGGGCATCCAGGTCGTCGCCGAGGGCGGCATGGATGGCGGGCTCGTACTCGGGGGCCACCTCCAGCAGCTCGGCCACGGGCACGAACCGTCCCTTGAGGCGGCCATCGCGCTGGGCTTGCAGCACGGCGCGGGCTCCCTCCCGGTAGCCTTCCCCCTTTTCGTCCAGCTCGCGAAGGGTGCGCAGGCGGGCGGCGCGCGCGGTCGCTTCGGTGCGCGTGTCTGCAATCTGCTGGCTGCGCAGGTGAGCCGCACGCTGGAGAGTGGCACGGGCGGCCTCCGCGCGCCGGATCCCCTCGTTCAGCGCGAGGCTGCGCGCCGCGGCGTCGGCCAGCTTCGCCTTGAGCGTCTCCTCGCGGGCGTCCTGGGTCTCCTCGCGGGCATCCAGCCCTGCCAGGCGCTGGGCGGCGCGCTCGGCGGCCTGCCGCAGGTCGGTGGCGCGCCGGGCGGCAGAGCGCAGCTCGGCCTGAGCGTTGGTGAGCGCCTGCGCCCGCTCCACGGCAAGGCGCCGGTCCTTCTCCCGGGCGGCCGATGCTTCGGCGATGCGGGCGTTCACGCCGGCCAGCTCAGTCTCGCGGGCGCGCAGGGCGGTGGCGGCGGCGCGCTCGGCGGCTTCGGCGGCGGCGATGCGCCCGGTGGTCTCCTGGCGCTGGCGGCGGAGACGCTCCAGCGCCTCCGTCAGCTCGCCGACACGAGCGGCCGCGCTCTCCTCGGCCGACTCGACGGCCGCGAGACGCTCGCGCGAGACATTGAGGTTTCCCCTCGTCCGCTCGGCCTGCTGGCTGGCGGCGGCGAAGGCGGCGCGCGCCTCGTCGAGGGCGGCATCGGCGCGGGCGGCGGCGAAGCGCGCCGCTTCGGCTTCGCTCTCGACCCGCGACAGTGCGGCCAGGGCGGCCTCCGCGCGGTCTGATGCGGCCTGGCAGGCGGCGCGCACCCGGGCCACCTGCTGCAGGGCGCGCCGGTGCTCGGTCATCAAGAGGGCGCGCTCCAGGCTCCGGGCGCGGTCGCGCAGCTCGCGGTAGCGGCGCGCCACCTCGGCCTGCGCGCGCATCGGGGGGAGCTGGCGCTCGATCTCGGCGGTGATGTCGGTGACGCGCGTCAGGTTGGCCTGGGTGGCCTCCAGCTTGCGCGCCGCCTCCCGCTTGCGAACGCGGTACTTCTTGATCCCTGCGGCTTCCTCCACCAGCGCCCGGCGGTCCTCGGACTTCGCGGAGAGGACCGCGTCCACCTCCCCCTGGCCGATGATGGCATAGGCCCCCGCGCCGATGCCGGTATCGAGGAAGAGCTCGACAATGTCGCGCAGGCGGCAAGAGACCTTGTTGATCCGGTAATCGCTCTCGCCGGAGCGGAAGAGCCGGCGGCTGATCGTCACCTCGTCGAACGGGAGCGGGAGGGTGCCGCAGGAGTTGTCGAAGGTGAGGTGCGCCTCGGCGAACCCGAGAGGCTTGCGGCGATGAGTGCCCGCGAAGATCACATCCTGGGAGGAGAGCCCGCGCAGCGAGCGCATGCTCTGCTCTCCCAGGACCCACTGAACGGCATCGGCGATGTTGCTCTTGCCGCTGCCGTTGGGACCCACCACGGCGGTGACGCCGGGCATGAACTCCAGTTCGGTGCGATCGGCGAAGGTCTTGAAGCCGCACAACTCCAGCCGCTTCAGGTGCATCCGTCATCCCTACGGCTGAGGGGCCCGCGGCTCCAGGAAGAAGCGGATGCCGGTCTTGATGCCGTCATCCGTGTCAATCTTGAAGAAGGCAGGCATGGAAACCAGATCGATCCCGTTCGGCGCAACGTAGTCGCGCGCAATGGCAATCGCCTTCACCGCCTGGTTCACGGCCCCGGCGCCGACCGCCTGTACGCTGACCCCGCCATCGCGGCGGACCACCGACGCGATCGCGCCGGCGACCAGTTTGGGTGAGGACTGTCCTGAGACTTTCAAGACCTCGTTATCCATACACTTCTCTCCTGCTGATGGGTGCGGCTTCCGGCGATGAGCGGCCGCCCCGTGGGGTGGCACTCCCGTCGGTGTCTGCCGGTCCCGGCCGCCGCGCGCTCCGGTCAAGAGCTTCCCGCCGGCGTGCGGGACGGGACGGGGAACGAAAGCGGGTGGCGACTGGATCCCGGCGCGTAATAGAGCCTCACCGATCCCCCAATGTTGTCGTACGCATGGCCCGAGGACGGCGGCGCGGCCCGGCCGCTCGCGCGGCGCAGCCGGTGTGGCTCCGACCTGCCCGGCGAGCGGTTCCGTGTGCTCCGGACGTCTCAAGTATCCTGGCGTCGCACAGACGGCGCCCGTGGGTCTCCCGGAGACCGGGTAGGTGGGCCGAGGCTCGGCCCTCGCACCTCCGGTCCCCTGACGGTTCCCGGTGCTGCCTTATTATAGGGGAAACCCGCTGATTACGCAAGCCCCTTTTTGGGGGTGGGCCGGGGGGGCGTGTGGCGAGCCGCTGGGTGTCCTCCCGGTGCCAGAACGGCGCAACCGGGCCACCGACCCCGGCTGTGGTCGTGTGGGGGCGCCACATCCCGGTCGGGTGCCTGTACGAGGGCGTGTGCCTGCCGAGTGGATGGATCCGGGGACGACAACACGACAGCCGGCTCCTCGGGGGAAACGCGCTGACCAGCGTCAGAGCGGCGTCGTCGGTCCCACGGGAACCACGCCGATCTCCTCCCCCTGCTGGTGCCGGTAGGCATCTTCCAGAATGCGCCGCGAGTCGTAGGCGGACCGGTAGCCGAGCAAATCGTGGGTGCGGGACATGTCGTACCAGTAGTACATCGCGTGCGGGAAGACCACCTCGGCGTAGTCCATGCCGGCGACCCGCGCCAGGTGCGGCACGCCCACCCCGTAGTCGAGGGCGTCCGACATGATCACCAGCGTCTGGCCGACGGCCGCAGGCGCCGTGAGGGCCAGGACGCACGCGGCCGCTACGTCGCGCACGTCGCCCAGGTGCCGCTTCCAGGGAGGCCCTTCGGGGCACACCGGCACGACGAGCGGCCGGCCCTCCGCCAGGTGCCGGCGCAGCTCCGCCAGGCAGCGGTCGCGCGCTTCCGAGGGGGGCTGGCGCTCGACGGCGGCGATCTGGTCGGCGGTGTAGGGGCTGAACTCCTTCGATCGCTCCCCCAGCAGCTCCCGCCCGGCGAAGGTCATCGGGATGTTCAGCGTGACGGCGGGGATGCCATACTGCCGGTGGTAGGAGTGGACGATGGACTCGCCCGCCACCTTGGTCACGGCGTAGGTGCTGTTGGGCCGGACGAACTTGTCGCTCTCAAGGATCGGCGTGGGCATCCAGCCGGTGTGGGGGTAGAGCACGTCCGAGCTGCCGTAGACAAAGCGCCGCAGGCCGGGGTTGAGGGTGCGCGTCGCCTCCAGCAGCGTGAAAGTGGGCGCGATGTTCACGTCGAGGTGATCGTAGTTGCCGGGGCCGCGAAGCTTGGCGCCGAGGTGGATGATGGCGTCCGCGCCTGGCACCAGCGCCGACAGCCGCTCGCGGTCACGCAGGTCCACGGGGCATGCCTCGACGTCGAAGGGGCGGAGCTTCTCCAGGCGGTCGCTCTCGGGGCGGACCTGCGCCCGGACGTGGTGCCCGGCCGCGACAAGCTGCTTGACGACGTTGGCGCCGATACGTCCCGTGGCGCCCGTTACCAGCACACGCATCGTGATCTCCCTCTGCGTTTCGGCCGCGCCGCTACGCACCCGTCCCCGGCTCCCGACCGCCGGGTGCGCCCGCGGCGCGCAGCCGGGCCGAAGGCGGAGTCCTGGCGGGCGGCGCCCGCGTCTCTCATTGGAACCGCTCGGCCCGGAACGGCGCGATGGCGATCGCGGGGTCCTCGCCGCAGAGGATCTGCGAGACGATCTTCCCGGTGATGGGACCGAGCGACTGCCCGACCATGGCGTGCCCCGCGGCCACCGTCAGGTTCCGGTAACGACCGGCTCTCCCGATGATCGGCAGCCCGTCCGGCGTGCAGGGGCGGAGGCCGCGCCAGATCTCCACCGGCTCCATGTCGTCCAGGCCGGAGACATAGGCGCGCGCGCCGCTGACGATGGCGTCCACCCGCCTCCGGTTGATGGAGAGGTCCAGGCCGGCCAACTCCAGCGTGCCGGCGATCCGGAGCAACTCCCCCATGGGAGTGACCCCGACGCGCGCCTCGCCGAGGAGCAAGGAGATCGACGGGGAGAGGGCCGGCCGCTTCGTCGTCACGCTGTAGCCCTTGGCGGCCTGAATCGGCAGCCGCAAGCCCAGGCCTCTCGCCACCGGCGGCGACCACGCCCCGGCAGCCAGCACCACCTCGTCCGCCCGGAAGTCGCCGCGCGTGGTCTGGACCGCCGCGACCTTCTCGCCGGCAGTCACGAACCCGAGGACCTCGGTGTTCGTCTTGATCGCGACGCCCATTCTCTCGGCAGCGGCCGCCAGGCCGGATACGAACTTCCCCGGCGTGACGTGGGCATCTTCGGGGTAGTAGACGCCGCCGGTCATCCCGGGCCGGATCGCGGGCTCCAGGTCGCAGGCCGCCTTGCCGTCCAGCGCCTCGAATGTCACGCCCAGACTGCCGAGGAAGCGCGCTTCCTCCAGCACCTCATGGTAGCCCGACGCCGTGCGGCAGAGGGCCATCAGCCCCTTCCGGGTGAAGTCGCAATCCAGGCCCTCTTTCGACACCCACTCCTGATAGAGCTCCTGGCTGGCCCGGTGCATCGCCAGCAGCACCGGGGCGCTCCGCTGCACGTGCGCGCGCGTGCTCGACGCCGCAAAGCGCAGCAGCCACGAGATGAGCTCGCGGTCCAGCCGGGGGCGGATGTAGAACGGGCTCTCCGGGTCCATCAGCCAGCGCAGGCCCTTGCCCATGACGCCCGGTGCCGCCAGCGGCACCGCGTGGCTGGGGAGAACGAAACCGGCGTTGCCGTAAGAAGCGCCGGAACACACCTCTCCCTTGTCGAGCAGAACCACGTCCCATCCGCGCAGTCGCAAGCAGTAGGCGGCGCTCACGCCCACCACTCCCGCGCCGATCACCACAACCGAGCCTTCTCGCGCCATTGCTTCTTCGCTCCCCGCCACGATGCTCCGACCCGGGAGTGCCCCGGGCGACCCCAACAGGGAGCCTGTTCGCTGCCGCTGCGCGCACTCCTGCCGATGCCTCGTCTGGTAGACGCACGGCCGGCCGCGGGCCGGTCTGAGCGGCGGCTGCCGCCGCGCTACCTCTTCGGCGGCGTCCTGCCGTCGAGGAGGCAGCTCACGTTCACGTCGCCCATCACGTTGATGGCGGTGCGGCAGCGGTCGAGGAACCAGTCCACGGTCAGCAGGATGGCGATGTAGTGGATCGGGAGGCCCACGGCGGTGAACACCAGCGTCATAGTCACCAGTCCGGCTTCGGGGATGCCGGCGGCGCCGACCGAGGCGACGACCGAGGTGAGCACCACCATGAGCTGCTGCGGCAGCGACAGGTCCACGCCGATCATCTGGGCGATGAAGAGCGCGGACATCGCCTCGTAGAGCGCGGTGCCGTCATTGTTGAAGTTGGCGCCCACCAGCGCCCCCATGCTGGCCGATTCCTCCCGTAGACCCACGTTCTCCCGCAGGCAGGTGTAGGTGACCGGCATGGTGGCCGTCGAGCTGGCGGTCGAGAAGGCCATCACCAGGGCATCGCGCACGCCCCTGAGCACTGCGCCGGGACGCACCCATGAGCCCGTGCGGATGCGCGCCAGGTAGTAGGCCGCCTGCAGCAGCAGCGCCAGAATGACCGCCGCCACGAACCACCCGAGCGACTGGAACGGCCCGAAACCCTTGGTGCCGACGATGCTGGCGACGATCCCGAAGACGCCGAAGGGGATGATCGCGATCACCCAGTGCAGCACCTCGATGAGCACGCTGTAGAGGGTGTTGATCGCGCCTTCCAGGCCCTGGTAGTCGGTCTGCCCCGCGGCGGCCTGGCGGTCGCGCACGAGCCGCAAGGCGATGCCGAATGCCAGCGCCAGGAAGATGACGCCGATCACCTGGTTCTCCACGAGCGGCTTCAGGAGGCTGGCGGGGATGTTCTCCAGGAGCTGCGCCCAGGGATCCGCTCGCTGCGCCATCTCCGCGCCGGGAGCATCGAGCGGCGCGCCGTGCCGGCCGGGCTTCACGATATTCGCGACCAGCAGGCCGACCGTGATGGCGACCAGGGTGTTCAGCAGCAGCAGCCCCGCCAGGCGCGCGCCGACACGGCCCTGCAGGGGCGTGTTCAGCAGCGCGTGGACCACGGCCACCAGGACGAGCGCGGGCGCGATTGCCCCGAGCAGGCGCAGCACCAGGCGCGCCGGCGTCGCCAGGGGGGCGGCACTCGGGCCGGCGGCCACGCCGACGACGACACCGAGCGCGAACCCGATGAGGATGCGCAGGTAGAGCGGCAGGCCGCGCCAGCTCCCGAGCGGCCGTCGTTTCACCCGCACTGTCCGTTGGTCCATCAACCCTCTCCTCTCAACCTGCCGCGCGGAACTCCTGCTCCAGGATGCTCATCATCACGAAGTCGTGGTAGGCGTGGTCCAGATAGTAACCGTCGCGCTGCACCCCCTCGCGCCGGAAGCCGATCTTCTCCCAGAAGCGCAGGGCGCGCTCGTTGAACCCGACCACGCCGACGGACAGCCGGTGCAGATTGAGGGTGCCGAAGGCGTAGTCCATCAGGAGGCGCGCGGCCTCAGTGCCATACCCCCGGCCCCACGCCCCCTTATCCCCGAGGATCAGGCTCATGTCCGCCGTGCGCCAGGGATAGTGAATCCGCAGCAGGCCCGCCTCGCCGATCAGTCGTCCATCCTCCGCCAGCGCCACTGCAAGCCACACGCGGTCACGGTCCTGTCTCACCCGCTCCAGCCACTCCCGCGCGTCGGCACGGCTCATCGGGAACGTGCTGCCGGTCAGCGCGCGCAGCTCCGGGTCGTTCATCCAGCGGCGCACGTGCTCCAGGTCCTTGGGCTCCATCGGCCGCAGGCACACCCGGTCTCCCCGCAGGAAGCCGGTCGGGGTCTCGTTCGCAGTGGTCTCCGTCAGGGCGGGCACCCCCTCTTCAGCGTCAGGGCGGCTCCCGAACCATGCTGGGAGGGAGCGTGACGCTATTCTACCACGGCGGGAACCTCGATGGGAAGGGCCGTTGCATCAAGAATCCTGTTACCGTAGCTAGAACTCAGGAGCATGGAGAAGATGAGTGTTGCTACGGCAAGGGAAGTGGTGCGCCGGCGGCGTGCGGACTATCTGAAGGCTGAGACTCGGGCGGAGCAGGCGCGCATCCTGGACGAACTGGTGGGGCTGACCGGGTATCACAGGAAGTCGTTGGTTCGACTGCTCAGTGGGCCGGACGCTGCAAAGCCCCCCAGCCGGCCACCGGGGCGGACGTCGACGTATGCGCTGGCGCTGCCACTGCTGCGCAAGCTGTGGGCTGCCAGCTTCTTCGCCTGCGGGAAGCGCCTGGAGACATTCCTGCCCGACCTGATGGGGCTGTTGGTGGCCGCCGGCGAGATCAAGGTCACGCCATTCGAGGAGAAGTTGCTGCGCTCGGTGAGTTCGGCCACCATTGACCGGCTGCCGGCCGCCGACCGCAGCCCAAAACTGCGCGGGCTGAGCACCACCAAGGCAGGGGCGCTGCTGCGTTCCCAGATACCCATCCGCACCTTTGCGGACTGGACAGAACAGGAAGCTGGCTTTCTGGAGGTCGACCTGGTGGCTCACTGCGGCGATACTACCCGGGGCGAGTATTTGTCGGCGCTCACGATGACGGACGTGATGACGGGGTGGACGGTGCTGGTGCCGATGAAGGGCAAGGGACAGCAGGGCACCGTGGCGGCTCTGGAGATGGCGCGCAAGCAGTTCCCCTTCCCGGTCAAAGGGATCGACTGCGACAACGGCAGCGAGTTCATCAACGCCCACCTGGTGAAGTACTGCGCGGCGCGCCAGATCATATTCACCCGCAGCCGGCCCTACAAGAAGAACGACCAGTGCCACGTCGAGGAGCGCAACGGCAGCGTGGTACGGCAGTTCGTCGGCTACCAGCGGCTGGAGAGTGACGAAGAGCTTGCGTTGCTGCGCCTGATCGAGGTGCGGGTGAACCGCTACCACAACTACTACTGGCCGATGATGCGGCTGCTGTGCAAGGAGCGGCAGGGCAGCAAGGTAAGGAAGGTCTACGACACGCCCAAGACACCCTACCAGCGGCTGCTTGCCCTCGGCGATGTGGCCGCGGACGTGACGAAGGCGCGCCTGGCTCAGGAGTATGCAGACCCGGCTCAGAACCCGGCTGCCCTGCTGAGGGCGATCACGGACCTCCTGGAGAAGCTGGGTGAAAAGTAGAGACAGAACGGTAACGTTACTATGCCAATATTGACATGTAACGTTACTTATGGTAGAATGAGACGAGGAGGGGCGAGAATGCCCAAACCCCGGAAGTACGAGGACGCGGCTGCCAAGCAGATGGCCTACCGGATCCGCAAGGAGAAGGAGCGCTTGGCGCTAGTGGCAGCCATGCTTGACCTCGCCCGAGCGGTCAGGCACGCCCGAGCCCACGGCGCGGTACTGGTCACCCTGGATCACATCCCGATTGACGACCACGCCCGCATGATCCGGGAACTCGCCCGGGCGATCAGCGAGGGCTGCGAGGCCGCGATGGCGAACCTGATCCCGGCCCGGACGCGCGAAGCGATCTGACGAGGGCCGAAGGGTTGCGGACGAGGCAAGCGGAACCCGCAGAGTCATGTCTACACCACCGTGGGGAGCACGGCGTTCACCAGCATTCGGTAACAGAGCCTAATGATGCAATGGCCCCTCTTCGGTAACAGAGCCTAATGATGCATTACGCCTCCCGCCAAGCCCCGAAGAGGAGGGCGCGCGCCGGTGGCGAATCGACCAAGCAAGCTATTGACAGCGAGGGAGCGGCGTGCTACACTGGTGTGGCATGTAAAGCCCAGGGAAGGCAGCCCGTCTATGCCGCCTCCCGGAAC
>JACQGM010000427.1 GCA_016199585.1 Armatimonadota bacterium
CGCTGCATGTTGGAGCCCATCAGGGCGCGGTTGGCGTCGTCGTTTTCCAGGAACGGGATGAGCGCCGCCGCCACGCTGACGATCTGGCGCGGCGAGACGTCGATATAGTCCACCGTCGCCGGGGGCACGGCCGGGAAGTCGTGCCGGTAGCGCACGATGACGGCGTCACTCTTGAGCTGGCCCTTCTCGTCCACCGCGGTGCTGGAGGGGGCGATGTGGTAGGGCGCCTCCTCGTCGGCGGTGAGGTAGTCAATCCGGTCGGTCAGCCGGCCGTTCTCCACCTTCCGGTAGGGCGACTCGATGAACCCGAACTCGTTGACGCGCGCGTGCATCGCCAGCGAGCCGATCAGACCGATGTTCGGGCCTTCCGGCGTCTCGATGGGGCAGATGCGGCCGTAGTGGCTGTGATGCACGTCGCGCACTTCCAGCTTGGCGCTCTGGCGCGAGAGGCCGCCGGGGCCGAGGGCGCTCAGGCGCCGCTTGTGCGTCAATTCGGCCAGCGGGTTGGTCTGGTCCATGAACTGAGAGAGCTGGCTGCTGCCGAAGAAGCTCTTGATCGCCGCCGAGATCGGCTTCACGGAAACCACCGCCTGCGGCGAGACGGTGTCCGGCTCCAGCGACGTCATGCGCTCCTTCGCCACCTTCTCCATTCGCAGCAGGCCGAGGCGGAACTGGCTCTGGAGCAGCTCGCCTACGGAGCGGACGCGCTTGTTCTCCAGGTGGTCAATGTCGTCCACCGAGCCCTGGTTCTGGCCGAGGTTGATGACATACCGCACGATGGCGAGCAGATCGTCCTTCGTGAGGCCGCGCACGCCGAGCGGCAGGCCGATGCCGAGCTTCTTGTTCATCTTGTGCCGGCCGACGCGGGCCAGGTCGTAGCGCTTCACATCAAAGAAGATGCTGTTGAGCAGCGAGCGGGCACTCTCGCGCGTCGCCGGATCGCCGGGGCGCACCTTGCGGTAAATGTCCAGGAGCGCCTCATCCTCGGCGCGCGCGGGGTCTTCCTTCTCCGTGACCGGGTCCTGCTCGACGGTCGCCTCCACATAGCGGGGGATCTCGATCACCTCGATGTTCTGCACGCCCGCGTTCTCAATCTTCTCGGCCAGGGGGCGGTCCATCTTCTCGAACGCCTTGGCGAGCGCTTTGCCGGAGTTCGGATCGGCGATCTGCTCGTAGACGCGGAGGATGTAGTTGGCCGAATCCGGCGGCAGCAGGTTCTCGCGCGTCGGGTTCTCCAGGACCTGGACCGTGCCGAAGAGCCGATAGAGCTGGTAGGTCGTCGCCGTCTGCGGCCGGTCGGCCCGGCCCGGCTCATGGTCGAAGGAATTGAGGGCGCGCAAGAGGGTGGTGATCGGGAACTTGCGCGTCTGGCCGATGCGCACCGAGACGACGTCGTTGGCGTCGGTGTCCACCTCAATCCAGGCGCCCTCGGCGGGGATCACCTGCGCCGAGAAGAGGACCCGCCCGGAGTAGTCAATGTTGTCGCGGAAGTAAACGCCGGGCGAGCGCGCGAGCTGGCTGACGACGACGCGCTCGGCGCCGTTGATCACGAAGGTGCCCTTCTCGGTCATGATCGGGAGGTCGCCGAGGTAGACCTCGTCTTCCATGATCTCGCCGGTGCGCTTGTTGAGCAGGCGGATGCGAGCGCTGATCGGGCGCTCGTAGGTGATGTCGCGGTCGCGACACTCCTCAATCGTGTACTTCGGCTCTCTGAGCGCATAGTCGTCCAGGTAAAGCGCGTAGGTACCGGTTGGGTCTTCGATCGGCGAGAAATTGTGGAACAACTCTCGGAGACCATTGTCGAGGAACCAATGGTAAGACTCGGTCTGGATCTCAATCAGATTGGGGATATCAACGACGGTGGCCACGTCAGTGGAAGGTGCTCCGCCTCCTGCATCCACAACGCTCATGCAAGCCCTCCATCTTCACGGAAACTCTATCACGAATTACCATGATAACATGGGCAGGGCGAATTGTCAATACTCTTTTTCACAGGACTAGCGGCTTCTCGGTCACCGGGGCAAGGGACAACCGCAAGGCCCCCGCCCTGCCGGCCAGGTCTTTTCACCTGCGGCGATATGGCGTATAATTAGGGACAGAGTTACGGGTGAGGTCGTTCGCCCTGCGGCGCGAGCTGCCGGAGTGCCGCGGGGCCGAGGGAGAAGGAGCCTGGCATGGGCAACACGCTGAAGACAACGCTGCTGCTGGGGGCGCTGACCGGCCTGATGATGGCTGTCGGGGGCTACCTCGGCGGTGAGCAAGGGATGTTCATGGGCCTGGTCGTTGCGGGGACGATGAACTTCGTCGCATACTGGTTCAGCGACAAAGTCGTCCTGACCATGTACCGCGCCCGGGAGGTATCGCCGGCCGAAGCGCCGCAGCTCCATGCGATCGTGGATGACCTGGTGGTGCGGGCGGCGATCCCCAAGCCGCGGGTGTACGTCATTCCGACCGACGCGCCGAATGCCTTCGCCACGGGGCGAGACCCGGCGCACGCGGCCGTCGCCGTCACCGACGGCATCCTTCGCATCCTGGGCCGCGAGGAGCTGGAGGGGGTCATCGCCCACGAGCTGGCGCACGTCCGCAACCGCGACATCCTGATCAGCACGATCGCGGCGACCCTCGCGGGAGCCGTCATGATGGTCGCCCGCATGGCCCACTTCGCGGCGTACTTCGGCGGCTTGAACCGTGGCGAGGATGAGGATGGGCCGAGCGGCATCGAGCTGCTCCTCATGGTGATCCTCGTGCCGATCGCGGCGACGATCATCCAACTCGCCGTCTCGCGCTCGCGGGAGTATGCGGCGGATGCGACGGGCGCGCAGATCTCCGGCAAGCCGCTGGCCCTCGCCGGCGCGCTCCTGAGGCTGGAGCGAAGCGCGCACGCGGTGCCGATGGACGCGAACCCGGCCACGTCGCACCTCTTCATCGTCAATCCGCTCTCGGGCGCATCGCTCGTGAAGCTGTTGAGCACGCACCCTTCCACCGAGGATCGCGTCGCCCGCCTCCAGGCGATGGCGGGCCGCATCGGTCCGCGCACGGCGCCGCCGGATCGCTACTTCGCCTGAGTGCTCCGCTGCGGCGATGGGGCAGTTCCCGCGTAGGGGCGGCGGGCGGAGCGCGTCTCCGCCCGGCTTCGTCGAGCGCGCGGTACGCGGGGGCGGACATGCGAAGGGGCGGACACGCGCGTGTCCGCCCCTTCGCCCGTGGGACCTGTTCAGCGCTGCTGCGGAGTGCTCGCTACCCCGGCGCGATGGTAAGCCGCCGGGCGTGGTGCTGCCCCAGGATCTCGGCGGCGCGGCGGGCCGACGCCTCGTCGGCTGCGTGAACGGTCACCAGCAGCTCCTCGCCGGCGGCGCCCGGCGCAGGGGCCGCCCGCGGCGGCGGCAGGCTCAGATCCGCGAGCGCGCCGATGAGCCCACCCAGCGCCGCTCCCACAACGGTGCCCAGGATCGTCAGGTAGAGCGGAGAAGAACTCGCCAGCGCACCGGCGCCCGGCACGGCGATGTTGGTGACGCCGATGATCAGGCCCACGGCCGCCCCCAACACGGCGCCGATGGCGATGCCGCGCACCAGGCCACCGCCGCCCTCGTCGGCCACGGCGGCCGGCGGGGCCGCTTCCGCCGCCGCCGTCGCCAGCGAGATCGTGGTGTCGGCAAACCCCGCGCGCATCAGCTCGTCCGCCGCCGCCGTCGCCTCTCGGTCTTCCTCGAACGTGCCCACTGCTGTCGGCATGCCTGTTCCCCCATGTTCCGGGGGAAGTCTTGCCCGAATGGGCGCCGCCTAACCCTCCCGGGGGAGCGCCGGGATCATGGCCCGGCACCTTCCTCCGCGCGGGCGATGGCGACCAGGGTCAGATCGTCGCGCACCTCGCGCCCGGAGCGGATGTCTCCGGCGAGGCGGTCCACCATCTCCTGGATGGGCAGGCCGGCGCGTCGGGCGAGGATGGCTGCCAGGCCTTCGGCGCCGAGGATCTCGCCGTCAGCGCCCCGAGCGTCAATCGCCCCGTCGGTGTAGAGGAGGAGCACGTCGCCGATCTCCAGGTGCTCCTCACACACCGGGTAACACGCCTCCTCGAGCACTCCGAGCAGCGGTCCGCGGCACCCATCGAGCAGCGCCGCTCGCCCTGCCCGGCACCGGTAGATCAGGGGCGGCGGGTTGCCTGCCACGGCGTAGCGCACGCGCCCGTCGTGCCGGCGCACCTGGCAGAAGATGGCGGCGACAAAGACCTCGGGCGGCGTGGCGTCGTAGACGGCCTGGTTGCCCGCTCGCGCCACCTGCTCCAGCGCCGTGCGGGGATCCGCCCGCTCGATGAACTCGGACAAGCGCACGGCCACCAGTGCCGCCGGCAGGCTGTGGCCGGAGATGTCTGCAATCGTGATCCCGACGCCCTCGGGAGTCGGCGCGTAGTCCTGGATGTCGCCGCCGATCCCGTAGAGCGGCTCCGTGTGGGCAGCCAGCGCCAGGCCCGGCACCCGGGGCACCGGCCGTCCGGTCAGGGAACTCTGAACCTGGCGGGCGATCTCCAGCTCCCGGTTGAGGGCGTCAAGCTCGCGCTCGGCCTGTCGGCGGCGCTCCCACTCCCCCCGGAGCTGGCGCACCAGGTGCCCGGCCACGAGCGCGACGAGCACAAGATACGGCAGGGTACTGACCAGGTACTGCAGCCGGAGTAGCTGCGGGGTGAGCGGCTCGCGGGTGAAGACTACGAGGAGCTGCAGCCCTGCAGCCGCCGTGGCTGCCAGGAGGCTCCCGCGCAGGTCCCCGAAAGCGGCGGCCACGATGACGACCAGGTAGTAGAGATTCACGAACGGGCTGCGCACGCCGCCGCTGTGCCACACCAGCAGCGTCACCAAAGCCAGGTCCACCCCGACCAGGATGGCCGGCGGGTAGCGCCTGAGGCGCCCGGCGCGCAGCAGCAGCCACTGGCCGGTATTGTACGCGGCCGCCATGACGACCACGGCCGCCACCGCGCTGTCGTCAGCCGGGAAGCGGAGGTGCAGCCGCAGCGTCAAGAGCACGGCGACAATGGCTATCCAGCGGCCCGTGATCAGCAGGCGGATGAAGTCCGGCGATACCCCGGGAACTCTCTCCAACGGGGCCGCCGCTGCCTCGCGGTCCTCGGGCCGACCTCTGGTGACCATGCACGCTCTCCCTGGCGGCGGCCACGCTGCACCGCCACCCGGGGATCTTACCCCGTTGCATGCAGGTTAACGGGTTCGGACGCCCAGCCGTTCTCTGTCTCGGCGCTCACAGAGGTGCGGAATCCGCCGCTGCGCAAACGCAGGCCCATTTCACTACTGCCACACGGTGCGCCCGGGGGCAGGGAAGGGCCTGCGTCCGCCCGGA
>JACQGM010000428.1 GCA_016199585.1 Armatimonadota bacterium
CGACGACAGCTAACTGAGAGGGCGAGAGCAGCCAGGCATAGGGCTGCAACGGGCAAACACGTCCCCGTCAGCAGACAGGCAGGGGTTCTGTTGTCCGAAACATTAGTCTAAAGTCGAGTTGGAAGACAACCCCGGAAACATCCGCCTGACAGGGAGGAAGCGAAGGGGGATCTGATGCGCGCCGGCGGGGGTGAGTCGATTCCCCCCGGTGCAGGCAGGAACCGCGTCCCCTCCCGGCGAATACCAACGCCAGGTGGTGAGGGTGGAGCCCGCGAGGAACTGACAGCCAGCCAGCCGGTCTCCTTCCGTTCTTCGGGATCCTTCCCCGTTGGGGGTACACAATCGGGATGAAGTGGCGCGACCTGGCGGTCATCAGGAGCAGCCGCGACGGCTTTCTGGTGCTGCTCGACGACGAGGGCGAGTTCGGGGCGGTTCTGGGCCAGCTTCGGCAGAAGCTGCAGAGTGCGAGCGGCTTCTTCGGCGGCGCGGAGGTGACGGTGGACGTGGGCCGGCGGGAGTTGAACGCCGGGGAGTCGGCGCAGCTCGCCTCGCTGCTGCGGGAGGAGCACGGCATCGCCCTGCACGAGGTGATGAGCGGTTCTCCGGAGCACCGGCGCGCGCGCAGCGAGGATGTCGTGCCGTTCCATAATCTGCCCGGCGGCGGCGAGGGGGGCGATGTGGCTCGCGGCGACCCGCGGCCGGCGGCGAGCGTGACCCCGGAGCGCCCGCGCCAGCGGGAGGAGCGCACTCTCTTCATCAACCGCACGCTGCGCAGCGGGCAGCGGATCCACCACGAGGGGAGCGTGGTGATCCTGGGCGATGTGAACCCGGGCGCCGAGGTGGTGGCCGGCGGCGACATCATCGTCATGGGGGCGTTCCGGGGGGTGGCGCACGCGGGCGCGCGCGGGCGGGCGCATGCCGTCATCGCGGCCACGTCTCTGGCGCCCACGCAGCTCCGCATCGCGGGCTACATCGGCCGCGCCCCGGACGAGGGCGCGCAGGTGCGCCTGCGCCCGGAGATGGCCCTCGTGCGCGAGGGCATGGTCGTCATCGAGCCGTGTCCGGGAAGGCCGCTGGGCTGAGAGGGGGAATCGCTCCATGGGCGAAGTACTGGTCATAACATCGGGGAAGGGCGGGGTGGGGAAAACAACCGCCACGGCCAACCTGGGGGTCGGGCTGGCGGCCATCGCCGGGAAGAAGGTGGCGATGGTGGACACCGACATCGGCCTGCGCAACCTCGACGTGGTGATGGGCCTCGAGAACCGTATCGTCTACGACCTGGTGGACGTGGCGGAGGGGCGCTGCCGGCTGCGACAGGCTCTCATCAAGGACAAGCGGCATGAGGGCCTCTCCCTGCTCCCGGCGGCGCAGACGCGCGACAAGAACGCGGTCAACCCCGAGCAGATGAAGAAGATCTGCGGCGACCTGAAGCGGGAGTTCGACTTCGTTCTGATTGACTGCCCCGCCGGGATCGAGCAGGGCTTCCGCAATGCCGTCGCCGGAGCGGAGAAGGCGGTGGTCGTTACCACCCCGGAGGTCTCCGCCGTGCGCGACGCCGACCGGATCATCGGCTTGATGGAGGCCGAGGAGCTGACCGACATCCGGCTCATCATCAACCGCATGCGCCCGCAGATGGTGAAGCGCGGCGACATGATGGACATGAACGACATCCAGGAGATCCTCTCGGTGCCGATCCTGGGCGTAGTGCCCGAGGATGAGGTGATCGTGGTTTCCACCAACCGCGGCGAGCCCGCGGTGACAGGCTCGCGCACCCACGCGGCCCAGGCTTACCGGAACATCACTCGCCGCCTCCTGGGTGAGGATGTGCCGCTGATGCCCCTGGAGCCGGACGGGAAGATACTGCACCGGATGCGGCGCTGGCTTGGCATCGGCGGCCGCCAGACCGGCTAGGGGAGGAGGAGCGCCGTGGTTTCACTCAGCCGCTTGTTCGGGCGTTCGGAACGCTCCAGTGAAGTTGCCAAGGACCGCCTGCGCCGGGTGGTGGCGCAGGACCGCACCAACGTCTCCCCTGCGGTCATGGAGGGGGTGCGCGCCGAGATGGTGCGCGTGCTCTCCGGCTACATGGAGGTGGACGAGCAGAACTCGCAGATCACTATCGATTCCTCGGGCCGCTCCGTGAACCTGGTGGCCACGGTGCCGATCCGCCGGGTGAAGCGCGAGTCGGAAGCCGCCGAACCCGCCCCTCCCTCGCCGCCGCCCGCTCCCGCGGCGCCCGCGCGGCGCGCCAAGCCGCGCCGGAAGTAGGCCGAGGTGGGCGGCGCGGGTGGCGGCTGCGGTGGAGCGCAGGCTGTCGGACGCGGTAGCCTGCCTCGGTGCGCAGCCGGAGGAGCGCCAGGCCGAATGGCGGCTCTCTTCTCCGGGGTGATGGACGCCCGGACCCTCGTCGAACTCCGGCTTGAGGGGTGAACGACGAAGGGGCATCTCACGCCGCAGGATCCCCTGCGTCGCGCTAGCCGCGCAACGATTCCGCACCGGGTGGCGGGACCGGTGGCGGGGAAGTGAGTGGTGGTGCCGGTTTGGTCGGTGATGGGCGAGGATGAGCACTTTCGCACTTGTTCCCGACTGGGAATCCGAGATAAGCCTCAAGGTCCGGGTCCATCATCCGGCAACCGTCCAGGGGTGCTTGTCGTCGGTGTTGCCCGCGCTGAGTCGGCCCCTGGAGGATCAACTCCCCGTCGCCGCCCAACACGGACATGGCCACCGGGTCGCTGA
>JACQGM010000430.1 GCA_016199585.1 Armatimonadota bacterium
AGCCTTCTCCCGTCCGAAGGACGGCCAGCCGTAGGCTCGGAGCACCCCGGTTTCATACCGGGTGGCACCAACCCACGCCTTATGTTAACGCCTATGGGCGCCGGGGGGTCAGGCAGGCATCCCTCGCGGCTCGCCGGCTTCTCACTCTCCCGGGTTCCGCGTCGCCAGCATCTCCTCGGCGGGCTGGCGGTTGCCGTTGCAGGCGATGCGGCGCGGGGCGGGCAGCACCTCGATCCGGAAGCCGAGTCCTGCATAGAGGTCGAGAATCCGCGGCGTGGCCTGGTTGGAGGCGACCACGGGGCCGGGGTGGGCGGCGAGCCAGCGCGCCAGGCGCTGCTGGTCGGGCCAGCGGAAGTCCTCCTGGCTGTAGCGGGTGAACTCGACGTCGTAGGGCGGGTCGGCATAGATGAAGTCATCCGGCTGCAGGGCGGTCGCGGCGAAATCGCCCTGCTCGAAGCGCCAGTCGGCGAGGATCGGGGCGTAGGCGCGGAAGTCGCGGGTGTAGTGGATGGCCGCGTAGCGCCCGAACGGCACGTTGAACCCGCCCTTGCCATTGAAGCGGCACAGGCCGTTGTAGCCGGTCCGGTTCAGGTAGTAGAAGAGGCCGGCGGCCTCCGGGACCTCTCCCTCTCCGGCGATGAGGAGGCGGTTGAACCGCTCCCGCGCGGCGTAGTAGCGCGCCGCCTCGTTCTCCATCGCGAGCTCGATGGTGAGGCCGCGCTGCAGCCATCGGTAGAAGGTGATGACGTGGGGGTTGGCGTCGCACAGGAGGGCGCGCGCGGGCCGTAGCCCGAGGGCGACCGCCAATCCGCCGGCAAAGGGCTCCACCAATCGGCGGTGGCGGTGCGGGGCGTACGCCTCGCGCAGGCGCGGGACCAGCCACCGCTTGCCACCCGCCCACTTGAGTGGCGGCGGCGGGTGATCCGGCCCGATGGCGGTGAGGCGCGGCACAGGGATCTCCTTCTCCGGGTCACGGCCTACGGGTCGGTGGGGTAGATCGTGCCGGACTCCACGAGCGTGAAGGTGGTCATGTCCGTCCTTGGAGGCATGGCGACAATGGTGTAGACATCCTCCCCCGAGGCGGAGGTGAAGGTGTAGCCGCTGGCGCGCTCGGTTTCGTTCTCGCCCAGGGGGCTGTCCCCGGACGCCTTGAGGGAGTTGAGGTCGCCGTAGAGGTCGTGGCGCGTCTTGTGGCGCACTTCGCCGCTGCGCAGGCTGCGGAGCACCTGGAGCGCGGCGCTCTCCTCGCTGCTCTTCCTCGCTCGCAGCAGGGGGCGAATGGCGACGGCTACCAGAATGGCGATCACGGCGATGACGACGATCATCTCCACGAGCGTGAAGCCCCGAGGGGGTCTTCCGTTCATCTTACGTTCCTCCCTACTGGCATCCGCCGGGCTGTGCGGCCCGAGAGGGACGCCGAGGCCCGGGAGTCCGGTATCGTCACCTGACGCTCTGGGGGGCGAGTGCCATGCGCACGCTCCGATGATTCGCTATCGGCGTGGATGTTCCTCTTGCCGCCGCAGCGCCCGCGGGAGGGCGTCTGTGCGTCCAACACCCGTGCGGGGAAAGAGAGAGGGTTATTCTGTGGCGCAAACGGGAAGGAATCAGATAGCCGCGGAAGAACCCTGACGATGAGGGTCTTCGCGCCGTGTCGTGTTCTGGAGGCATGCCGACCACGAGCGAGCAACGGAGGGCATCTCTGATGGCACAGTCGGCCAAGGGGGGAACCACCCGCAAGCGCGTCGCCTTTGCGCTTCACGCGCCGGAGGCGAGCGACGTCGCCCTGGTGGGCGACTTCAACGGCTGGGATCCCGCTGCCAGACCGCTCAAGCGCGACGAGTCCGGGACATGGAAGACCACGCTCACCCTGCCGTCGGGCGAGTACCAGTATCGTTACGTCATTGACGGAGACTGGGTGGACGACCCGCAGTGCGAGACGCGCTTGCCCAACGAGTTCGGCACACAGAACTGCGTGCGGATCGTGCGCTGAGGCGGTGCGGGATCGGGGGCCCACAGCGGCCCGCGCAGGCGCTGTGGGCCGTCCGCCCGGTGCGCGCTGGCGCGCTCAATTCCTCCGCAGCGCGGCGGCGCGCTCGGTGGCTTTCTGCGCCGCGAGCGTGTTCCCCACGTAGCTGTGCAGGTGCGCCAGCTCTTCGTGCAGGCCGGGATCCTCGGGGTTGATCGCGACGGCGCGCTCGAGCTGCTCGATCGCCTCCCCGCACAGCCCGAAATCCATGTGGAGCCGGGCGAGCAAGATCGGCGCGGTGGTGTCGCCGGGGACGAGTTGCTGCCTCACCGCCACTTCCTGGCGCGCCAGCGCCGCCACCGACCTGGCCGCCAGCACGTGGAACTCGCCGTTGTTCCGCGCGAGAACGTGGGCGCCCGCCCTCGCCTCCACCGACCACCGGCAGCCGGCGTTGCGCGCCAGTGCCGGCAGCTCCGGCGGATAGGGGAGCCGCGTGCCGGTGGTCTGCCGCTTCAGCAGCACCTTCCCGTGCTGGTCTTCCGCGCAGACTTCGTAGAGATCGGCCCCCTCCACCGGGGTCCAGGCGAACTCCGGCCGGTCGCTGCGCGTCTTCTGCGGGAGCGGGGAGAGGAGCTGGGGGTCGCCCGTGTGGCGCATGCCGACGGCGCCATAGCGGCCCGCGGCCGAGGGCCCGACCGCCTTGAACGTCCCGCCGCCCTTGAGCACGAGGATGGCGTTGGCGGCGCCGGCGGGCGTCCTCCCCGAAGCCGGCACGCTCAGTCGTTTCAGACCTCCGCCCAGCGGCTGCAGTTGCGCCTGCTGCACGCGCACCGTCACCCCCGCCGGGACCTTCTCCATGTGCCCGTCGGCGAAGAAGACGACGGTGGCGGCGGATCCGCTGCCGGTGCGGAGGAGGTCGCCGGGCGCGAGGAGGGCCATCAGGCCGGCGCGCTTCCACGTCTCCTGCCCCGCCACTTTGCAGTCCACCATCTCCTTGACGTTGGTGAGCATGGCAGGGTGCTTGCCGGGCGCCGCACCGGCGACCCCACCCACCAGGGCCTGGCAGAAGAAGACGAGGGTGAGGGCAGCGGTTTTCATCATGGCTCCTTCACGGGCGGGCGGCGGGAGCGGAGCCCCGCGAGGGAGAAAACCGGTGGATCCAGGTCTTCTTTCACGAGCCTCCGCCCCGGCGCCGGACCGCCGCTGCAGATGCGTTTCCGGGGCGGCGAGGGTGCTCCCTCGCCGCCCGCTACCCTTCTATTGGACAGGCGCGGCCCTACTCCTCTACGGGAGTGATCGCGAGGGTGAGGCCCGACCGCGTGCCGTCCGGGCCGGCGCGAAGAACGCGCAGGAAGACGGTATCCCCGCCCTTCAGGCCGCCCAGGGCATCCTGGAGCTCGGCCGCGCTCCTGATCGCCCGCCCGTTCGCCCGGGTGATCACATCGCCGGCCTGCGCGCCCGCTTCGTCCGCGGGGCTGCCGGCGGCCACGCGGCGCACGAGAACGCCCCGGAGGTCCGCCGGTAGACGGGCTTCGCGCGCCGCGTCGGCGGTCAGGTCCTGGGCGTCAATGCCAAGGCGCCGGGCGGGCCGGTTCTCGCCCGTGCCCGGCGCCGAGGCAGCCGCCTGTTGATCATCGGGGCGCTGCGCCAGCGTCAGCGGGAGCGTGACCGGCTTGCGGTCGCGGATGACCTTCACCTGCACGCGCGTGCCAGGAGGCGTGCCGCTGGCCAGATCCACGAGTTGGTCCTTGGTGCGCACCGGCTTGCCGTCGAACTCGACGATCACATCCTCGTCCCGGATGCCCGCCTTCTCGGCCGGCGTGCCCGGCTGCACCTGCTGGACAAATGCCCCCTCGGAGACCCCGGTGTATTCCCTCATCTGCTCGGGCGACATGCCGGTGCCGACCGTCACGCCGACGAAGCCGTGGTCAACCTTGCCGGTCGCGATGAGCTGCTCCATCACCCGGCGCGCCTTGTTGATCGGGATGGCGAAGCCGACGCCGGCGTTGGCGGGCGCGCCGCCGGTGGCGATCGCCGTGTTCACCCCGATCACCTCGCCGCGCACGTTCACCAGCGCGCCGCCGCTGTTGCCGGGGTTGATCGCCGCGTCCGTCTGGATCAGCCGGGGGTAATTGGTGTTCTGGATCGTGGTGGCGCGCCCCAGCGCGCTGATCACGCCCACCGTGAAGGTGGATTCCAGGCCGAACGGCGAGCCGACGGCCACCGCCCACTGCCCGACACGCAGGGCATCGGAGTCGCCGAGCCGCGCCTGGTAGATCGCGGGGTCGAGCGGCTTGTCGGTCGTGACTTTGAGCACCGCCAGGTCGTCCGTGCGGCTGGCGCCCTTCACGCTCACCTTCCCCTTGCCGGAGACCTGGGTGCCGCCGTGGAAGAGGACCGTGACGCCGCCCGCGTCCTCCACCACGTGCGCGTTGGTCAGGACATAGACATCCTTCCCGTCAATGCGGACAATGACGCCGGATCCCGTGCCGCCGCCGCGGCGCGGCATCGGCAGGGCGCGGGGCTGTCCGGGCATCGGGAAGGGGAAGCGCCGGAACATGTCGCCGAAGGGGTTCTCCTCACCATCCGGGCCGCCCGGCGTCTCCTGATCGTTGCCGCGGAAGCGCGTGGATTCCGGGCGTGCCTGGATCTTGACGACGGTCGGCTCCACCACCTCGGCGATCGCCGTGAACGCCCTCTCCAAGGTCTCAAGGGGCCTCACCTGCTCCGGGGTCAGCCTGGCGCGCTCCTCGGTGTGCCCCGGGTGCCGGTCCACCGTTAGGCCGAACACCGCGAGGATCAGCGCCAGCAGACTGATCGCCAGCAGAGGCCCGTTCGTGCGTCGAAGCATGCTTCTCACCTTCAGCTCCCTCCTCGCCAACCATACGAGCATCATCAAGTGAAAGACGCACGTTGGCGCCCGGTGGTTCACACTATCCTATCGGAGACGATGCAGCCGCGCGAAGGGGACC
This sequence comes from Armatimonadota bacterium, assembly GCA_016199585.1. Taxonomy (GTDB): domain Bacteria; phylum Armatimonadota; class JAAZEB01; order JAAZEB01; family JAAZEB01; genus JACQGM01. Next base: position 4,939 of record JACQGM010000430.1, read on the forward strand.
CCGGTGCCCCGATGGCGGAAGGAACCGGCGCCGGTGAGGTGGAAGCCGTCAGGGGGGCCGTTCCCCCCGCAGATGCCGATATACGGAGGAGAGCGCATGGCTGCCCTGGACGTTGCCGGATATGAGGGACCCCGCACGCCGACGCCGGAGGAGTGGGAGTCCGTGCTGGAGATGAGCCGCTCCATCTTCTTCCCGAGCGCCGCCAGCTTCCGCGAGGCCGCCGCCACCTGGCCGATGAGCCTCCACCCCGACTTCCGCGCGAACACCTTCGTCCTCTTCCATCGGGGCGAGCCGGTCTCCATGGTCGGGCGCGTGGAGCGCGACATCATCGTGCTGGGCCACCGCCTGCGCCTCGGCTACATCGGCGGCGTCGCCACCCGCCCGGAGCACCGCGGCAAGGGCCTGGCAAGCCTCGCGCTGGCGGCCTCGCTCCACACCTTCCACCAGCACGGGGTGGACTTCGTCTACATCTCCGGGATCCGCCCGATGTACTACGGCGCCGGCGCCGACCACGTCGGCGGCTTCCAACAGGCGACGATCGCTCCCGGCTCTCTCCCCGGGCCGCGCGACGCGCGCCTGCGCCTCGCCACCCGGGAGGAGATCCCGCTCCTCTGCCGCCTCAACGAGCGCGACGCGGTGCGCTTCGTGCGGCCCGCCGGCGACTACGAGCAGATCCTCACCTACGGCTACTGCGCCGGACGCCGGAGTGAGTTCCACCTCGTCGCGGTGCAGGGGGTGCCCGTCGGCTACCTCTTCGTCTCGCACATGGCGCGGGAGGGCCGGAAGTGGCTGCACGTGCGCGAGGTGCGGGGCGAGCGCCAGGCGGCGCTGCACGCGATGGGTGAGATGGCCGACGCTTCCGGGATGGAGGTGGCGGTGGACCTCCCGCGCGGCGACGTGCTGGGCGACATCCTCGCCGCCCGCGGCCTGGAGGTCCGCCCGGGAAGGACTCCCGGCACCGTGAAGGCGCTCGATTTCTCGCGCACGATGGGCGCGCTGAAGCCGTACTTCGCCAGCCACCTCGATGCCGGGTTCGTCGAGTCGCTCGCCTTCACCGAGGGGTGCGGGCGCTACCTCGCGTCGAGCCGCGACGGCGCCCTCACCATTGACGGCGAGCGCAGCATGCTGCGGACGCTCCTCGGCGAGCCGGAGGGCGAGGCGGTTGAGGGCGTGACGGCCACAGGCGAGATGGCCGGGCTGCTGGATCAGTGCCTGCCGATTCCCTGGCCGATGGTCTACATGAACATGATCTGAAGCCCCGCCCGGGCGCGCAGGGTTTCCGCGCCGGCGGCCCTCGCCGCCCGGCGCAGCCGGCCCAGGTAGGGGCTTCGCCCGCAAGGGGCGATGGCACCCGGCTCATGGTGCGTCTCGCTCCAGAACTCGCCGCAGGGCCTCCAGGTCCACCGGCTTCAAGAGGTGGTGCGCGAAACCGGCCGCGCGGGCGCGCTCCCGGTCCTCGTCTTGCCCGTAGCCGGTGACGGCCACGAGCGATAGGTTGCCCAGGCCCGTGACCCGGCGCAGGTGCGTGGCGACCTCGTATCCATCCATGCCCGGCAGCCCCATGTCGATCAGCGCCACATCGGGGCGGTAGCCGCCGGCCATCTTCAGTGCCGCCGGGCCGTCATTGGGCCACAACCACCTCGTGTCCTTCCGTCTCCAACGTCATCGCCAGCAGCTCCGCCGCGTCGGCGTTGTCCTCCACGAGGAGGACGCGTCGGCGGGCGCGCGCTGTGGCGCCCGCCGGCAGCGGCAGTCGCACGATGAACTCGCTGCCCTTGCCGGGTCCCTCGCTGTGCGCTTCCACCTGCCCGCCGTGCATCTCCACCAGGCGGCGCGCCAGAGCCAGCCCCAGGCCCAGGCCTCCTTCAGCCTCGCCTTTGGCGTGCTCGCCGCGCTCGAACACCTCGAATACGTGCGGCAGCAGCTCCGGCGGGATTCCCCGGCCCGTATCGCGCACGCGGATGACCGCCTCATCTCCCTCCTGCGTCGCCGCGACAGCGATCCGCCCGCCATCAGGCGTGAACTTGGCAGCGTTGTCGAGCAAGTCGGCTATCACCTGAGCCAGGCGCACGGGATCGCCCACCACCACCAGCGGCGCGGGCGGCAGGGAGACGGAAAGCTGGTGACGACGTGCCTCGATCTTGGGGTTGACCGTTTCGACACCGCGCTGCACCACGGACGCGATCGCCACCCGCTCCCGGCGCAAGGAGACCTGGCCGCGCGTGATTCGAGCCATCTCGAGGAGGCCATCGAGCATGCGAGCCATGTTCCGCACCTGGCGGCCGGCAGCTTCCGCGGCGCGCCTCAGCAGCGGATCTCCCCCGGCGCGCCGGGCCGTCAGATCCACCGCGCTGGAGATGGCCGCCAGGGGGTTCCGCAGCTCGTGGGAGAGCATCGCGATGTAGTCGTTCTTCCGTCGGTTCGCTTCCCGCAACTGCTCGTTCGTCTCACGCAGCGAGGCCTCCATCCGCTTGCGCTCCGTGATGTCCTCGCCGGAGCTAAGGGTGCCGCTGATCCTTCCGCTCTCATCGCGTAGCAGCGTGTTGTGCCACGCAATCAGCCTCTCCTCACCGTTGACTGTCACCACGGGGTTCTCGAAGTACTCCACCGCCGCCAACTCGCCACGCATGATTTGGAGGAAGGCAGCGCGGACCCGCGCCCGGTCACGCTCCGGTAACGCGGTCTCGAACCAGTCCTTGCCGGTGAGTTCGTTCGCTGTCAGACCGAGCACGTCGCTTCCCCGGCGGTTGAGCAGGGCCACGCGCCCTTCGGCATCCAGCGCCACGAAGATGGCGCCGGCGAGATCCAGATACCGCTGTGCCCGATCCCGCTCCGCGCGCAGAGCCTCCTGAAAACGCTTGTGCTCCGTCACATCCCAGGTGATGACTAGAACGGACGGCTCCTCGCCCCCAACAACCGGCAAGCGCACGACCCGATGATCCCATGCGGCGTCCGGCTTGCCCGGGATCGGGGCGTGGTATCCGTGGTCTTCCCGGGGAACGCCCGTTTCGATGACTTCCTGCAACAGCCCCTCCGCCCCGGCGGCTGCGGCACCGGGAAACACCTGGCGATAGGTGCGGCCGAGCATGGCCATCTCCGGCCGGAGCGCCTGGTAGGCTCGGTTCACCAGCGTGTAACGAAGCTCGCGTCCCTTCATGACGGCGACACACGCCTGCAACTGGTCAAGGAGCATTTCGACGAACTGCCGCTGCCGTGACTGCGGTGCTTCGCTCCCCTGCGGCGCACCGCCCTCCCGCTGGCGCTCGGCCATCGCCTCTTCCACAACCGTGGCACGCCGCTGCGCCACCACCAGCTCCTGCGCCAGGCGCGCGTTCTCAACCCGCAGCCGGGCCAGCTCCTCCGCCTCGGCCTTGCAGGTGTCCTCAACGCGCTCCTCGTGCCGTTTGTCCCCCATCATCAACCTCTTCCGCGCACGTGCCCGCCTGAAAGCCCTCAAGGCCGTCGGCCCGGTGCTATCAGACTCCCCGGCCCGGTGAAGGAAGTCTTGGTGTTCACTGGTCGCCGCGCAAGGGAGCGCCAACGCGCTTCCAGAGCCCGGACCGGCCTTGAGGGGATCTACCCCCCCCCCCGAATATTTCTTTGATACTCTCGTCAAGCTGTTTCACGCTCACCGGCTTCACAAAGTGCCCGGCGAACCCGGCTTCTCTCCCGCGGCGCATGTCCTCTTCCGCGCCGAAGCCGGTCACCGCGAACGCCGGCACGTCCGCCATCCCCGGCAGCTCTCGCGCACGGCGCAGGAACTCGAAGCCGTCCATCCCCGGCAGGCCGATGTCCACGAGCATCACGTCCGGCCGGCCCTCTTGCAAGAAGTCCAGCGCATCTTCCCCGCTTTCCGCCGTCTGAACCTCGTAGCCCGCCAGGGTCAGGTTGTCTGCGATCAGGGCGCGCGTGTCCGCGTTGTCTTCTATCAACAGCACGCCAATCGCGCGCCGGGGCGCCTCTTCCTCTTCGGCCGCGACCACTTGCCTCCGAGGGGCCGCCACCAATGGCAGCTCCACGATGAAGCGGCTGCCCCGGCCGATGCCTTCGCTCTCCGCCCACACGCGCCCGCCGTGGCTCTCTACGATCCCCTTCACCAGCGCCAGGCCGATGCCCAGCCCTTCTTTGCGCTGGCCCGCCACCTCGCCCTGGTGGAACATCTCAAACAGGCTATCCAGCATCGCCCGGCCCAGGCCGATGCCGGTATCGGCAACGGTGGTGCGCCCGTGCGTGCCGCGCCTCTCCGCTGTCACCGTGACCGTGCCTCCCGCCGGCGTGAACTTGAGGGCGTTGGAGAGGAAGTTCAGCACCACCTGCTGCAGCCGGTCGAAGTCCCCGTGGACCCATAGGCCCGGTTCGGAGCGGCAGGCGAGCGCGAGCCCGGCATCCTTTGCCTCCACATCGTGCGATTGGCACGCGCCGGCAACCACCTTCCCCAACTCCACCGGGGCACGCTGCAACTGCAGTTTACCCCGATGGAGGCGCGACAGATCGAGCAGGTCGTCGATCAACCGCGTCTGCAGCGCGGTGTTGCGCTCCGCGATCTCCAGCGCCCGGTTGATCGGGCCCGTTGCCGGACACGACTGTCGCAGCAGCGTGATCCCCGAAGCGATCGCGTTCAGCGGGTTGCGCAGCTCGTGCGACACCAGCGCCACGAACCGGTCCTTGGCCCGGTTCGCCTCCTGGGCCTCCTCCCTGGCCTTCTGCTCTGCCGCGAACAGCCGCGCGTTATCCAGCGCCAGCGCCGCGCGCGCGATAAATTGGTCGGCGATGGCACGGTCCGCCGCGTTGAAAGGCGGCCGGTTGCCGGCACGGATGAGGGCCACGCTTCCCAGGAGCCGGTCGCGCGCTGCCAGCGGACCGACGATCGCCGAGGTCGCGCGCAGCGCCCGCAGCGCCTCTGCCTGCTGGCCGTTCTCCGCGACGGCGTCGATCACGGCGTCCGTGACCTCGGCAACCAGCACCGTCTCCTTGTCGCGGAGCGCCTTCCCCAGCACCGGCATCCTCGCCAGCGTGGCGGGGTGAAACACGAACGGCCCGAGCGCCTCGATCCGGCGCTGCCGGTCGCGGTCTGAGCCGGATGCCGCTGCGGGCCGCAGGTCCCCGTTCTCATCGACCAAAGCCACGACGGCGTAGTCTGCGAACTCCGCGGTCGCGGTGGCGGCAACCCGCCGGACCACCTCCTCTTCCGCCGGGGTTTCGGCCAGCGCCGCGCTCAACCCGGCGAGGATGCGGAGGCGCGCCTCAGCCCACTTGCGCTCGGTGATGTCGCGCCAGGCCATCACCCCGCCGGTAGCCCGGCCGTTCTCGTCGCGAATCGGGCCGGCGTTGATAAGGATGGCGATCTCCGTGCCATCCGGGTGGCGCAGGATCCACTCCTCATCCATCACGACTTCACCGTGCTGGGTGGCCCGGCTGAGCGGCAGCTCCTCCCCCGAGGGCTGCGTGCCGTCGGGGCGGAAGATGCCCCAATCCGCCGCGTGCCGCTCTACGGGGATGCCTTCGATCACCTCGCGCGGCCGGCCGGTCAGCTCTCTCCCGTAGCGGCTCACCACGCGGATGCGTACATCCGGCGCGTCGGCGATGGTGATCCCTTCCGGGATGTGTTCCATCAGCGCCTGCAGTATCCGCGCGCCCTCCCTGGCCTCGTCGGCACGCCGATCCGCTTCGCGGCGCGCCTCCGTCAGTCGGTCGTTGGCGGCCTGGAGAGTCTCTGCCTGCGCCTGGAGTTGAGCGTGCGCCGCGCGCACGCTCTCGACGATCAGGCTGATCAGTGAGCCGGTGATGCCGAAGACGACGAGTCCGGCGAGGTGGCTCGGGGTGCTGAAGAACGGTGAGTAGTACGGCTCCAGCAGGAAGTAGTCGGCGGCGAGCGCGGAGAGGATGGTCGCGGCCAGGCCGGCGCCAATGCCCCCATACCACGCGGCGATGATGATCGCCGGCGCGAAGGGGATGAAGGGAATCTCGTCGCGCAGCAGCGGCCACAGCGCCAGACGGAGCGCCACGACGGCGGCGACCGCGAGGGCCGCCACGCCATAGCGGAGCGCGAGGGGGGGCCGGGGCTCGCCCCCCGCGCCCGGGCCGGTATCCCCTTCCATGTGCGGATCGATCCGGTTGTCGGTGGCAGACATTGTACCCCCCGCCCCCCACGACGTTTCGGGTATCGGCCCTGCTCACGGGCCGCACCATGGGAGGCATCCATATCCTTGCGACAGCAGCACGTATGATAGCACAAATCGGACAGGAACGCGACTCGGACGGGTCGTATCCAGGGGCTTCTCGTGCAACCGGCGCCTCGGCGCGGCGCCAGAGGGCCGCGCCCTCCCTTGACGCGCCCCCGCTCGCCGGCTATAATGGCTGCATGCTTGCTCGCAACGTCACCCGGAGCACCGTGCTGGCGCGCGAGGTGCGCACGGCGCGCGCCTTCCGGCGGCGGCTGCGGGGGCTGATGCTCACGCCCGCGCTGGCGCCGGGGGCCGGCCTGCTGATCGAGCGGTGCTCCGGCATCCACACCTGCTTCATGCGGTTCGCCATCGACGCCGTCTTTCTGGATCGCGAGGGCGTGGTGGTGGCGGTGGTGCAGGGGATGCGGCCCTGGCGCTTCGGGCGCCTCTACCGCGGGGCGCGCCGGGTCCTCGAGCTGCCTGCGGGCGCGGCGGCGGCCAGCGGCACCCGGGCGGGCGACCGGGTGTCGTTCGAGGGCGAAGGTGACAGCCCTGTTTAGAGGCGAGCGGGATCGGGAACAACCTAGTAGCGAGTGCTTTTCTATCAACGCCAACATCGCGTGGTGAGGAGGGGTCCCAGATGGGGCAAGACGGCCTGGACATCAACGTCACCCGGGAGTCCGGCGGGATACCGGTCATCAAGCTGGAGGGGGAGGTGGATATCTACACCTGCCCGCAGCTCAAAGACACGATCCTCCGGCTGATTGACGAGGGCAACTACCACATCATCATTGACATGGAGAGGGTGCCCTACATTGACAGCGCCGGCCTGGGAGTGCTGGTGGGCGCGCGCCGGCGCGTGGGGGAACACGATGGCTCGATCAGCATCGTCAACCCGAACCCCTCGGTCTTCAAGGTGTTGGAGATCACGCGCCTGACGAAGATCTTCGACGTCTACCAGGACAAGGAAGGGGCGCTGACGGCGCTCGGCAGGTGACAGGGCGCCCATGCGGCTCTCGGACCTCATCCACGCCTGCGAAGTCCTGGCGCCGGAGAGCCTGGCGGAGGAGTGGGATAGCGTCGGCCTCCAGACGGGATCGCCCGGTGTCGTCGTCTCGCGCGTGCTCCTGGCCCTCGACGCCACCGCGGAGACGCTGGCCGAGGCGCGCGCGGCCGGGGCGCAGTGCCTGCTCACGCACCATCCGCTGATCTTCCGTCCCCTCCGGTCGCTGCGCGAGGACCGACCGGAGGGCCGCCTCCTCGCCGCGCTGGTGCGGGACGGCATCGCCCTCTACGTGGCGCACACCAACCTGGATCTGGCCCGCCCGGGAACCAGCGACGCCCTCGCCGACGCACTCGGGATCGAGAAGACCCGGGCGCTGGTGCCGGCGGAGCGGCCGGTGGGGGAGCGCCGCTTCAAGCTGGCGGTGTTCGTGCCGACGACGGACGCGGAAGGCGTGCGCGCGGCGATGGGCGACGCGGGCGCCGGGGCGATCGGCAACTACTCCCACTGCAGCTTCTCCGCGCCGGGGACCGGCTCGTTCCGCCCCCTGGCGGGCGCGCACCCGGCCATCGGCACGGTGGGCGCGCAGGAGCGGGTGGCGGAGGAGAAGGTGGAGGCGCTCGTGCCCGCCAGGCTCCTCCCCCGCGTCGTCGCGGCGATGCTGGCCGCCCACCCTTACGAGGAAGTCGCCTACGACATCTACCCGCTCGCGCCGCCCCCCTCCGGCGCGGGCCTCGGGAGAGTGGGATCACTCGCGGATCCCTGCTCCCTGGCCGAGCTCGTCGGGCGCGCTCGCGAGCGCCTCTCACCGGCCAACGTGGCCGTGATGGGCGACCCGGCCCGCCGCATCGAGCGCGTGGCGGTGTGCGGCGGCTCCGGGGGCGACCTGGTGGACGCGGCCGCCTCCGCGGGCGCCGACGCCCTCCTCACCGGCGATGTGAAGCACCACCAGGCCCTCCGCGCCCGCGACCTCGGCCTGGCAGTGGTGGACGCCTCCCACTACGCGACCGAGCGTCCCGTCCTCGACCTCCTGGCCGCCCGTCTCCGCGAGGCGCTGCCGGCGGAGGTGGAGATCCAGGTCTCCACCGTGAACACCGATCCCTTCCGGCAGCCTTGAGCCGCCGCGGCGCGCGACGGCCATGCGCGGCGCCCCCGCGCGGCCCCTCTCCCCATCCTGCTCGGGCGCAAACTACCGTTCGCGTTGACGGGACACCCGAGGCGTGCTATACTTGTATATACAACTATGTTCGAACCTGAGGTCGGCGGGGCGGCGATCCGGCGCGGGGCGGCAATCCGGCGCGGGGCGGCAATCCGGCGCGGGGCGGAGCCCGCGCCCTACGGCGGCGCGGAGGGAGCATGGAGCTTCAGAGGGGCAGTGAGATCCCGCTGCACCAGCAGTTGCGCGAGGCGCTGCGGCTGCGGGTGCTCTCGGGGGAGTGGCCGCCGGGGCATCGGATCCCGAGCGAGCCGGAGCTGGCGGAGACGCTGGGCATCGCGCGGGGGACCGTGCGGGCGGCCCTCTCGGAGCTGGTTCGGGGCGGCTTGTTGGAGCGGCGCCAGGGGGACGGCACCTACGTCGCCCGCCGCAGCCTGGAGCAGGAGCTGATGGGCTTCTACTCCTTCGCGCGGGAGGCGAAGCAGCGGGGCGTTGATCTCACTTCCGAAGTGCTGGAGTGGCGGGTTGGCCCGGCGGGCGAGGCGGTGGCGCGCCGCCTGGCGCTGGCGCCCGACGAGGCGGTGCTGCGCGTCACCCGCGTGCGGATGCTGGAAGCGGAGCCGGTGCTCGTGGAGGCGTGCCACCTGCCGGCGGCGCCCACCCGGCGCCTGCAGGAGGCGGACTTCGCGAAGGGGGCCCTCTACGACGCGCTGGAGCGGTTCTGCCGCATCGTGGTGACGCGCGCCGAGGAGATGTTCGAGGCGGTGGCGCTCGGGGGTTACGAAGCCGGGCTGCTGGACGTGGCGCCGGGGAGTCCGGCGCTGAGGGTGGAGCGCATCGCCTATGCGGTGGGCGACCGGCCCGTGGAGTGGCGGATCAGCACGATTCGCGGCGACCGCTGCCGCTACCGCGTGCGATTGGGGTCTCACGGATGATGCCTTCGGACCTGCTGCTCCTGCCGCTCGGCGTGCTCGTCGGGGCTCTCGGCACCCTGATCGGCGCCGGGGGCGGCTTCATCCTGGTGCCGCTGCTGCTGCTCCTGAAGCCCGGTGAAAGCCCCGAGACCATCACCAGCGTCTCCCTGGCCGTGGTCTTCTTCAACGCGCTCTCCGGCTCCCTGGCCTACGCGCGGATGCGGCGCATAGATTACCGCTCCGGCCTGCTGTTCGCTGCGGCGACGGTTCCGGGCGCGATTGCCGGCGCCTTGGCGACCTCGCGCATCCCCCGCCGTGCGTTCGATATTCTCTTCGGCTGCCTGATGATCGCGCTGTCGTTCCTCCTGGTGGCCAGGCCGGAGCCCGAGCGCGGGGCCGCAGCGCCGACCGGGCCCGGCGTGGTGACGCGCCGGATCGTTGATCGGGATGGCCGCGCGCACGAGTTCTCCTTCCGCCCCTCGGTGGGCGTCCTGTTCAGCCTCGGCGCCGGGTTTCTCTCCAGCCTGCTGGGAATCGGCGGCGGGGTGATCCACGTGCCGGCACTGGTACACGTCCTTTCGTTCCCGGTACACATCGCAACCGCCACTTCGCAGTTCGTGCTGCTCGTGATGGCCCTCGTCGGCACGGGCGTCCACGTGGCCGACGGCACTCTGTCTCAGGGCGCCGGGCAGACGGGCATCCTGGCGGCCGGGGTGATTGCGGGGGCGCAGCTTGGGGCGGTCCTGTCACGGCGGCTGAACGGCGCGCGTATCGTTCGCACGCTCGGCACGGCGCTGGGCCTGGTTGGGGTGCGCATCCTCATCGCGGCGCTCCGGGTGTGAAGGATGCACGCCGGCAGGGGCTTGCCCGCGGATCGCCGAACGCCCGTTGAAGCGCCCGTCTCCCGGCGCGCGCGTGCGGCGCAGGCGCGGGGAGGGTTAGAAACCCCGCGCGATTGGGGAAGAATAGATGGAGGACGGTGACGCGCTCCCGTCCTCCATTCCGCGCCTCCGGCTGCGCTCGCGCGCGGCGGGCCGTGCCGGAAGAGGGGAGGGGCGATGCGCAGCATCTTCGAGGAACCGAATCCGCGGGTGACGGACATCTTCGAGCGGTGGGAGCAGGGCTACCAGGTGAGCCGCGTCCTGCAGGTCGGCGTCGAGGTGGGGGTCTTCCCGGCGCTCTCCGGCTCACCGGCATCCGCCGGCGATCTGGCGCAGCGTCTGGGCCTGGACCCGGAGGGCGCCCGGAAGCTGTGTGCGGCGCTCACGGCGATGGGCCTCCTGGAGCACGACGGCCACGCCTACCGCAACACCGAGCTGGCCGAGGCGCACCTCGTCCCCGGGCGCCCGCTCTACCGTGGGGACGGGATCGAGCACGGCGGCGACCTCTACTTCCGCTGGTCCGGGTTGGGCAACCTGGTGCGCGAGGGGCGCTGGGGTGATACGCCCGCGCATCCGGCGCCGGGAGACGCGGGCGCCACCCGCCGCTTCATCCTGGCGATGCACAACTACTCCGTGGCCGGCAGGGCGCAGGCGGTGGCCCTGGCTGCGGACCTCGACGGCGCGCGCCGGCTGCTGGACCTGGGGGGCGGCCCGGGCACCTACAGCATCGCCCTCTGCCAGCGCTTCCCCGGCCTCGAAGCGACCGTGCGCGACCTCGCCCACACCCATCCCTACGCCCGCGAGGTGATCGAGTCCTACGGGATGCAGGACCGCGTGCGCCTGGAAGCCGGTAGCTGGGACGACGAAGACTGGGGCCGCGACTACGACGCCGTGCTCATGTCCAACGTGCTGCACGGGCGCAGCGAGCTCAACCAGGCCAAGGTGCGGCGCGCGCACGCCGCCCTCAGGGCCGGCGGGCAGTTCCTGGTCCACGACTTCGTGGTCAACCCGGACGGCCGCGGCCCCCTCAGCGCCGCCCTCTTCGATTTCAATGTCGCCGCCTACCGCTTCGACGACCTGGTGGCGGACCTGCGCGCCGCCGGCTTCACCGACGTGCGGGGCGTACCCCTCACCGACAGCCCCCAGACCCTGGTGGTGTGTCGAAAGCCCGGCACGTGACCGCGGATCCGGGATGGCGGAGTGGCGGATGGCGCCGGCGATGCTGAAGCTGAGATCCGAAATCCGCAATCTGAGAGCCACCTTCCCCCGGGGCCATTTCATCACTGCCACACGGTGCGCCCCG
>JACQGM010000436.1 GCA_016199585.1 Armatimonadota bacterium
CTGCACGAAGAGGTCGAAGACGTGCGGCAGCAGCCCGGAAGGGATCCCCATGCCGTTGTCGCGGACGTGGATCTCTACGAGGGGAAGCGTTCCGCGTTCAACGTTCAACGTTCCGCGTTCGGGGTTCGGCGTGGCGGGTTCGGAGTTGGCGGTCGCGTCCGCCGCACGAGACCCCGAGCCCTGAACCCCCAGCCCCGGAACCTGAACGTTGAACCTTGAACCTTGAACGTTGAACGTTGGACTCCGAACCTCCAGGTGGATCCGCCCCCCGTCGGGCGTGTACTTGGCGGCGTTATCCAGGAGGTTCGCCACCACCTGCGCCAGGCGGGCGACGTCAGCGTGGAGCGCCAGGTCGCGCTGGGCGCGGGTGGCCGCCGCCGTGAAGTGGTGGCCTTTGGCCTCGATGGCGGGGCGGGCGATGGCGATGGCGTTCTCCAGCACCTCGTCCAGCGTCACCTCCTGCCGGCGCAGCTCGATCTGCCCGCGGGTGATGCGCGCCACGTCGAGCAGGTCGTCAATGAGGCGCTTCATGTGCCAGACCTGGCGGCCGGCGGCGTCGCGGGCGCGCTCCGCCCGCGGGTCGCCCGGGGGAGCCAGGCGGAGCACCTCCATCGCCGCGGCGACGGCGGCCAGGGGGTTGCGCAGCTCGTGGGAGAGCATCGCCAGGAACTCATCCTTGCGCCGGTCGGCGTCACGCAGCGCCTCCTCCGCCAGTTTCCGTTCGGTGATGTCCGGGCTGCTCCCGGCGCACCCGAGGAACTCCCCGGACTCGGAGAAGCGCGGCTGCCCATGGGACTCTATCCAACGCCATTCCCCGTCGTGCCGCCTCACCCGCGCTTCGGCCCGGAACGGCTTCCGTTCGCGTAAGGAGGCCACGTAGGCGCCCACGTACTGCTCGGCGTCGTCCGGGTGGACCAGAGGCTGCCACCCTCGCGCCGTCACCCTGTCAATGGTGGTGCCGAAGAATTCGCAGTAGGCGCGGTTCACGAACTCCATCCGGCCCTCCGGGTCCGTCACCCAGATCATCACCGGCGTGCCGTCGGCCATGCCCCGGAAGCGCTCCTCGCTCTCGCGCAGCGCCGCCTCCGCTCGCTTTCGGTCCCCCACATCAATCACTTGTGTCACGAGGCCGCGCACGCGCCCCGATTCATCGCGGTCGGGCGTGTAGGTCACGTGGACCCAGCGCTTGCCGGTGTGCTCGTAGGGGATCTCCTGTTCGTAGGTGACCACCTCTCCCGCCAGGGCGCGCTCCAGGTGCGGGCGGACGGCGCCGAAGGCCGCCTCACCAAGGACATCGCGCACATGGCGGCCCCGGATATCCTCGGCGCGATGGCCGAACCAGCGCTCGTAGGCGCGGTTGACGCGGCGGTAGCGGAGGTTGGTGTCCACGTAGGAGATGAGCGCCGGCGCGGCATCCATGATCAGGCGGAGATCGTTCTCCCGGTCGCGCAGCGACTCCTCGGCGCGCTTCCGCTCGCTGATGTCGTGGGCGACGACAGTGGCGCCGACGGGCCGGCCATCCTTGTCGGTGGTGAACGTCGAGTTCATCAGCGCGTCAATGGCGCGCCCGTCTTTCGCCCTGATCCGGTACTCGACGTCGCTGCTCGGCTTCTCGCCGTTGAGCCACATCGCGATCCGGGCCTGGAAGCGCGCGTGGCCCTCCTCGTCGAGGATGCGGAAGGGGTCCATCGCGAGCATCTCTTCCCGGGTGTAGCCGAGCATGTCGCAGATGGCATCGTTGACGGAGAGGAACCGCCGCTCCCGAAAGTCAATCTCATAGATGCCGGTGGGGGCGTGCCGGACGAGCTCCCGGTACTTCCGCTCCGCCTCCCGGAGCGCCTCCAGCGCCCGCGTCCGCTCGGTGATGTCGCTCACCAGCGCCACCACCTGAGCCACCCGCCCGCGGGCGTCCCAGGTGACGGAGGAGTTCACCAGCGCCACGACGCAGGAGCCGTCCGCGCCGATGCCTCGCACCTCCAGGCCCCGCTGCCCGGACCGCAGCAGGCGGGAGCGGAGCTGCTCCCGCTCCGCGAGGGTGGCGCGCGGCTGGAGGACGTCGGCGATCGCCCGGCCCACCAGCTCTCCGTCGGCCGCGCCGAGCACCTCCTCCATGCGCCGGTTGGCGTAGACGACGGCGCCGGCCTCATTGGCGACCACGATCCCCTCGGCGGCCGCGTCCCAGATGGCGGCGTGCTCCCTCTCCACCCGGCGGAACGAGAGCCCGAGCGTCTCGGCAGTATTCGCCCCGCCCCGCTGGCGGACGACGGCGAGGAGGCAGAGGAGCACGTACACCTGCCCCAGCGCCTGCGAGATCCGGCCCACCCAGGCCAGCGGACTGCCCACCTGCGCGAACGCCACGGCCGCCACGCCCAGGCCAACCAAGCTCAGCCCGAGCCAGTACCAGCGAAAGAAGGTGGCCTTGGCCCGCTGTTCCTGCACGGCGAAGAGGAGCGCCGAGAAGAAGTAGGCCGTCGCGGCCAGGGAGAGGATGGATGCCCGAAGCGGGGTGGTCCCGGCCGGCGTGACGAAGGAAGGGAGCAGATCGGTGCTCGCCAACGCTGTGAGCGCGGCGAGCGCGGCCGCAGCCAGCCCGTAGACGCCGAGGAGCCGCAGGCGCCGCAGCCGGCGCGGGGCGGGCGCGGGCGGCGGGAAGAGGAGCCGGACGGCGCTGCAGAGGTGGAACAGGCTCGCCGCGAGAGCGCCCGTGTTGTGGGCTGCCACCCCTTCCCCCGGCTGCCCGAGCCATAAGAGGACCGAGCTGGCCGCGCAGGCCAGGCCGAACGCCAGCATCCCCCCGCCGAGGAGGAGGATCGTCTGGACGCCGGTGGCGAGGTATCCCCAGCCGGCCAGGGCCGCGGCCACCCCCGAGGCCGCGATGAAGATGGTGAGGTTGAGCACCGCCACCAGGTACGCCGGCCCGACCGGGGTGCGGATATCCAGGGGGATCAGGATGAGCACCGCGAGCGCCAGCGCCGGGATTGGCAGCCAGTCCCGGCGAGGAGATCGGCCGGGCTCGGGAGCGGGCGTCGGGCCGGGCACGCTCTCCGCCGCGGGGGTGGCGGCCTCGCGCACGCGCGCGCCGCTCTCCCGCTCTTCAACCGTCCGAACTGGAGGCATCAGGTTCTCCCGTCTCGCCAGGGGCAGGGCCGGTGCGGGTGTGCCGCCCGGCCTCGAGCCGCAGCCGGACGGGGGGGCGGGCAGCTCCCCCACCTCGGGCACCGGCAGTGTTACGATTCGCCGACGCGTTCGCCATTCCTTCACACAGACCGCGCGGAGACCTGAACCCCGAGGGGCTGCCGGTGCGTCTAAAGGGAGACGGGCACGAGCGGCGGACGAGGAGGGGGTATGAGAAGACTGGCTCTGGCGTTGGCGCTCCTGGCCGCGTGCGCGGCAGCGGGGTGGAGCGAGGAGGCGCTCAGCCCCTTCGAGAGCGCCGCGCCGTTGGAGACACGGAACAAGATCGACTCGTTGGTCTTCGCCCGGCTGCGGCGGCTCGGGGTCCAGCCCGCCCGCCCTTGCTCGGATGCCGTCTTCCTCCGCCGCGCCTACCTCGACGTGACCGGCACGCTCCCCACCGCGCTGGAGGCGAGGACCTTCCTGCTGGACCCGGACCCCGGCAAGCGCCAGGCCCTGGTGGAGCGCCTCCTGGAGCGGGAGGAGTTCGCCGACTACCGGGCGCTGAAGTGGTGCGACCTGCTGCGGGTGAAGTCGGAGTTCCCGATCAACCTCTGGCCGAACGGGGTGCAGGCCTACCACCACTGGATCCGCGACTCCATCCGCCGGAACGTGCCCTATGACCGCTTCGCGCGCGAGCTGCTCACCGCCAGCGGGAGCAACTTCCGCGTGCCACCGGTGAACTTCTACCGCGCCGTGCAGAGCCGCGAGCCGCAGGCCCTGGCGCAGGCGGTGGCCCTCGCCTTCATGGGGGTGCGCCCGGCCGCCTGGCCGAAGGAGCGCTGGGAGGGCATGGGCGGCTTCTTCGCGCAGGTCGGCTACAAGTACACGAAGGAGTGGAAGGAGGAGATCCTCTTCTTCGACCCGGGGAAGCCCGCCGCGAAAGCGATCTTCCCCGACGGCAAGCCGGCGCGCCCGGCGCCCGGCCAGGACCCGCGCGCGGCGTTCGCCGACTGGCTCATCACCCCGGAGAACCCCTGGTTCACCCGCAACATCGCCAACCGCGTCTGGTCGTGGCTGCTGGGGCGCGGCATCATCCACGAGGCCGACGACATCCGGCCGGACAACCCGCCCGGCCACCCGGAGCTCCTCGCCCTCCTGGAGCGCGATCTGATCACGGCCCGTTACGATCTGAAGCGCCTCTTCCGGCTGATCCTGAACTCGCAGACCTACCAGCTCTCCTCGGTGCCGCGCACCCCCGGCCCCGAGGCGCAGGCCGCCTTCGCCAGCTACCTGCCCCGCCGGCTCGAAGCGGAGGCGCTCATTGACGCTCTCTGCCAGATCACCGGCACGAGCGAGCGCTACTCCAGCCCGATCCCGGAGCCGTTCACCTACGTGCCGGAGGAGAACCGCTCCATCGCGCTCGCGGACGCCAGCATCAGCAGCCCCTTCCTGGAGACCTTCGGCCGCCCGCCGCGCGACACCGGTCTCGAGTCGGAGCGGAACAACCTCCCCTCGGCGGAGCAGCGGCTCTATCTGCTGAATTCGAGCCACCTTCGCGGCAAGATCGAGGGCCTGGCCGGGGTGCTCCGGCGGCCCGCGGCGCGCGGCGGCTTCCCCGCGGCGCAGCGAGGTGATCCGCGCCAGGATCTCAACGAGCTCTACCTGATGATCCTCTCGCGCTTCCCCACCGACGAGGAGGCGCGGAGCGTGCTGGACTACGTGCAGTCGGCCGGGCAGGGCGCGGGCGTGGACGTGGTGTGGGCGCTGATCAACAGCTCGGAGTTCCAGTATCGGCACTGAATGAATATATGTGTAACCATGCCGGGCATCGGAGATACCCGTCTGGCGAGCGGCGCGGCGCCGCTGAGCGTCCTCGCGGACGCAGGTATAGTCTCCGCCCGCGAGGGCGGTCGGCCGCCAGGCCCGCGAGACGGGTATTTCCAATGCCCGGAACCGAGATAGGCAGGTGCGACGCATGAGCGACACGATCAACGTGGGGGCCGGTGATCGACTCTCCCGGCGCGAGGTGGTGCGCCGGGGACTGATGGGCGCGGCCGGAGTGGTGTTGGCCGACCGGCTCGGTCTGCCGGCGGCGATGGCCGCGGCGCTGGCGCCGCGCCCGGCCAGGGCGAAGGCGGTCATCCAAATCTGGCTGTGGGGCGGCCCCTGCCACATCGATACCTTCGACCCGAAGCCGGGCGCGGGCTCCGACTACACCGGCCCGCTGGAGAAGCCGATCCCCACCAACGTGGATGGCGTGGTCATCGGCGAGTTGCTGCCCCAGTTGGCGAAGATCGCGGACAAGTACTCGATCATCCGCAGCATGACCCACGGCATCAACGGCCACGAAACGGCGGCCTACATGGTGCAGACCGGCCGCGCTTCGGGCGGGAGAGTGGTCTACCCCTCGGTCGGCGCCGTGGTTTCGCACTTCCGGGGGCACGCGGCGGGGTACCGCGGGTCCATCCCGCCCTACATCGTCCTCACCGAGGCGCAGGGGCGCTTCTCCGAGTGCGGGTTCCTCGGGTCGCGCTGCAAGCCCTTCGCCACCGGGGGCGATCCCGGGCGGCCCCGCTTCGAGGTGGAGGGGATCGTCGCCCCGGGAATGACCGACGAGCGCCAGCGCGGGCGGCGGGAACTGCTCCACCGGCTCGACACCCTGGCGAAGGCGATGAGGGGCGACCCGGCGCTGGCGGCCTTCGCGCAGAGCGAGGAAGAGGCCTACGGCACGATCTTGGGCGATGGCGCCAAAGTGTACGACCTGGCCGAGGAGAAGGACGACGTGCGGGAGCGCTATGGGCGCAACACCTTCGGACAGTCGTGCCTGATGGCACGGCGGCTGGTGGAGCACGGCGTGCCCTACGTCACCATCAACTACAAGGGGTGGGACACGCACAAGCAGCACTTCCAGACGGTGCGCCGGAAGCTCCCGGAGATGGACCAGGGCACGGCGGCCCTCATTCAGGACCTTTCCGAGCGCGGACTGCTGGAGAGCACCATCGTCTGGTGGAGCGGCGAATTCGGCCGGACGCCTCGGGTGATGTGGGAGCCGCCCTGGAACGGCGGGCGCGGCCACTACGGCCCCGTCTTCTCCGCGATGCTGGCCGGCGGCGGCTTCAAGGGGGGTCACGTGGTCGGCGCCTCCGATGCGAAGGGCGAGCAGGTGAAGGAGCGCCCCGTCTATCCCTGCGACTTGATCGCCAGCATCTACGAACTGATGGGCATTGACCCGAGCGGCGCCCTGCCCCATCCCCAGGGCCTCGATGTGCGCGTGATGCCGACCCCGGCGGAGGGCGTGGCCTCGGCCGGGGTGCTGCGGGAGATCATGTGATGGGCAGGAGACTCGTGTTCCTCGCGGCGCTGCTGGCGCTGGCGCCGGGCGCGCGGGCGCAGCAGGGACCGCCCCATATCGGCTACGTCTACCCCGCCGGCGGGCAGCGGGGGACCTCCTTCCCGGTGAAGGTGGGCGGCCAGTACCTCGACCGCGTCTTCGCGGCGCACGTCTCCGGGACGGGCGCGGAGGCCGCGGTGGTGGAGCACGTCAAGCCGATGACGCAGCGCCAGTTCAACGAGCTGCGCGAGCGGGTGCAGGAGCTGCAGAAGAAGGGACGCACTCTGGATGTGCTCCAGGAGATCGCCGCCATCCGCGAGAAGCTGGCCGCGTTCGTGCGCCGGCCCGCCGCCCCCGCCATCGCCGAGAGCGTGACGCTCAAGATCACCGTGGACCCGAACGCGGAGCCGGGCGACCGGGAGATCCGCCTGGCGACGCCCCAGGGGCTGACGAATCCGCTCCTCTTCGAGATCGGCCGATTGCCCGAGTTCCGCGAGAACGAGGCATCCCCGCCCGGCCCCGGCGCGGGGCTGATCCCCGGCGCGGGGCGGAGCCCGCGCCCTACGTTCCGCGCTATGGACGGCCAGCCGGACACCCGCCGCACCGACCCCACGAGCATCACGCTGCCGGGCGTCGCCAACGGCTGGATCTCCCCCGGGGGCGTGGACCGCTTCCGCTTCCAGGCGCGCCAGGGGCAGCAGCTCGTGGCCGCCGCCCGCGCGCGCGCCCTGATCCCCTACCTCGCGGATGCCGTGCCCGGGTGGTTCCAGGCGACGCTGGCGCTCACCGACGCCGAGGGCCGCGAGCTCGCCTACGACGACGACTTCCAGACGAGCCCCGATCCAGTCCTCTGCTATCGGATCCCGCGCGACGGCGAATACCTGCTGGAGATCAAGGATTCCATCTACCGGGGGCGCGAGGACTTCGTCTACCGCATCGCCATCGGCGAGCTGCCCTTCGTGACCGGCATCTTCCCGCTCGGCGGCCCCGCCGGCGAGCGAACCGAGGTCCGGGTGCAGGGCTGGAACCTCCCCGCAGACCGGCTGACGATGGACGCCGGCGACAGGGCGCCCGGAGTCCACCCGCTCTTGGTGCGCGCGGGCGAGTGGGAGTCCAACCGCGTGGCCTTCGCCGTGGGCGCGCTGCCGGAGTGCCGGGAGGCGGAGCCGAGCCTGCCGCAACGGCGCGCGCAGAAGGTGACGCTCCCCGTCATCGTCAACGGGCGGATCGAGAAGCCGGGCGACTGGGACGTCTTCTCCTTCCAGGGGCGCGCCGGCACGGAGGTGATCGCCGAGGTGCGGGCGCGGCGCCTCGGGTCGCCGCTGGACTCCCTGTTGAAGCTGACGGACGCGGCGGGTCGGCAACTGGCGCTCTGCGATGATCAGGAGGACCGAGGAGCCGGGCTGGTGACGCACCACGCGGATTCCCTCATCCGCGCCGCGATCCCGAAGGACGGCACCTATCTCCTCGCCATCCGCGACACCCAGCACCGCGGCGGCCCCGAGTACGCCTATCGGCTGCGCATCAGCCGGCCGCGCCCCGACTTCGAACTGCGGGTGGTGCCGGCCAGCATCACCGCGCGGGCGGGCGCGAGCGTGCCGATCACCGTCCACGCGCTGCGGCAGGACGGCTTCTCGGGGGAGATCGCGCTGACGCTGGAGGGGATGCCGCTCGGATTCACCCTCAGCGGCGCCCGGGTGCCCGCCAATCAGGACCGGGTGCGGCTGACGCTGGCGGCCCCGCCGCTGCCGCTGAGGGAGCCGGTCTCCCTGCACCTTGAGGGGCGGGCCGTCATCGAGGGGAAAGACGTGCGCCGTGCGGCCGTGCCGGCGGAGGACATGATGCAAGCGTTCGCCTACCAGCACCTGGTCCCCGCTCAGGAGCTGAGGGTGGCCGTGGTGGGACGCTTCCTGCCGGGCGCCGGGGGCCTGGCCGGGGCTCAACGCGGCCCGGCCATTCTCAGCCCGACGCCGGTGCGGATCCCGGCCGGCGGCGCCGTGCGGGTCGAGGTCGGCGTGCCGGCGAAGACGGCGGTGGGCAACACCCGCCTTGAGCTGAGCGAGCCACCCGAGGGGATCACCCTGCAGGAGGTGTCACCGGCCGGCGCGGCCTCGGTGCTGCTCCTCCGGGCCGACGATAAGGCAAAGCCCGGCCTGGAGGGGAACCTCATCGTCTCCATCTTCCTGGAGAGAGCGCAGGCCGAGGGGAGAGCCCCGGCGAACGCGAACCGGGCGCGCGTGCCGGTGGGCTTCCTGCCGGCGATTCCGTTCCGAGTCGAGTGATAACGATTGCAGATTTCAGATCTCAGATTTCGCACTCCGCCAATCTGCAATCTGCAATCCGAGTCCCCCGGGGGTGGCGAGATGGTGGATGTGGTGGAGCGAGGGTGCGAGGCGGCAGTGAGCCGGGAGAGCGGCCCAGGCCTCGATGTGGTGACGGTGACGCGGCAGGGGCTGGAGGAGCTGCACCTGACGCTGCGGCCGCTGCCGGGCGAGGATTCCCCCGGGATCTTCCGGCGCTTCGCGGGCGTGCTGCGGGAGCGGGGGGCCGAGGTCGTCAGCCAGACGATCCTGGGCGCGGTGGCCGCGAGCCGCGAAGGAATCGCGGCGCTGGCCGGCGCGTGCGGCGCCGTCGAGTGGCCGGTGACGTGGGTGGAGGGATCTCCCTGCGGCGGCGGGGGGATCGCAGGGATCCAGGCGCACGCCATGCGGGGCGTGCCGGTTGAGACCCTCCGGCTGGATGGGCGGGTGGTAGGCCGTCTCTTCGCGGATCCCTGGGCACGGCACTGCCTGCTGGGGGGTCTGCGGCCGGATGATCCGGCGGCGCCGCGCCCGGATCAGGCGCTTCGCCTCTTCGAGCGGATGGAGGCCGCCCTGTCCCTGGCCGGCATGCGCGTGACGGACCTGGCGCGGACCTGGCTCTTCATAGACCGGCTCCTGTCGTGGTACCACGAGTTCAACCCGGTGCGCACCCGTTTCTTCACCGAGCGCGGGGTGTTCGAGGGGGTAGTGCCAGCCAGCACCGGCATCGAGGGGCGGAACCCGGACGGCGCGGCCATCAGCGCCGCGGCGATCGCGATGCTGCCATTCGGCAAGGAGGCCGCCGTGGTCGAGGTGGAATCGCCGCTGCAGTGCTCGGCGCGCGCCTACGGCAGCTCCTTCAGCCGCGCCGTAGCGGTCTGCCTGCCCGACTACCAGCGGCTGTTGGTCTCGGGGACGGCGAGCATCGAGCCGGGTGGGAGGAGCGCGCACACGGGGGACGTGGACGCGCAGATTGACCGAACGCTGCGCGTGGTGGGGGCGATTCTCGAATCGCGGGGGATGTCCTTCGCGGATGTCTCGCGGGCGATCGCCTACTTCAAGCGCGCCGCGGACGCCCCCGCCCTGGAGCGCCACTGCCGGGCGCACGCCATCCCGGCGCTCCCCGTGGCGCTCACCCACGGCGACGTGTGCCGCGAGGATCTGCTGTTCGAGATCGAGCTGGACGCGGTGCGGGCGTCTGCTGCCTAACCCCCCCGGCCCCCTTCCCGCCGCGGGAAGGGGGGGCGGCTCTCGAAGGCGTGGGGGAGGAGAGCCCAACTTCCGCGGCTTCTTCTCGCGGCGAGAAGGCGCGTGTTGGCCTGCGCCCCGCCGCGCACGGATGGCATCAGCGCGAGATCTGCGAGAGGTCCACTTCCTCCCAACCGTTCTGCCACTGGTAGAGGCGCACGGTGTGGCTGCGCTCGGTCTCCGAATAGACGGCCTCCGTGCGGCTCCCGCCGTGGCGGCGGGCATAGAACGTCTTCACGTCCAGCACTTTCGGCCGGGTGACGCGCTCGATCTTGAAGCGGGTGCCGTTTCTCACGAACGTGTTCGACTCGCGCCACTCCGGAGAGCCGTCCTCGCGCGTTGTTTTGGTCTTCTCCGTCTTCTCGATGCCGAAGCGGTCATCGATCAGGTCAATCAGGGTTTCCCAGCGCTCATCGTCCATCGTGGCCCCCCAGCACTCCCGGTCCGGGCGCGCAATCCAAGATCATCGCCAATCGTCGTCATCATCTTCCAGCCGCAGGGGATCGGCGTATGAGCGGATCTCCTCGCCGTGGAAGACGGTCACCAGGAAATCGCTCCGTTCCAGGTTCGGCTCGTGCGACGACACCACCTCCTGGTCCAACTGCTCCAGCAGATCCTCTTCCGACCCGACCGAGAGGTTGACCTCCAGGATCAGGGTGGCGTGGATCATCCCCCGCGCGTAGTGGACATCGAACTGCCCGACGCGCGTCTCACCCTCCCAGACCATGTATACCTCGGAGGAAGGGGTCCGAACCAGTCGGCTGAATCGAAAGCGCATCTCACGCATTGACCGGCGTCATCCGTCCCACGGCGGAAGGGCGCTCTTCCCGCCGTCCACTGCCGGAGCCATTATAGCATTCGGGTGGATCGGTGTCAAACCGAAGCGGCTTGACGTGCATGCGTCGGCTGGGGTAGAATGGGGGCGCGCCGGCGGTGAGCGCGGGCGCGGGAGGGATCTCTCTTGTCCAACACACCCTTGCCGGCGGGCCCGGGCGCTCGCCTGGCTCAGGAGCATTCGCACGCGCGGATCCTCGCCACCGTGACACTCTTCACCGCCCTCACGGCGCTGGGAGCGCAGGTGACTCTCCGACTGCCGTTCACGCCGGTGCCGGTCACGCTGCAAGTCCTTTTCGCCCTTCTCGCCGGCGCGGCGCTGGGCAGTCGGCTCGGGGCGCTCAGCCAGCTCCAGTACCTGGCGCTCGGCGCCGCCGGGCTGCCGCTCTTCGCCGGGGGCGTTGCCGGCGTCACCGCGTTCGCCGGCCCGAGCGCCGGCTACCTGCCCGGACTCGTGGCGGGGGCATGGCTCGTCGGGCGCCTCACGGAGCGCGCGCCGCGCCCAACGCCGCTGCGGCTCTTCCTGGCAATGGTGGGCGGGGTGGCGGCCATCTACGCCCCGGGAGTGCTCTGGCTGTCTCTGTGGCTGCGCGTAGTTCAGGGTGCGCCCTGGGTACATGCCATGCAGCAGGCGGCGCTCCTGGGCGCCGCGCCTTTCGTGGTCGTCGATCTGGCGAAGGCGATGGTCGCCGCCGGCCTGAGCACCCGCCTGGGTCGTCCGTCCCTGTAGGGCGCGGGTTCCGCCCCGCGCCGGTTCGCCGGGCACCCCCGCCTCGGTAGGGCGCGGGTTCCGCCCCGCGCCGGGCATCCTCGCCCCGAAGGGGTCTTGACCAGTGCGCCTCTCCATCCGATAATAACCAGTGGAGGCACGCCGACCCAGGCGCGCCATTCCCCGGAAAGGCAGAGATGATGCTGAGACGATTGCTGGTTGCCACGCTCGTGTGTCTATCGGCCGGACTGGCGGCGTCCCCGGAGTCCGGGCCGCGCCTGCCGGTGCGCGCCGATGGGTTCCTGCTCGTCGCGGTGGACGAAGCCCTGATGAACGAGATCCTGGCCGCCCAGGATGGGAAAGGCCCGGCCTTCACCATCGCCATAGACGGCGCGAAGGCGGAGCCGCTGGCCGTCTCCCCGGAGCGTCTGCGCGACTACCAGAACGTATACTTCCGCGTCGCCGGGGCGCCGGGCGCCTGGCGGCTGGAGGAGCGCACCTTCGTGGTCGGCGGCGCCGACTCGGAAAGCCAGCTCATCCGCCGGGCCCTGGCGGTGCCGGAGGGCGAGATGTACTTCCTGCCCGGACGGGAACACCTTCTGGTGCCCGCGCAGTCGCGCGTCGTCATCCGCGCCGGCGGCAGCACGTGGAACGCGCAGGTGGCCGCCGTCGGGAGCGCGAGCGGGCCGCGGCGCGCCGTGGTGCTCCGCTCCGGGCAGACGATCCCGCTGGCGCTCGGCGAGGCGATCAGCAGCCTCGCCGCTCGGCGCGGCGACACCGTTCCCCTGAGCGTCGCCGATGATGTGCGGGTGGATGGCCTGGTGGCGGTGCCCCGCGGGGCCGCCGCCAGCGCGCGGATCGTTTCGGTGCTCCGTCCGGGGCTCTTCGGCACGCCGGGACGCGTCGTCCTTGAGCTGAGCCCGGTGCGCGCCGCCGATGACGGCGAGGTCGTCCTGCGGGGGGCGCGCGGCTCGCGCCTGACCTTCCAGGGCCGCCCGACATGCCCGTTCCGGCGCGGTCGCGATGTTGCCATGCCCGCCGGCACGCTCCTTCGCGCGCAGGCGGCTTCCACCGTGGCGGTGCTGACCTCGGAGTAGCCCGGGGTTCATCCCGCCCCGTCCCCGTCAGCGCCAACACGCTCGGCGCGGAAGGGGCTGCCACGCGCGGAGGCGAATCCCTCTGCAAAGGGGTGGCCGGCGGCCAGGGTCATTGCCTTGCGGCCGGCCACCGCGCGAGGGAGCACGCCAGATGGATAAGCTGCGAGTGGCAATCATCGGAACGGGAAAGAAGAAGGAGCGCCCCGATCAGTTCGGCTTCGCGATGGCCTACCGCCACGCCGACGCCTACCGCTTGCTCGATGCCTGCGAGATGGTCGCCTGCGCCGACATCGTCGCCGAGAACGCGCGCGCCTTTGCCGACACCTGCGACGTCGCCCACACCTACAGTGATTACCGCGAGATGCTGGAGCGGGAGAAGCCGGACATCGTCAGTATCTGCACCTGGCCGCACATCCACGAGCCGATGGTGCTGGATGCCTGCCGCGCCGGGGTGAAGGCGATCCATTGCGAGAAGCCGATGTCGGATACCTGGGGCGGCGCGAAGCGGATGGCCGCCGCCGCGAAGGAAGCCGGCGTGCAGCTCACCTTCAACCACCAGCGTCGCTATGGCATGCCCTTTGTCCTCGCGAAGAAGCTGCTGGACGAGGGCGCCGTCGGCGAGCTGGTGCGCCTGGAGTGCGAGTGCCGGAACCTCTACGACACCGGAACCCACTTCATTGACATGCTCAGCCTCTTCAACGGCGAGCGCCCGGCGAAGTGGGTGCTGGCTCAGATTGACTACCGCACCGAGGACCGCGTCTTCGGCATCCACTGTGACAACAACCACGTGGTGCTCACGGAGTACGAAAACGGCGTCTTCGGGCTGATGCTGTACGCCGGCCGGGACAAGGCCCCGGTGGGGTGCGTCAGCAGGCTGATCGGCACCGACGGCGTGATCGAGGTCGGCATGAGCGCCGAGGTCCCGCTCCGCTGCCGCCTGGCGGGCGGGAAGGAGTGGCGGGCGCTCGATGCCGGCGGGGGCGGTATCCACGGCCCGAACCTCATCAACATTGCCATCGCGGATGTGGTAGCCTGCCTGCAAGAGGGGCGGAGGTGCCAGCTCGATGCGAGCAACGCCCTGATCGCCACCGAGATCATCTTCGGCGCCTACGAGTCCAGCCGCCGCCGCGCCCGCGTGGACTTCCCGCTGGACATCGAGGACAACCCCCTGATGGCGATGGTCGCCAGTGGTGACCTGAGGCCGGCTCCGGGCGGCTGAGAGCCCGCCCGGAGCGCCCGAGCATCGGGCCGGGGCCTCGGCAGCCCCATTACCCCCATGCCTCCCTGCCCGGAGCGCCCGAGCATCGGGCGCGGCGCCCGGCAGCGCTAGCGCCTGGCGAAGGCCCAATCCTTGGGCGCTCCGGGCAGGGAGGCCGAGGGATGCCAA
>JACQGM010000041.1 GCA_016199585.1 Armatimonadota bacterium
CGCGGTGGCCGCTCTCCTGGCCGGTGAAGTCGGCCGGCTGCTGATTGACCCCGAAGGCCCGATCCGGGCCGAAGCGGTCTTCCACGGGGGACTCCTCTCCGGCGCCTTCAACCCGCTGCACGAAGGCCACCGGGAGCTGGCGCGGGCGGCAGCGCGGATCCTCGGGGAGCCGGTGCTCTTCGAGCTCTCACTGCGGAACGTGGACAAGCCGCCGCTGAGCGAAGGGGAGGCGCTCCGGCGCGCGCGCCAGTTCTCCGGCCAGGCGGCGCTGGCGCTCACCGGCGCCCCCACCTTCCGCGAGAAGGCCCGCCTCTTCCCGGGGTGCGCCTTCATCATCGGCTACGACACCGCGATCCGCGTGGTCGCGCCCCGGTACTACGCGGGCGAAGCGGACATGTGGGATGCCCTCCGGGAGATCCGCGAGCGCGGCTGCCGCTTTCTGGTGGCGGGCCGCCTGCACGCGGGCGCGTACCGGACCTTGAGGGACGTTGCCATCCCCGAGGATCTGCGCTCTCTCTTCAGCGAGATCCCGGAATCGGCCTTCCGCCTCGACGTCTCCTCCACCGAGGTGCGCGCCGGCGCCCGGTCGCCCGAGTGCGCAGCAGGGCCGTCTTCCCGCCGCCACGAATAGCAGCCCTCCCCCGCCCTTGCGGTTGCCCCCGCATCCGGCTGCCTCGAACTGAGCAGGCGAGGAGAAGGGAAGAACGATGGAACAGGCAAGTGAACCGCGCGGGATGTTGCAGGCGTGCGCTCTGTGGCGCAAGCAGGACCGGAACGGCAAGACGTGTTACACCGGTCCGATGGGCGGGCTTCAGGTGTTCGTGTTCCCGAACACCAAGAAGGAGAAGCAGGAGCAGCCGGGCGCCAGGATCGTGATCGCGCAGCGGGAGTTCAAGAAGGACGCGGGGCCGGCGGGCAACGGCGAAATGTTCGACGGCGACGGCGGGGGCGGCGAAGGCCACGAACCCGGCGGCGAGGGGTAGCGAGGGCGCTGACAACAGCGGCAGCAGGGGCTTCCCGGCGTGGAGGCCCCTTGGCTACTTGCCGCCCTTGGTTCGGTTGTCTAGCCGACAGAGCATCTGGCAGTTCTCAGCGACGGTCTTACCGCCCATCCTCCATGGAACGATGTGGTCGGCTTCCATGTCGCCCAACTCGTAGTGCTTGTTGCAGACTGGGCAGATGCCCTGCTGCTTCTCGTAGGTCTTCACCTTCGTCTTCTCATCGAACGCGCGCAAGTTCAGCGTCTTCTCGTTGCCAGTCAAGAGATACTCGTAGATGCCTTTCTGGTTGCTTACCTCGTCATCCTCGATGAGTTCCTTGATCCGCTGTTCGAGGACCGCCGCGTTCAGGCTGTCGTTCCTATGCGCGTTGTAGAACCTGCCCCAGTCGAGCCCCTTCATGATCTTCCGGTACGTGGGGAAAACTCGTTGCACCCACGAGATCACCTCCTGAAAGTACTGCCATAGCTCCTGAGCGTCCGCGTCGTGCTGGTGGCGGCTCATGTAGTCTTCGATCTTGTCGCCCGAAATCCACTCGAGCGCCTTCTCCAGGAAGTCCTGGCGAATGGGGGAGCCGTTCACATACTTCTCGCCGATCGCGCGGGCCGGGCAGCCGGTGCGGGAGAACCACTTCTTCGCGTCCGCCAGCCAAGGGCCGGTGTAGATCGCGTTGCGGAGTTCCTGATTGGTCAGCTTCTCGCCGGCGATGTTGATGATCTTGAACCAGTCGAGCTTCTCGCCTTCCGTGCCTTCGCACACGTAGATGGAAAGCTCGTAGTCGAGAATCTGCTGCTTCTTCTCAGGTGTCAGGTTGTCGAAGAACATCGGCATGCCGTCTACCATTACGGCGAAATCGCCTTGGATATACTGGCAGATGCTGATGGTGCGCTGTTGCCCGTCCATGAGCTCGAAGCCGTCACCCGCCACCACCCAGTACATGGTGTTGAGTGGGAATCCCTTCCGCACGGTGTGGACAACCTCGTTCCGCTGCTTCTCCTTGTAGATGAACTCCCGCTGGTATGCCGGGCGGATGTTCAGGCGTCCTCCGTAGCCGCGCACGCCCTCTTCGGCCTTGTCCTGGTAGCCCTCGACGATCTCGGCGATCTTGATGTTGTTGAGAGCGATCTTCATTTGCGCTTGATGATCAATCGCTGATAGAGCTGCGTGTAGATTGCGTCGCCGATCGTGTAATAGGTCTCGCCAATCGGCGGCCTTTCCAGCCTGAGCGCCGGCCCATCGTTGAGCTTCGTCACCTCGGATTTCCTCCCATCCTTGCTCACCTGAACTTGCTTCGGATACGTCTTAGTTGCCGCCTCGAGCCACGTCTTGGTGATCGCAAGAATCTCGAATTGGTCGGGATTGTAGCGGTCGAGGAAGGTGATTGGCACTCCCATTCTTCCACCGTAGTCTCTTGGAATGTCCACGACCTTGTCGACATTGATCGCATCGTAGTTGTCGATGTTCGGATACTCAGCGGGCGAGTACATCCTGTAGAGCGGGATGAACTCGTGGCGTTTCGTATTGTCCAAGTTAGTGAACCAGATCGCTGAGGAACGACCTTTCACCACCCCGTTGACGATCTTGTAGCTGCTCCCTTCCTTTCCGGAAGCGATCAGGGCCTTGGCATTCGCTTCTGGAACATCGAATAGCAGATCGACGCCCATGGGCGTGACGCCAATCCATATTCTGTCCTCCTGAATCAGTTTGAAAAACTCCTTGTATGTGATGGCGTTCTTGTTTCCAATGATCAAGAACCGCTTCTCGTAGTCCACGAACTGCGCCACGTACTCGCGGAACAGGGAGAAGGGCGGGTTGGTCACGACGATGTCCGCTTGCTTCAGAATCTCGATGCACTCGCGGCTGCGGAAGTCGCCGCCGCCGTAGGCGCCGTTCCCGTATAACCGCCGTGACGTGTTGGCGTCCCGCCGGAGGAGCTGCTCAACGTCGAGGAGGTCGATGGCGCCGTCGTCGTTCAGGTCCGGCACTTCGTTGATCTCGACGAGCCGCGCCTGCTTGCCATTGGGCTTGTGTCCGGCATACTCTTCGAACGGCAACTCCGCGCCGGCGATGGGCGAGCCCTCGTAGCTGGTAGCAATGAGCTTCTTGATGCCGAAGGTGCTGAAGTTGAGCGCGAAGTACTTGAAGAAGTTGCTCTCGAACGGGTCGTCGCAGTTGCAGAGGATCGTCTTGCCGCGAAGGTGCTCCTTGTAGTGCCTAACCTCGTTGGCGATGTCGGGAAGCTGCGTGTAGAACTCGTCCTGTTTGGCGGCTCTCGCGCTCCCGAGCGCCCGGTTCGCCGGAGGGGAGGATGTGCTGCCCGCGTTCATTTGTAGCCGTGTCTCCTAGACATTGTTGATCTCGGAGTTCAGCGGTGGGCACCTGACTTCCTGCCCTCACCCCTCCTCCAGCCGGTGAGGCATCGGCGCTCCGAGGCAGACGGCCCGCACCCCCGCTTCGGACCAACGGCCAACGCTCTCGCAGAGGGGTCCGGGCGGACGCAGGCCCTCCCCTGCCCCCCCGGGGCGCACCGTGTGGCAGTAATGAAATGGCCCTATCCTCCGCAAACACTCCCTTGACAGGCAAGCATCTGTGTGCTAGAATGTGAGTGCAAACATCGTTTGGCCGAACCGGAGGGTGTGGAGATGGGCGTTCGAGCACACGCTGCGAAGTCGGGGCGGTTCTGGCAGGACGGCCTCTGTGCGGCGCTCTGGCTGGCGGCGCTGGCGGCGCTCGTCGGGGCGGCGGGCTGGGGTCTGGCGCGCGCCGGATGGCGGCGTCCGCCGATCCCCACGATGCGCCAGGTGGTGGTGCCGCGCGGCGGCACGCTCTGGGGGGTGGCGGCGACGTGTGCGGCTCCCGGGCAGGACCCGCGGGCGGTGGCTCGTGAGATCCGCCGGATCAACGGCCTGGGCCCTGGCCGGGTGCTCCATCCGGGAGCTCGCCTCCTCGTACCGGACTACCGCGCCGGGGCGGCGCGGCTGGCGCACCGCCCGCAGGACGAGAGCTGACGGCCCGGCCACCTCACGCCCCGAGCACCTCTCGAAGCGCCTCCCGCGCCCGGGCGATGGCCTGCGCGCGATGGGAGATGCGGTTCTTCTCCTCGGGGGGCAGCTCGGCCATGGTGAGGCCGCGGTCGGGAATGAGGAAGATCGGGTCGTAGCCGAAGCCGTGCTCGCCGCGCGGGGCGAAGGCGATCCGCCCCTCGCAGGCAGCGACGACGGTGCGCGCCTCCCCGCCGGGAGCGGCGACGGCCACGGCCGCCACGAACCGGGCGGCGCGCCGCTCTTCCGGCACGTCCTTCATCAGCGCCAGCACGCGGTCAACCCGGTCCCGGTCGGTGGCGCCGGGGCCGGCGAAGCGGCTGGAGCGGATGCCGGGGGCGCCGCCGAGGGCATCCACCACCAGCCCCGAGTCGTCCGCCAGGGCCAGGTGTCCCGTCGCCGCCGCCACGGCGCGCGCCTTCAGCGCGGCATTCTCCGCGAAGGTCGCCCCGGTCTCCGGCACGTCGGGCACGGCCGGGTAGTCGGCCAGCGACCGGATCGCCACCGGGAGATCCGCCAGGAGGGCGCGCAGCTCGCCCACCTTGTAGGCGTTGCGGGTGGCGAGAACGAGGGTCGTCATAGGGGACCTGAGGCCAACTCCTTCACGCGCGCCACCAGCTCCTGGATCCCCTTTTCGGCCAGGTTGAGGAGAGCGTTCATCTCGCTGCGGGTGAACGGCATGTGCTCGGCGGTGCCCTGGATCTCCACCAGCTTGCCCGATCCCGTCATCACCACGTTCATGTCCACGGCGGCCTGCGAGTCCTCGTGGTAGTTCAGGTCGAGCATCGGCACGCCGCTGATGATGCCCACGCTCACGGCAGCGATCGGCTCGTAGAGAGCGAGGCGGTTCAGCTTGCCGTCCTGCTTCAGTCCCGCCAGGGCATCCATGAGCGCCACGTAGGCCCCGGTGATCGAGGCGGTGCGCGTGCCGCCATCGGCCTGGATCACGTCGCAGTCCAGCCAGAGGGTGCGCTCCCCGAGGGCCTTCAGGTCCACGGCGGCGCGCAGCGCGCGGCCGACCAGGCGCTGGATCTCCGCCACGCGCCCGCTCGATTGCCCGCGCGCGTCCGTGCGCGGCGACCGCGTGGAGCAGGAACGGGGCAGCATCCCGTATTCGGCGCTCACCCAGCCGCTGCCGCTGCCCTTCATGAAGAGGGGCACGCGGTCCTCCACCGACGCGGTGCAGATGACGCGCGTATCGCCCACTTCGATCAGGCACGAGCCTTCGGCCCATTTGATGTAGTTGCGGGTAAACTTCACCGGACGCAACTGGTCCGGCGACCGGCCATCAATCCTCGGCATCGAAGATGTCCACCTTCTCCACGGCAATGTCCCGGCAAAGCAGCCGCCGGGCAGACTCAGCAAAGGCCGACGGGTCGCCGCTCACCAGATAGCGGTGCGTGGGCGGGTCACCGTCCGGCCGGCGCAGGCCGCACTCGTCGAGGCGGTGCGCCAGCGAGCGCGCCAGCTCCTCCGCGGGGTCCACCAATGAGACGTCCGGCCCGATCACCTGACGGATGACACCCGCCAGGTACGGGTAGTGCGTACACCCCAGAACCACCGTGTCAATCGCCCGGGCGCGCACCGCCGTGCAGTAGCGCTCGGCGGCGGAGAGCGCCTCCGACCCCCGGGTCACGCCCGCCTCCACCAGGGTGACGAACTCGGGGCAGGGCTGCTCGACAACCTCCATCCGGGCGCCCGCCCGCTCGAACGCGCGCGGGTAAGCACCGGCCAGCACCGTGGCCTGCGTGGCGAGCACGCCGACGCAGCCATTGCGGGCCACCTTCAGGGCGGCGCGCACGCCGCAATCCACCGTGCCCAACACCGGCACCGGCAGATCGGCCTGCATCGCTTCCAGGGCGGCGGCCGTAGACGTATTGCAGGCCACCACCACCGCCTTCGCTCCCTGCGCCACCAGGTAGCGCCCGATGCGCAGCGCGTACGCGCGCACCTCGTCGAGGGGCCGCATCCCGTACGGCAGATGCGCCGTGTCCCCGAAATACAGGATCGATTCGTGCGGCAGTGCCTGCACGACACGCGACACTACCGTCAGCCCACCCACCCCCGAATCGAAGAGGCCGATGGGACCGTCCGCCCTCACCGATCCTGCCCGCGCACAACGATCCGGTCGTTGTAGCGCAGGAGTTCGTTCGCCGCCATGTGCCCGCCGATGCTCTCCACCGGCGCGCCCTCCACCTGCAGCCGGACGGCGTCAACCCCCGCCAACGCGTCCAGCGTATTCGCAATCGAGTAGAGGACGATCTCCTCCCACCCGGACCCCCCGTTGAAGTTCTCCGCCAACTCCCGACTCAAGTTCGCGATCGCCACGCTGCCATCCCCCTCGCTCTGCTCCACCCGAACGCCGAGCACGCGAGTACCCCCCGGTAGGGTGGGCAGCAAGCCATCTCTCTCCTCCGCGGACGTCGGTCCGTCCACCAGGGCCTGCAGCGCCGCCGTCGCCGGCGCCGCCGGATTCGCGAGAGGGCGCTGCACGGGCGTCAGCACGAACCGCCCGTCGGGCATCTCCCGCGCGAAGTAGACCGCCACCTGGCGCGGCGCGGGCGGCGCCGGGGCGATCACCTCCGGTGCCGAAGGCGCCGGCGGCGGCCCCTGGGTCGCGCGCATACCCCACCACGCCACCACGCCGGCCAAGAGCATCAGCGCCGCCAGAAGGAGGAACCGCCGCACTTTACTGGCCCTCCTCTCCCGACGCGCCGGCGCCGGCAAGCGCCTCGTTCGGAACGCTCTCCTCCTCCCGGCTCTCCAGGTCCTCCTGGCCGACGGACTCGCCGCAGTAGACCGCGATCCCGTTGAAGATGGCCCGTGCCACCCGCTGTCGGTACTCGGGCGTGCCCAGCAATCTATCCTCTTCCGGGTGATTCATATACCCAATTTCAACGAGTATTGACGGCATCTTCGACTCGCGAGTGACCACCAGACCGGGGCGGCGGATCACCTTGCGGTCGGGAGCTTTGAGCTCGCTGACGAGTTGGCGGTGAACGGCCCGAGCGAGCGGCAGGCTGTGCGCATGGCAGTAGTAGGTCTCGATGCCCCGGGCGCGGCCGACGCGCTGCCCGGTCGAGTTGGCGTGGATGCTGATGAAGACGTGTACCCCCTTGGCGTTGGCCATGCCCGGGCGCGCATAGAGCCCCACGGTATCGTCGCTCCCGCGCGTCATCTCGGGCCGGGCGCCCGCAGACTCCAGGAGGGCGTAGACACGCTTGGCGACATCGAGGTTGAGCTCCTTCTCTTTGCGCCCCGAGACACCGGTGGTGCCCGGCTGCGAGCCGCCGTGGCCCGGATCGAGCATTACCGTCAGCCCCGGCAGGCCGCGACGGGGCACCAGGCCGAGAACGGCGCGCAGATTCAGGATGAGCGTGCCCGGGTCGGCGCCCTCGGAGAGGGCGTATTCCACCTCGTTGGAGAGATCCACGACAACGCGCGTCACGGTGTCCTGGAACTGGCCCAGCCGCACGCCCGCCACGAAGGGAGTGCCCGGAGTGATCAGCGGCGGCTCGGCGCGCAGCATCGTGTTGGGGATATCCACCGCCAGGCGCGGCGGACTCTGGAGGCGCACCACGCTGCCCCGGACGGGCGCGGTGGCCCGCACCACCACGCGGGTGTTTCCCTGGTCGTCGTACTCCACCCCCACCCCGGCCACGTCCGCCAACACGGCCTCCGCATCCGGCGCCTCCAGCAGGCGGTCGAGGTCCGCATCGGAGGGATCCGCCGGCACGCCGATCCGCAGCCGGATCTGGGTGGTGGTCTCGGCGCTGAGCGCCCGGTAGCGCGCCGCGCCTTCCAGGTCGAGCACGATGCGCACCACGGACGGGTCAAACGAGTACTGAGCGGCGCGCACCTGGCGCACCCCGGCGCGCGCCACCGGCACGGTGGTCGCGTCGGTGTAGAGCTGGGCGCCGGATACCTCCACCAGCAGGCGCGGCGGGTCGGCGAGCTTCTCCACGCGGTAAGTGACCGGGTAGGCCGTCGTCACTCGCAGCGTAAGGACGCGGTCGCCGGCGTCCGGGCGCACGGAGGAGATGCGCGGAGCGATGAAGACCTTCTGGAGTCGCTCCACCCAGCGGGCGTTGAGCTGCACCCCGGCGCTGGCGCGGGCGATCGCGTAGTAGGCGTGCCCCTCGTGCAGCACCAGGGGGACGCGCGCTTCCAGGTCTCCCGGTCCGCGCACGATCACGACCTCGCCATCGGAGTCGACCTTGATCGGGAGGCTGCCGTAGCGGAAGGCGAGGGGGACGTGTACTTCACCATCAATCAAGACCGGCGGCGGCTCGCACGGAGCCGTCCGGTCTCCAATGACTACCCGGGGCGTCGCGGCTGCCGCCGGGCGCGGCGCCATCCACACGGCGAGAAAGCCGATCACCAAAGCACAACGGAACGCAGAACGCACGGCCTTGCCCATACCCCCTATCCAGTGGCGAGCAGAGATCCACGCACACCCTCGCAAGGTTGAGAGAGGGCCGCCTGCGCGCTGGCCAAAGTGAGCAACAGGGAACGGGCGCGCCACATAGCCGGCGGCAATCGAATGGATCGTCTGGTGATCCTTTAGACGATCCGCACGCCTGGTTGTTCACCCACCTCGAACTACCTCTCCCGGCAAGCGCCGGGACCCGATGAATTCCGCGTGCGCTGCCCGGGACGCGGGGAGTGGGGCGCCCCCGTTCCGATCCCGAGTCCTGCCGGGCGGGGTACGGACGGGCCAATGGGATCGCCGGGACGGTCCCCGCGATCCCATTGGCCCGTCCATTCCTTCCGACTGGTGGAGGCGGGCGGAGTCGAACCGCCGTCCAAAGGAAGCTCACCAGGGTCCACTACGAGCGTAGTCTGCGTTTTGAGTCTCGCCCCTTCGGCTCCCGCAGACGGGATCCTCCGGCGCCAGGCCGCTGAATGTCCCGGGTGGTGCGCGGCCCCTTCCCACACGGTAATCCGGCTTTGGTTACACCCGGATCCGGTCCCACCGAACGAGGACCGGGCGGATGGCTGCTACTCAGGCAGCGAGTGCGAGATTGCTCTCGGCGTTTGTGTTTTTGCCGCTTTTTACGAGGCCAGCGGCGCCTCGGCTCGCATCCCCTGACTCATCCTCCCTGTCGAAACCCGTCGCCCCCATCGCTGCCGATGGTCTTCTCGCGCAACCGTATTATACCACACTCCGCGGCACGAAGCAAACATTGATCGCGGTACCTCACCCCGAGGAGTGAGCGAGCGCCAGCCGCCGGAGCAGATCCTCGGGATCCACCGGTTTCACCATGTGCGCGTCGAAGCCGGCCTCCAGAGCGCGCTGGCGGTACTCCTCATCGCCATACCCGGTCACGGCAATGAGGCAGGCCGCGGCGGTCTCCGGGTCGCCGCGCAGGGCCTCGGCGACTCCGAACCCGTTCATCCCCGGCAGCCCGATGTCGCAGAGGACGATGTTGGGTCGCACGGCTCGGGCAGCCGCCACTCCCTCCGGCCCCGAGTAGGCGACGGTCACCTCATAGCCACCGACTTCCAGCACCATCTGCAGCGTCTCCGCGGAGTCCCGGTTATCCTCCACCACGAGCACGCGCCGGTGCTGGCCCACCGGCCCGGCTGCCACCTCCGTGCCGGCGAGCGCCGGCAGCTCCGGCGCCAGCGGCAGCCGCATGGCGAACGTCGCGCCCCGGCCCGCGCCCTCGCTGGCAGCCTCGATGCTGCCCCCGTGCAGCGCCACCAGGCCGCTGGCAACCGACAACCCGAGGCCGAGGCCGCCCCGGCTGCGGTCGAGCGAGCCGTCTGCCTGGGTGAGCGCCTCGAAGATGTGGGGCAGGATCTCCGGCTCGATGCCGATCCCCGTGTCGCGCACCATCAGGACAGCCTGCTGCGATGAGCCGTCGGTCTTCAGCCCGACCGCCACTCGGCCCCCCGGCGGGGTGAACTTCCCCGCGTTCGCCAGCACGTTGCCGAGAGCCTGCGCCACGCGCGTGGCATCGCCGATCATCCAAACCGGTGTTGAGGGCACTTGGACGTGCAGGCTCAGCCCGGCAAGCTCCAGCGCGTGCCGGTGGTCCTCGGCACTCTGGCGAGCGAGCCGGGCCAGATCGAGCCGCTCGCGCTGCAGCTTGAGCCTCCCCTGGGTGAGGCGCGCCACATCCAGTAAGTCCATCGCGCACAGATTAGGCTCTTTGGGC
>JACQGM010000440.1 GCA_016199585.1 Armatimonadota bacterium
CACGTCTTCAACCGCTTCTACGAGGCGATGCGCCGCCACGTGCCGAACTCGAAGATCATCCTCGTGCCCCGGCCCTACGCCGCCTGGGACCTGGACGCGCCGAAGAACCAAATCTACCGGGAGCGCATCGAGAAGATCGCCCGATCCATCCCGCAGGACTCCTACGTCGTTCACGTGATGGGCCCCCGAGAGGCGGCCCAATCCTGGAAGCGCGCCGTCGGCAACCGGCACGTGATGAACTGGGGCATCGGCACGTGGGATGCGAAGACCTACTACTTCGGCGGCGGCGACGACCTCTACGCATTCACCGATGGCTTCCGCCTCGGCGTGGATGCGCTCAAGATCCTGGGGGTCGCGGAGTACACGTGGAACATCAACGCCCCCGGCGCCGTCGAGCAGCGCCAGGATCCCGAGCACCGCTACTACAACGTCCCTGCCATGGACGAGGCGGACACCCCGCCTGACTGGGGCCGGTCCACCGCCCAGTGGAGCGGCCTGGGGTGGAGCAACGGGATGTCGGCGTACGAGCGAGGCATTCTGCCTATGGACCAGCGACTGGGGCCGGACGTCCTGCGCTACGTGCAGTTCGCCGCCCGCCACCTCTATGGCGACGCGGCCGCTCCCCACATGATCCGCGTCCTTGGCTCCGAGCTGGGGCAGTTCGTGGGGCAGACGTTCTGGTGGGATCTGTCGTTCAAGCCGCAGAACCTCGGCATGTCGGGCGGCCCGATGCACACCGTCACCGCGGCGCAGTGGCGGGCGACGGTCGGCGACCTGGAGGCCGCGGCGACCGCCCTGGAGAAGCTGGTGCTGGAGAAGATCCCGGTCAAGTCCACGCCGCCTTTCGCCATGGACCTGCCCGCCGTGCTCGACAAGTACCGAACCGCCGGCAAGGCGCGGATCTGGGTGCCGCTGGTGGAGGCGAAGGAGGCGCTCGGTGCCTCTCAGCGAACCGAGGCGGCGGCGGCGTTGGACCGGGCGGAGAAGGCGCTGGCCGCGGAGAAGGATTCGATGCGACAGACCTACGAGCGCCTGGTGCGCGCGCGCCCCAGGGAGTTGACCCAAGAGCAACTGGATGCGGCGCTCAACTCCCTGGATACGGACGTCCAGCCGTACCGGGAAGCCCTGAAGAAGCAGTTGGAGAGCGAGTAGCAGCCGGGCGTTCGCGGGCGCCCACCCTCCTCGGGCGCCCGCGAACCCCGAGCCTGCCCCTAGATTGCGGAAGGAGATTCCCATGCGCAACCTCGGCCGATCGCTCGCACGGGCGGCCTGCGTCCTGCTGATCACCCAGTTGGGTGCGTGCTCAGCTTCTGCCTCGGACGCTCGCCCCACCGGGACTCCGCCCGACATCTTTCCGACGCCCAAACAGATGACGCTCACCCAGGCGCGGCTCGATCTGGTGAGAGACGGTCGCCCGGCCGCGATCCTGGTCCTGGGCGATCAGCCCACCCGCCAGTCGGAGATCGCCGCCGCGGAGATCAACGACGCCGTCCAGGCGGCGTGCGGCGCGGCCCTGCCGGTGAAGCGCCTGGGCACTCTTACCGCGACCGAGCGCCAGGCATCCTCGCTCATCCTCATCGGCGGGCCGGGCGAAAACGCGCTGCTCACCCGCGAAGGCGCCCGGCTGCGCGTCAAGGTGAGCGCCAGGGACCCCGGTCCCCAGGGCTACGCCATCCGGTTTGCCGCCGATGGGAGGCGGCGGCTGGCCCTCCTCGCGGGGAGCGACCCCCTCGGCACCCTCTATGCGGCCGTCACCTTCCGCTCCCTGGTTCGCGGGGGAGATGGCCAGGCGCACGCTCTCGAAGCCAACATTCGCGACTGGCCGGACGTGCGCTGGCGCCACACCTGGAGCCGGCTGAACTACGCGATCATCGGCAGGGCCGCCGGCGATCCCGAAGGCCAGTTAGCCGCCGCCCGCAAGGAGATGGATTGGCTCCTGCGGCACAAGATCAACCTCTTCTTCAGCTACCACGCCGGCACCAAGGCCGCGCACGCCATCCTCGGGGAGGAGATGCAGCCTTGGTTCCGGCAGGTCCTCCAGTACGCCTTCGACCGCGGCATCTGGGGTTGCACGTTTCCCACGCACGACAACCTCGGCTTCGCGCGCAAGGGCGAGACCCGGCCGGATCTGGAGGTGTGCTTCCATTACCAGCACTCGATGCAGGCGAGCTACTACTGGTGCTGGAGCCGCGACGAGGAGATGGACCGGCGCTTCGAGGAGGCGGCGCGCGACGTGGCGGCGAACATGCCGGCCGACCCCGGCATCGGCGGCATGTTCTTCCTCCTGCACATGCCGGATACCGGGAACATGGGCTGGCACAAGCGGTGCGAGCGGTGCCGACAACGCTTCGGCAACGACCAGGCGGCGGGGATGGCGAACGTCTTCAACCACTTCTACCGGGCGATGCGCCGCCACATCCCGAACTCCAGGCTGATCCTGGTGCCCCGGCCGTACGAGTTCTATGACCTGAACGCGCCGAAGAACGGGATCTACCGCGACCGCTTCACCCGGCTGGCGCGGCTCATTCCCGCTGATTCCTTCATCGTCAAAGGCGGGGAGGGCACGCGTGAGGCATTTCTCTCCTGGGTGCAGGCGGTCGGGAGCCGCGGCATGGCGCACTGGGCGTTCCCCTTCCAGCTCGCGAGAACGATCTACTCGGAGAAGCGGGACGACGTGTTCCTGTTCGTGACGGGCGGGCTGATCGAGGAGAACCCGTTGAGCATCCTGGGCGCGGCCGAGTACCTGTGGAACGTCCGCGCCCCCGGGAGCAAGGAGGCCCGCCTCGACAAGGAGCACCCCTACAACGACGTGAAGCTGGGCGACGAGGGCGACACCCAGGCCGACGTCGGCAAGCAGGACGGGCAGGGCTACAACGGGATGGTGGACGGCGCGCCCTTCGCGGAATGGGGGAGCCTGCCGCTGGCGGAGAGGGTGGGGCCGGAAGTGATGGGCTTCCTGGAGCGGGCCGCCCGGCACCTCTACGGCGAGGAGGCGGCGCCCCACCTGCTGCGCGTGTATGCGGCGGATACGGATGCGTTGGGGTTCGGCGGCATGGCGTCTGGCACGTTCACGGGAACGCGCCCGGCCACCTCGTTCTCCGGGGGATCGCAGCTCAATTCCGAGGCCGTGGCGAGGATGGTTCCCGTCCTTGAGGCGGGGGCGGCATCGCTGGGGAAGGTGGTGCGGGAAGGCATCCCGATCAGCCTCGACTACCGGCACTTCGCCAGTCCGGCGAGGGTCCTGAACTTGGAGTTGGCTACCAGCCTGGCCCGGGCGTGGGCGCCGCTTCTGAAAGCGACGGCGGCCGTAGATGCTTCCCAATGGACGGCCGCGGCGGAGGCGGTGAGCCAGGTGGACGCGGTGCTGAAGGCGGAGGCGGATCGCCTGCGGGCGGTCTACAAGGAGTATGATACCCCGCCGGAGGCCGCGCTCGAGCGCCTGCGCGCCGTCGGCCAATTCGGACCTCGCGAGAGGACCTATGGGGTCACCCTGAAGTTCTACCTGACGATCAGCAAGGCGCGCGTGTGGGTCCCCCTGGTGAAGGCGCAGAAGGCGACCGCGAACGCGCAGTGGACTCTCGCGACAGAGGCGCTGACCGAAGCGGAGAAGGCCGTGGAGGCGGAGGCGGAGCGTCTGCGCGCCATCGGCCAGGAACGCTACCCCGGCCTGGTGAAGACCTACACCGAGGAGCTGCGCCAGTTGGCGCAGCCGGAGATAGACCGGCTCCGCGGCCTGATGAAGCCGCGCTGAACGGGTCGGAGCGGCGGGGCGGCGCGCGCCAGCGCGTCCCCCTGCCGCGAGAATGCTGCGCCCCGGCCCCCTCCAGTCTTCCGGGCGTACCCCGCCATGGACGCTCGCGTGCTGCGTGCTGCCCCCCCCTGGTAGGCAGGCGCACCCCCGGCCATCCCGGGCTCTGTCGCCCGGACACGCCCCGTTTGGATGGCGCACCCGGATGCCCCCCGCCGCCCCCGCCGGCACCGGCCGGCCAGACGCCCGGCTGCCCACCCGACGGGTCCCCGGTGCGGCGCCTGGTCGAGCAGGGAATGTGAACATTCCCCTGAAGCCAGCGTCTAGAGTGCTATCGGGTGTGACAGAAGGGCGACGACAGAGATGCAGCCGACCTATATGAACGACGCGAAGCGCCGGATCGCGATGCAGTTGGTGGCCTCCGGGCAGTGGAAGGCGCGAGATTGGGCGGCATTGGCGGCGGTGGTGCGCAGTGGGATCCTGGGCCTGGACGAGACCGGGCGCGTGGTGGCGGCGCCGGGCGCTGAGGACCCGGTCATTGACGTGCGGCCCGACCGCCGACGGATGCGCGTCCGCGCTGCCCGCAAGCCGGCAAGCCTGGCGCAGCACTCAACGCAATAGGGTACGTGGGGTCGCGGAGAAGAAGCGGGTCGGGAAGCGTGCGGCGGCATCCTCCTTACGGGTCGGCTGCGGCTCGCCCGACCCGTAAGGAGGATGCCGCCTCCCCGGATGCCGTGGCGCGAGCGTCGCCCCTCGACGATTGCGCCATCTCCTCGTCGTCGAATCGGTAGCCCACGCCGCGCACGGTACGGATGAACTCGGGGTGCGCGGGATCTTCCTCAATCCTCTCGCGCAGCCCCCGCACATGCACGTCCACGGTGCGCGGGTCAACCCCGGTGCCCTCGCTCCACACCGCGCGGATCAGATCCTCCCGGCTGAGGGTGCGCCCGCGCTGAGTCGCGAGCGTGTACAGCAGGTCATACTCCTTGGGCGGCAACTCCACCGTCCGGCCCCGCACCTTCACCAGGCGGGCGTAGAAATCCATGGTCAGGCCCCGGCACTCGAACAGACCCAGGTGGCGCACGCCGGCTCCGGAGGCACGGCGCATCACGGCGCGGATGCGGGCGATGAGCTCGCGGAGAGAGAACGGTTTGGTGAGGTAGTCATCCGCCCCCAGCTCCAGGCCGACCACCTTATCCACCTGCGATGTCCTCGCCGTCAGCATGATCACCGCCACGTTGCTCTCCTGCCGGAGCGCGCGGCACACATCCAGGCCGCTGACGCGGGGCAGCATCAGGTCGAGGAGAACCAGGTCGGGGCGCCGCTCCCGGGCCTGGTGGATGCCGTCCTCGCCGTCTCGCGCGACGCTCACCTCGAACCCCTCCTTGCCGAGGTTGTAGGCGAGTCCCTCCGCCATCGTCTCCTCGTCCTCGATGACCAACACCTTCGGCCCCACGCGGTCACTCCTCTCGCTGGCGAGCACCCATCGGCAGTCGGCTGGCCGCCGCGCCTCCGTGCCCGTGCCCCATCCGCACCGTTCGGCAGAGCGCGGAACGCTAACCCTCGAGCACATGGTGTTGGCCGAACGCCGGCTCGTCGTCGGCTGCGCCGAGAAAGCGGTGGATCAGCGCCCGCAGCCACCCGACGCCGCGGGCCGGCTGCGGCGGCACTGGCGGCACCTGGAGCACCCAGACGCGCTGTAGGGAGGCGTGTCGCTCCTCTTGCTGCCGCCGGGCCAGCAGCCGCTCGCCAAGAATGATCTCGGCCTCTTCCTGGGACATGTAGCCTTCGCCGTCGCAGGTGCGGCAGTCTTCCCAGGCGTAGCCGCGCCCGCCGCACGCCTCACAGCGCTGGTGGCCGAGACCGCGGCAGTCCGGGCAGTACGCCGGGTCGGTCTCCCAGGGGGCCGCTCTTCGCCCGTGGCCGCCGCAGCTACAGCAGTGCTCTTCCCCCGTGCCGTCGCAGGAGAGGCACCCGAAGGTGCGCCGGCCGCGGCCGCGGCAGTCCGGGCAGGCAACGCGCTCTTGAACCTGGTTCATCACACCCTCCTCATCTCACGGCCGGATGTGCGTTCCCCGACGGCCCGCTCTGCGGCGCGCCGCCGGGCACGCGCGAACTACGCGGCACGCCCGGGGGCGGACATGACGCCGCCCAGGCCTGCCATCGAAAGAAGCATTCGCACCTTCGGGTTGCTCGCGAGCACCTGAAGACGCGTGCCCGGTCTCAGCCGCTTGCACAGCCCCACCACTTCCCCGACGCCGGAGCTGTCAATGCGGCTGACGCGGCGCAGATCCAACACGAGGCGCCGTGAGGCGATGCGCACCCCGGCCTCCAGGGCCTCCCGAAGCCGAGGGCTTGCCTCGATGTCCAGCTCCCCCTCGCACTGCACCAGGCACACCCCTTCGTCGCACTCCACGGTGCGGACGTCCAGCGAGCGATCCTTCAGACGCAGCTTCATCATCGCGAAGTCCTCCAGTCCCCACCACGACCCCG
Source organism: Armatimonadota bacterium (assembly GCA_016199585.1). Classification (GTDB taxonomy): domain Bacteria; phylum Armatimonadota; class JAAZEB01; order JAAZEB01; family JAAZEB01; genus JACQGM01. The sequence goes on from JACQGM010000440.1 coordinate 6,242, forward strand.
CGCGCCGCCGGGAGCTTCCTCACGCGGCTGCGCGGGGCGGCAGAAGCCTGCCGATCCGCTCCTTCTCACTCAGGGCGGCGCGGGTCGCGGGGTCCACCGCGTGGACCGCGCCATCAATGGTGCGCGTGTGCGCCAGGCCGGCCACCGCCGGGTTGCCGCGAAGCTGGGGGGCATCGAGAACGCCCGCTCGCATCGCCAGAGCCAGCGTCTCGGGGTCGGTGAGGGCATCGGGGCGCCCGCCGCCGAGCGTCTGGATGCCATCCACGATTGCCCGCGCCTCATCGAGCAACTGGCGCTTGCGCCGCTGCACCGCCGGGTCGGCCGCCATATCGGGCAGGCCGAAGAGGCAGTTGCGCAGCACGCCGCGCACGATCTTGCAGCTTTCGATCACTTCCTCGGCCTGCGCGGCGTGATCCCCTTCCGTGAAGCCGACCACATGGATGATGTGGGGCCGCATCGCCAGGGCCAGCATGGTGGACGCCGCAAGCTGCCCCTTGGCCAGGTCCAGGTCGGGGGCGAAGTGCAGCAGCCCGGCGCGCACCTGGCGGAAGGAGGTGAAGCCCTCGCGGTGCAGGCTCTCGATCATCTCCATCTTCGCCAGCATCTTGGCGAGATCCATGCTCGCATGGGTGCCGGCCGGCGTGTTGAACATGTACTGGGCGATGTAGTGGCGCACCCCCACGCTGCGCGCGTTGTAGGCGGCAACGTAGGCCATGGCGACGGAAAGCGCGTCGTGCCCCTCGCGCAGGCTCCAGTGGTGCGCCTCGTTCACCTCCACGGGGATGCCGCGCTGTGCGTACCAGCGCATCGTCTCACGGTTCTCGGCGACCGCCTCGGCCACCGTGCGCCGGGAGCGGCCGTCCAGTTCGCTGTACCAGCAGAGGGGGATGGCGCCCCAGGCATTCCGGATCGTCTCCAGCGCCACCTCCGCCCAGCGGACCAGGTCGCGGGTACCGCTGTAGATCCGCAGCAGGGGGTAGTTCCCGCAGCGGCTGGCCGCGTAGATCAGCTGCAGATCCTCGGATGTGCGCACCGGCACGCCGCCCGCGCCGTCAAGGGCCGGGTCCATCTCCGCGGGCCGGAAGAAGCACTCCTGGGCGTTCTGGTCCGGCGCCAGCGAGATGACGTCCACCACCTTCGAGAGGGCGATCTCCCGCACGCCCGCGACGGTGGCTCTCAGCGTGGGGAGGCCGAAGTGGTGGCGCAGCAGCGGATAGGGCGCATTGCGGCGCAGGCGCTCGAGCTGGGTGGCGGGATGGGGAGCCTCCTCCCCGCCGCCGGCCTCCCCCTTCAGGAAGGCGATGACCTCCTCGGTCGTCTCGAACCCGGTGAAGGCGCGCTCGAACCAACCGGCGCCGCGCGCCACTCTCGCGGTGGGGGGCGTTCCCCCGAAGAGATAGCGCCGGCCGTGGAAGAGGCCGCGCCTCTCCAGCTCCGCCTTCAGCGAGGCGAGAATGCCGGGAAGGACATCCGGCGTCAGGCGGTAACTGACGCCCACGATCTCCGGGTCGTGCGTCGCCACCGCGTCCGCGAACGCCGCCACCGAGTTGGCGGGCCCGAGGAATACCGGCTCGCAGCCGATCTCCTCGGCCAGAGCGAGAAACCCCGATACCCCGGCGACGTGAACGCAGTTGCCCACCGCGCCGGCCACTACCTTCCCGCGCCGCGCCACGTCACATCCCCCCTTCGAGCACGTATCGCCGGATCTCTTTTACATCCATGCCCGCCAGTCCGAGGCGTTCCGCGGTGCGCCCCATCGCCCGGTAGTCGCAGCCGTGAAGCACCGATGCCAGCCCGATGATAGAGTGGATCACCGGGGTGGGCACCCCGAGCATCTCGCCCAGGGAGGCAATCGGCACCAGGCTCATCGGCACGTCCTCGGTGATGTAGCGGTTGTCGAGGGTGCGCGGCGCCCGGATGCCGGCGTATCCCGGGTTGGCGTTGATCGCGTCGTAGAGCGTCCTGCCGGCCGCGTCGTAGGCCATGTAGAGCCATTGGCGGGCAGTCAGGCACTGGAACCCCATCGCCTCGCCGACCGCCACGCGCTCGGCGTCCATCGCCTCCAGGATCCGGGCGACGGAAGGGGTGATCCCCTCCAGGTAGTACTCGAAGTCACCGTGCGTGGATTCGATGCGCGCGGAGTTGAGCACGGTGACGGCCGGGTGGAAGATCGCCCCGATGTTGTCCATGCTGGTCTTCATCACGTTGTCGCCCGGCACGAACTGGGGGAAGGCGACGCGCAGCCGGCGCACCACCTCGGGGGTCAGGTAAGCGGGCAGCGCCGCCACCGGGATGCTGTTCTTCACCCGGAAGATGCGTACCTGGCCCGGGTTCATCATGCGTGCGGCGTAGATGAAGGTCTGCGCCTCGGCGACGGTGACGCCGGCGCTCACCCCGGCCTGGCGCAGGATGTGCGTGAACTCCAGCGCGCCGCCGGTGCGCCCGGGGTTGAGGACGACGATCTGGCCGTCTTGCAGGAACGGCGCGCACCGCTGGGCGATGTACTCGTGCCCCGTTGCGGGGGTGCACACCATCAGGATGTCCGCTCCGGCCACCGCCTCCTCCGGATCGGCGGTGGCGACCGCGATCGGCGCGTAGCCCTGCGGCATGTCGGGCAGGTCGGGCGTCATCAGCTCCACGGCGCCCTGCAAGGCCACCGGCACCAGCCGCTCGGGGGTGCGGTTGAAGAGCCGCACCGGGAAGCCCATCAGCGAGAGGTGGGCAGCCATGGCGGTGCCGCCGTGCCCGGCGCCGAGGATGGCGAAGACGGGCCCATCACGATGCTCGGCGGCTACAGGCTGCGACTCCGTCCGACCAACGGCACCAGGTTCTCCCCGTAGTGCCGATGGAACAGTCGGTAATACAGCAGTTCTTCCTTCGAGTGTAATCGTGTCCAAAGCCCGATACTCCTCTCCGCCGCAAACTCGGCGTCACTGATCTCCGTCTCCGCCTGTCGGGCCACGATGTCTGCGGTACCGCAGCCTCGGGAGAACTTCTCTTTGCGGCGCCACAGAATATGCGGGGGCAGCACCCCCTCGAAGGCGTGCCGCAGCGCCCATTTCTCGATCTGCCGGCGGCCGCGCAGCTTATCCCGGGGCGGGATGGTGAAGGCCAGGCGCAGGAAGGCCACATCGAGAAACGGCACGCGCCCTTCCAGTCCGTGCGCCATGGTCATTCGGTCCACCCGCTGCAAGTTGGTGTTGTGAAGCGCACCTGTGATCGCGAGCAGTTCCACCTCAAGGGGCAGCCCCATCGGCAGGCGCTTCAGATAGTCATAGCCGCTGAAGAGCTCGTCGGCGCCCTCGCCGGAGAGCACCACCTTGACGTGCTGGCGAGCCAGGCGCGAGACAAAGTAGTTCGGGATGGCGCTGCGGACCAGCGCCGCATCGAAGGACTCCAGGTGGTAGATGATCCGCGGCAGGTGGGCGCGTATCTCCTCGGGGGTCACTTCGTACTCGTGGTGAGTGGTGCCCAGGTATTCCGCCACCTCGCGCGCCCGCACGAGGTCGTCGCTGCCGGGGGTGCCGATGGCGAAGGTGTGCAGGTCGCGCACGTGGCGGCGCATCAGGGCGGCGATGGTGCTGCTATCGAGACCGCCGCTGAGAAAACAGCCGACGGGCACGTCGGCCATCAACCGCTTGGCGACCGCCTCCTCCAGCGTATCGCGCAGGGCGCCCGCTTGCCAGTCCGCGATGTGCGCTCCCGGCTGCGGCAGCTCGAAATAGCGCTCCCAGCCAAGCCGTGAGTGGAACCAGTGCCCCGCGGGGAACTCGCAAATCTCGTCCACCCGGCCCTGGAGCGCCTTGGCCTCGGAAGCGAAGGAGAGGCAGGCGCCTCGGTGCCCGTAGTAGAGAGGCTTGATTCCCAGGGGGTCGCGCGCCAGAAAGAGGTCGGCGCCGTCCATGATGGCGAATGCGAACATGCCGTCGAGTCGGCTGACGCACGCCGGGCCTTCGCGCTCGTAGAGGCGCAGGACCACCTCGGTGTCGGTCCGGGTGCGGAAAGTGCCCCCGAGTTCGGCGCGCAGTTGGGCGTGGTTGTAGATCTCGCCGTTGAAGATGATGCAGGTTTCGCCGCTGTCGCCGAGGATCGGCTGGCGTCCGCCGTTGAGGTCAATGATGGAGAGGCGCGCGTGCCCGAAGGCGACCTCTCGTCCGAGGAAGGTGCCCTCCTCGTCGGGGCCGCGATGCCGGATGGCGGCCAGCATCCGCTGAAGCTCAGCTTCGCTGCGGTGCAGGTACATCCCGGCGATACCGCACATGCGCTCCTCCTTTCGGCGACCACTGCAAACCATCAGGGGCCATGCCCCCAGCCTGCCGAAAGGCGGAAGCGCCCGGGTGCGGGATCACCGACAGGTGTCCGGCACACCGGAAGCAAAAAGGCCACGACAAGAGTGCCGTGGCCGAATGCAGCGCTCCGCGGGAACGGATCCCGCGGCTCTCCGTTCTGCCTACGAGGTTAGCTGACGGGCTCGGG
>JACQGM010000001.1 GCA_016199585.1 Armatimonadota bacterium
AGAGACTCGAACTCTCACGGACAAAGTCCACATGATCCTAAGTCATGCCCGTCTACCATTCCGACACTCGCCCTCAGACCTGAGTCTATACGATTGTTATTATAGCAGGGCGCATCGGCACTGTCAAGGCGCAGATCGCGCGGATCAGCACCACCCGGCGCCCTCGGCTTTGATTGACCCCCTATGATGCTGTGTCCAATTTGGGGCATACTTTGCCCCCCGAAACAGACGTGTGTTACGTGGTGTGGTGTATGTCTCTTCGCCATCCTTCCCGTTCACGACGCCGCGCTTCATGTCAGCGAGTGGCGTGAACGGGGAAGAGCGTGCGGCAGTCGGTGGGTTGGGCTTGTTCCCCTTGTTCCCGCCCTCTCTCCTCTCACTCGCCCGCCAGGGCGCGCAGGGCTTCATGGTGCATCGGGTGGGGCGTGTATCGCCCCTGTCGCACCAGAGACGCATAGCGCAGGGATCGCCCGGTCCTGGCGGCAATCTGTGACAGGGAAACACCCGCCAGTCCGGGCAGCACCTCCGCCGCGAACCGCGCCTGCTCCGCTTCCCCGTTCCCGTTCTCCTTCTCCCATGTTTCCCGTTCCGCCTTGCGCAGCTTCCTCTGGTCGGGGCGCCTGGATTTGAACCAGCGACCCCTTGGCCCCCAGCCAAGCGCTCTACCAAGCTGAACTACGCCCGGACACCAACCTCAGGATACCATGACGGGAGCGCCGAGTCAGCACCACGATTGTCACGTCGGCGGCCGGCAGATCAGAAGGGTGTATGAAAAAGCTGAGACCCGGAGAAGGCCCGACGCAGAGGCCCAGAAGCCACGGGGAGCGCAGCGGTTTACCCAGGAGTCCTCCCGAATCCTCTGCCATCTCCGCATGCCTCTGCGAACTCTGCGCCGGGTTTTCTCTGCTTCTGTGACCTTCTCGGGCACGCTCTGAGCACTGCTCTCGCCTTCGGAGCTCCTCACCGCGCGACCGGCTCTTCGCTCACGGGCGTAACCGTGGCGGTGCAGCGCTTCCAGCCCGGGCCGAGGAACTGGTGGATCGCCTCCAGGCTATCCGCCTCGACGACGTAGTAGATCACGTGCTGGGAGAACGCACCGTACATCGCCCGCAGTTGCACCCCTTCTACCTCGGGGTTGTACAGGGTTTGGGAGCCGCCCACGTCTTTCGGGCAGTTCTCCGGGGTGTGGGTCTGAGTGATGTGAAACAGCATGGTTGTCAGCTCCTTTCAGTCTCGGCTTCCCATCTCCTCTTCAAGCCCATCGGCCGGAAGAAGACATCCGACGGACACCAGCCGGTCCTGCTTTCCTGGATCTTCATGACGCCCATGAGGGCTACCAATCCCACGCCAATGCGAAGGCTCACCCAGTAGGCGATGGTGGCGAAGACCAGCAGCAAGACGCCCTGCAACAACGCTCTCGCGTTTTCCAGATACATAGTTCTCACCCCCTCTCTCTTGCTCTCGTGCGCGTTATGGTATCAAGTCTTCCTCTCGTCCTGCGTGCGGACGCCACACGGCATAGATGACCCGCAGTTCGTGGTCCGATCGAGGAGTCCTCCTGCCTCGTACGAGCAAAAGGGCCGCCGCAAGTAGCTGCGACGCTCGCGCCCCATCCTGGCGGTGCCGGTGGATGACACTGCCGACTTCGTGGTGCTCGCCATCCTGCAAGAAGATGCGCCCGCCGCCCACCCCCGCTGCGACGGCAAGGAGAGCGAGCGCGGGCGGGTGCCCTGCCAGCGTATCCCAACGCCCGCAGGCTGTCGTTGACTTTTGGCAGCCGATTGGTTACAATCCTGCATGCACGCCCACACGCAAGTGACATTGTCTTTCGGCATTACAGGAGGGGTTTGCCTTGAGTAGAAGCCTATGGCACCGGGTTGCCGCACCGGCGCTGCTGCTGGCGCTCGCCGCGTTGGCCGCGGGGTGCGGCGTGAAGAAGGCGAATACGATCCGGATCGGCGAGTTCGCCTCGCTGACCGGCGACACGGCGACGTTCGGGATCTCCACCCGCAATGGCATCGAGCTGGCCGCGCAGGAGATCAACGCGGCGGGGGGTGTGCTGGGCAAGCAGGTGGAGGTCCTGGTTGAGGATAACCGCAGCCAGACGACCGAGGCAGCCACGGCTGTGACCCGCCTGATCAACCAGTACGGGGTCGTCGCGGTCCTCGGCGAAGTGGCGAGCAGCCGCAGCCTGGCGGGCGCGCCGATCTGCCAGCGCAACCGGATCCCGATGATCACCCCGGCATCCACCAATCCCGCCGTCACCCAGGTGGGCGACTATATCTTCCGCATCTGCTTCATTGACCCGTTCCAGGGCACCGTCATGGCCCGCTTCGCCTTCAACACGCTGAAGGCACGCAAGGTGGCGGTCCTGTTCGACAAGAGCCAGGACTACAGCACGGGGCTGGCGGACTTCTTCCGCGAGGAGTTCGAGCGCCTGGGGGGGAAGATCACCACCGAGAGCTCATACTCCTCGGTGTCGGGCGACATTGACTTCAAGGCCCAGTTGACCGGGATCCGCGCCAAGGCGCCGGATGCCGTGTTCGTGCCGGGCTACTACAACCAGGTGGGGATGATCGCCAAGCAGTCGCGCGAGATCGGGATCACCGTGCCCCTCCTGGGGGGTGATGGCTGGGACTCGCCGAAGCTCGTGGAGATCGGGGGGAAGGCGCTGGAGGGCGACTACTTCTCGAACCACTACTCGGTCGAGAACAAGAGCCCGCACGTGCAGGCGTTCATCACCAAGTATCGCCGGGCCTACGGGGACGCGCCCGATGCGATGGCCGCCCTCGGCTACGACAGCGCCCGCATCCTCTGCGACGCGATCCGGCGCGCCGGCAGCACCGAGGCGCAGGCGATCCGCGACGCCATCGCGCAGACGTCCGGCTTCGAGGGCGTGACCGGCACCATCACCCTGAACGCCGAGCGCAACGCCGTGAAACCCGCCGTCGTGCTCCAGGTGAAGGACGGCAGGTTCCGTTACGTCGAGACGGTGCAGCCCTAAGAGGAGGACGCCGGTGCAAGACGGGGCGCTCAGCGTCTTCCTGCAGCAGTTGGTGAACGGGCTGGCCTGGGGCAGCATCTACTCGCTGATCGCCCTGGGCTACACGATGGTCTACGGCATCCTGCGCTTCATCAACTTCGCCCACGGCGACATCTACATGATCGGCGCCTACGCCGGCTACTTCGCGGTGACCCCGCGCCCGGGAGGCCTGGGGCTGGGCCTGTTCTGGGGGGTGCTGCTGGCGATGGCCGCGTGCGCGCTCCTGGGAGTGATCATCGAGCGCGCGGCCTACCGCCCGCTGCGCAACGCCCCGCGGCTGACGGTGCTGATCACCGCCATCGGCGTCTCACTGCTGCTGGAGAATGTCGCCCAACACCCGAGCGTCTTCGGGCCGAACCCGCGGCCCTTCCCGGACGTCATCGCGATGCGCACCCTCCACCTCGGCCCTGTAGCCGTCAGCAATCTGCAGCTTCTCATCGTCGGCGCTTCCCTCGCCCTGATGGTGGTGCTGCAGTTGATCGTCAACTACACGCGCATCGGTCGCGCTATGCGGGCGGTCTCCTACGACCGTGAGACCGCCGCGCTGATGGGGGTGAATACCGACACGGTCATCTCGGCCACGTTCGCGTTCGGGTCGGCGCTGGCGGCGGCGGCGGGGGTCTTGGTGGCCCTGGTTTCGCAGGTGGAGCCGTTGATGGGGATCATGCCCGGGATCAAGGCGTTCGTGGCGGCGGTGCTGGGGGGGATCGGCAATGTGCCGGGGGCGATGGTGGGCGGGCTGGTGCTCGGCGTCTCCGAGTACATGGTAGCCTGGCACTGGCCGGATTTCCGCGACGCCATCGCCTTCGCCCTCCTCATCCTGATCCTGCTGGTGCGTCCCACCGGGATCCTGGGCACGGGCGCGGTGGAGAAGGTGTAAGGAATCGCCGCCCATGAGGCAGGAGCCAACCACGGGGGGAGGTCGATGAGCGACCAGACACAGACAGCAGGTGGCGCGCAGCCGCCGTCATCGCCCCTTCCTGGCAACTGGTTTGACATACAAGCCAGAAGCTATGCCGAGTGGATGTTCTGGGTTCACCTGCTGATCCTCCAACCTCCCGGGTTCGTCGTTGGCTTGCTCTTCGTCGTTCGTTGCGCGACGCCCGAAGGAAAGGCTGTTGGCACTCGGCTCCTGAAGTTCTCACTGGTGGGACCCGGCGTCGCCATTCTGATCGGCGCGGCGCTACGCTTTGTATCGACGCAGCCGTACCTCTCGTTCATCCTCGTGCGCGTGGGCATCTGGGTCATTCTGGCGACGAGTCTGAACCTGATCAACGGCATCACCGGGCAGTTCTCGCTCGGGCACATGGGGTTCGCGGCGGTTGGGGGCTACACGGCGGCATCCATCACCGTGCTCCTCGGCCCACGACTCGGCGTAGACCCCGCGAACCCCGGTCCGGCCGACCCACTCGTGTTCTTCGCCGCGTTGGTCTGCGGCGGCGTCGCCGCATCGGTGGCCGGCGTGCTGGTGGGGCTGCCGACGCTGCGCCTGCGCGGCGACTACCTGGCGATTGCCACTCTCGGCTTCGGCGAGATCGTGCGCGTCGCTCTCCTGAACATCCCGGCGCTGGGGGGCGCCGCCGGGTTCAAGGGCATTCCCAGCTTCACCACGCTCTCCTGGGCGACTCTCTGGGCCGTGGCCGCGGTGCTGGTGGTGCGCAACATCCGCTTCTCGCGGCATGGCCGCGCCCTGCTGGCGGTGCGCGAGGACGAAGTGGCGGCGGAGGCGATGGGCGTGGACACCGTCCGCTACAAAGTCAGGGCGTTCACCATCGGCGCCTTCTTCGCGGGAGTGGCCGGCGGGCTGCTGGGTCACTACATCACCATCCTCGTGCCGAAGGAGTTCGGGTTCCTGAACTCCATCGAGGTGGTGGTGATGGTAGTGCTGGGCGGGATGGGGAGCATCACCGGCTCGGTGCTGGCAGCGGCGGGGCTGACGTATCTCTCGGAGGCGCTGCGCGCGGTGGGCGATGTTCGGATGATCCTCTACTCCTTGCTGCTCATCCTCCTGATGCTCACGCGCCCGCAGGGCCTCTTGGGCCAGATCGAGCTGGGGCGCGACAGCGTGCGCCGCCTGCGCGCCCTCCTCGGAAAGTGGCGGCGGGGACGCGCGCCGGCGAAGGAGGAGACGCCAGGGTGAGTGAGACGCTCCTGTTCGAGGCGGAGAGGTGCACGCAGAAGTTCGGCGGCCTGGTGGCCGTCTCGGACTTCAGCCTGCGCCTGCGCCCGCGAGACCTGGTGGGCCTCATCGGCCCGAACGGGGCGGGCAAGACTACGGTCTTCAACCTGATCACCGGCGTCTACTCGCCCACGCAGGGGAGCGTGCGGCTGAAGGGGGAGAGCCTGGTGGGCCGCCGCCCCCACGAGATCACCGCGATGGGCGTCGCGCGCACCTTCCAGAACATCCGCCTGTTCGGGACGCTCTCGGTGCTCGACAACGTGCGCATCGCCTGCGCTCCCGAGACGCGCGTCGGCTTCGGGCCAACCATCCTGCGCACGGGGGCGTTCCGGCGCATGGAGAGGGAGATCACCGAGCGGGCGCGCGAGTTGCTCCGCACCTTCGGGCTGGACCGCCACGCGGACGAGGTGGCGCGCAACCTCCCCTACGGCGCCCAGCGCCGCCTGGAGATCGCGCGGGCGCTGGCGACGCGCCCTTCGCTGCTCCTCCTGGACGAGCCGGTGGCCGGGATGACCCCGCAGGAGAAGGTCGGCGTGATGGCGCTGATCCGCCGCCTGCGCGACGAGTTCGGGCTGACGATCCTCCTCATCGAGCACGACATGAGGGTGGTCATGGGCACCTGCCAGAGGATCCTGGTGCTGGACTACGGCGTGACGATCGCGGACGGCACGCCTGCCGAGGTGCAGGGCGATCCGCGCGTCATCGAAGCCTATCTGGGGGAGGTGAGCCACTGATGCTGAGCGTGCGCGGCCTGGACGTGTATTACGGCGGCATCCACGCCCTCCGCGGTCTCAGCCTGGACGTGAGCGAGGGGGAGATCGTCACCCTGATCGGCTCGAACGGGGCCGGCAAGAGCACCACTCTCAAGACGCTCTCCGGACTGGTGCGCCCGAGCGCCGGCTCCATCACGTTTCGCGGCGCGGAGATCATCGCCGAGCGACCCCACCGCATCGTGGCGCGGGGGATGAGCCACGTGCCAGAGGGCCGGCGGGTGTTCGCCAACCTCACCGTCGCCGAGAACCTGGACCTTGGCGCCTACCAGCGCCGCGACCGCGCCGGCATCCGTGAGGACCTGGCGCGTACCTACCACATCTTCCCCAGGCTGGAGGAGCGCCGGAGTCAGCGGGCGGGCACGCTGAGCGGGGGCGAGCAGCAGATGCTGGCCATCGGCCGGGCGCTGATGTCGCGCCCGAGACTGCTGCTGCTGGACGAGCCCTCGCTCGGTCTGGCGCCCCGGGTGGTGAGCAGCATCTTCACGATCATCCGCGAGATCAACCAGGCGGGGACCACGGTGCTGCTGGTGGAGCAGAACGCCCACCTCGCGTTGGAGATCGCCCACCGCGGCTACGTGATCGAGACGGGAGAGATCGTCCTCACCGACACGGGCCCCAAGTTGCTCGGCAACGCGCAGGTGAAGCGCGCCTACCTGGGCGAGGCAGCCTGATTGCCGCGGGCCGCCGCTCGCGGCCGCTCACCGCCGGCGCGCCGTGGCGAGGGCGGGGGCGAAGCGTTGCGGCGGAGAGCAGCGGCCCCGGTGCCCGCTCGCGCCGCTTCGGCCCCCGCCGGGTTCCCACCCGATCAGAACCACCCGTATTCCGCGATCATGCGGATGCGGTCGTCGCTCTGCTTGTTGAGACCGAAGTTGGCGCCCAGGAGGACGCGCGTGCTGCCGTTGGGGTCGAAGGCCAGGGTGGGCCCGAGGCGGTGCCGCTCTTTGGTGAGGTTTCCGGATGCTTCGAGGCCGATCTGCCAGCGCGAGGCGGGCGACCAGGAGGTGCCGGCGGCGTACTCCCATACCACCGCGCGACCATCGGCCATCTCGCGCTCGGCGATGAGGTTGACGGCGCTGGCGAGGGCTCCGTAGTGGTTGCTGTGGTCCGAGACGAAGAGCGGCACGCCCTTCTACGCTTCGCCTTCAGAAAGACACGCGCGCCGGCAGCACCATCGGCAGGCTGAGGCGCTCCTTGCCCCGGATGACCTGCAAGACGATCCGGTCGCCCACCTGGTAGTTGAGGCGCACGTAGGCGTTGAACTGGCGCACGTTCATCGCCAGCGTCTCACCCTCGATGCCGGTGATGACGTCGCCCTCGCGGATGCCCACCGCGCGCGCTTGCTTCGTCACCCAGCCCCCCTGGCGGAACGCCAGGTGATCCGCCGGCAGACCCAGCGCCTTCTTCTCCGCGGCCGTCAGGTCCTGGCCGTGTACCCCCGGGGACGGATCCAGGCCCCACATAGAGGCCCGCCAGGAGATGTCGGCCTTCCGCCAGCCATCCGCGAGCGAGAGATCCCCCTTCAGGGTGCGCCCGGCCCGCTGCCAGGAGATCGGGATCGCCCCCCCGACCGGCGCCCGGTGCAGGGCATACTGTGCATCGGCGAATGAGGCGACCGGCTGCCCGTTGAGGCTCTGGAGCCGGTCACCGGCGCGCAGGCCGATGCGTCCGGCCGGGGAGTTCGCCGCCACGGCGGCAACCCGGTCGCCCTGGTCCCTGTCCAGCGAGATCCCCACGTTCTCCGGCGGGGGATAGACCCAGACGTTCTCCAGGCGCCAGTTCCCGGCGACCTTGAGGGCTTCGCGCCGGAAATCGTTCACCTGGTGGCAGTGGATGCACGCCCCGGCCTTGAGCCGCCGGGCTGCCGGATATTGCTCCGGCGTTGAGGCTGGCCCGGAGGCTCTGGATGGCTTGCCGTCAGGGTCACGGCGGTGTGCCTCCAGCGCCCGGCGCAGGGCCTGCTTCAGGCCGGCGAGCGATAGGTGCGCCTCGGCATCTCCCGTGTCACGCCCGCCGTAGCGCCCATAGATGTGCTCGTTCGCGTTCGTGAAGAACGACATCCAGGTCAGATCGTAGTCGAAATCGAAAACGTTCAGGTTCACCCCGCGCATGTTCGTGAGGCGCATCAGGACGAACTGGCGGGCCAGATCCGCAATCTCTTTGTCAAGACGAACAACCTGCTCGTCAAAGCCCTTGCAGTCCAGTCACCGCTCGCAGCGGAAGACGACGAAGAGCGGTTTGCCTTCTTTGCGCGCGGCCGCGCGCGCCTCCTCATAGTTGGTCAGCCACACCGCATCCTGAGCCCCCACCGGCCGATCCAGCACCGCGCCCGCCAGCAAGCCGGCACAGCCAAGCGCGAGCGCGCCGGCGAGCTTCCATGATTTCAACGTTCGGTCTCCTTTCTCTTTGGAACGTGCCGGAGAGCTCACCACAGGGGACGCGGAGAAGGCTTGTGACCTTGTCTCTGTCTCTGCGCCCCTCTGTGGCGAAGCCCCTTTTCAGACCCTTATTGCAGATCCCATAGCTCATCCGTCGCCGGGTCGCCATCCCGGTCGATGTCGCCCACGTGTTGCTGCTGCAGCAGCTCCAAGGAGAGACTGCCGCGCGGGATCGGCTTCGGGCGCTCGGCCTTCACGTGGCCGTCCGCCCAGATGACGTTGCCCATCTCGTTGTGCCGCCCGTGGAAGCAGGATCCCCCCATGGACGGCGGGCAGCCAAACGGGGTTGACTGTAGTTGCCCCCTGACGAGGCGCGCCGAGTCGTAAAAGACCACCGTCTCCGCGGGCGACTGGATCGCCGCCATGCTGGCCGGCACCGTGTAGATCTGCTGCACCGGCCGCCCCACCACGACGTTCGGCGCCAGGTACTTATCATTATACCCGAAGCCGAGGTTGCCGTCCAGGGGGCGTCCGATCTCCGGACGCGTTGGGCACCCCTTGATGTCCACGTTCCGCATGTAAGGGTAGAGCAGGCCCTCTTCGTGGTGCAGCCCTGCTCTATCCTGGCTGCCGTACCAGCGCCACTCCTTCACCCAACCCTGGCCGGGGCAGCACCAGTAGCCCAGGGGCATCGCCATTTCGTCGTAGTCCTGAACGTACATCATCCAGGCCTTGGCGATCTGGCTCGCGTTGGAAACGCAGGTCGTCTTGCGCGCCATCTCCCGAGCCCGAGAGAACACCGGGAAGAGCATCGCCGCGAGGATGGCGATCACCGCAATGACGACGAGCAATTCGATCAGCGTGAACCCCCTGGCGCCATCACGCCGCAAGCCCCCCTCCAGGGGGCACCCACGTTGTCGGTACGTTCGGTGCATTCCACGTCTCCTTTCTTCTTGGCAGAAATGAGCTGCGCGTGGTATGCTATACGTTGGGGAACGTCGTGGCACACCACGGCAACTCCGGTCGGGGGGCGTGTGCAAGACGCCTTCCGACCTCTCGTGCATCAGAACTCGAATCCGACCGCCGTTCTCAGCAGGTCGTCGCTCACAGGTGTCAGCCCGATGCCAGCAGAGATGTGGAGCATCATCCCCTCCCGCGGATGGAACATGAGGATGGGGCCAAGGTAGTGGGGCTGCACCGGGAACGGGCCGCCGAAAGCGCGGCTGTTGCCAAGCCCGCCGTACAACTCCACGCCAAGAGCGGCTGGCTTCCAGCGGCTGGCACGGGTCGGCCCGCCGAGGGGAAGCCCGTGCCGACCGGCGTCACGGCTGCTCACCAGCGCCATGCCGCAGTCGGGGCATGTGCCTGGCTTCTCGGCGCGCTCTTCCGGGTGCATCGGGCAGGAAAACCGCAGCTTGCCGGAGGAAGCGACCAGGGCTGCAGCGCCTTCCGCAGCCTCCATTTCGTGGTGATGATCGCTCAGGGTCCAGCGTGCCCCGAGAGAGTACCCGAAGTCGGTGAACCCATCGCGCTGCACGTCCGTCTCGTTGATCCAGTTGAAGGCGATGTTGCAGGGGCCGAAGTCACGGGATAGAACCAACCGGGTCTCCAAGATCCGCTCCCGCTTTCCCTCCAGCTCAGCCGGTTCTCCTTTGCCATCCTCACGTCCGCTGACTTCCATCTTGAAGCGGGTTGCCGGGTCCAGGTCTTCATACTCCATGTAGAGGACCGGGTTTAGGCCCCGGTTCTTCTGTTTGCTCAGCCGGTAGCGGTTCTCCCACCGAAATCCGGTGAACTTCCCGAAGCCGTGGGTGGTGTCGAAGAAACCCTCCAACATCAGCTCGGTCGCGAACTGGTCGGTGACGCCGTACTCCAACTCCAGCATGTTTGAGACATAGTTGCCGACCTCACCCGTGCGCTCGGACGGCGCCGTGAAGTCGGTCATGATCATCAGCTC